>JAUZRY010000093.1 GCA_030949995.1 Ardenticatenia bacterium
CTGCTCAAACACGCCCAATGTCATCCCATGTGACACGGCCAATGTGCTCCTCTGCGAGGGGGGCGGGCACGTAGCTTGCACCCTTCGAGGGTACGAACGGTGGGACTGAGACTGACAAGCTCAAGGGGCGCGTGATCCAGCTTGATAAGCACCCCACCCTCCAGGAGATCCTGACACATGAGCGCAGATGATCATTGCCGACACGGCCCACGTCATCCGGGCTGGAACCCTGATGAGCCGCCCGGCAATCGCATTTGTGCAGCTGGCTGGGGTTCCTCCATGCACGAGGTGGTGGGCGTGCTCGCTCGACAAGCGCCGAGAGGCGAACTTCTTCACCGAAGAACACCGCCAGATTGCCGAGGCCTTGGCCACCCAGGCGGCGGTGGCCATCCAGAACGCTCGCCTCTTCGCCCGTGTTCAGCGCCACGCAGGCCAACTGCGGGCTCTCTACCGTGCCACGCAGACGTTGCTCTCCACCTTGGACCTCGACGTGTTGCTCCAGCGGGTGCTGGAAGCGGCTGTTGACGCCGTGCCGGCTGCCGAGAAAGGGGCACTGTTGCTGGCCGATGAGGCAACGGGCAAGGTGACCATTCGAGCGCTCCACGGGTACACAGATCCACGCGTGCGCGCCATGGAGTTCGCCTGCACGGGGGGCTACTCGGCCAAGGCCATCAGGGAGGGGCGTGCGCTCCTCGTGCCTGACGCCAACCAGTCCGACATTCGCTACACGGGCGATATCGAGGAGGTACGCCGCATCCGGTCGGCCATCGTGGTGCCTCTGGTGCTCCACGGTCAGGTGTTGGGTGCCATTTCCCTGGACGCCACCAGGGCGAACGCCTTCACGGCCGAAGACCTGAACCTGCTGGAGACCTTCGCCGCCACGGCTACCGCAGCCATCCGCAATGCCCAGCTCCACCAGGAAGTGCGCTGGCAAGCCATCATTGATTCCCTCACAGGCGCCTACAACCGCCGCGGGCTTTTCGAGCTGGGGCGGCGGGAGGTCGCCCGCGCCGTGCGGTTCAGGCGTCCGCTCTCCCTGATTATGTTCGACTTGGACCGTTTCAAGCACGTCAACGACACGTTTGGCCACGCCACGGGCGACCAGGTGCTGGTGAAGCTCATCCAACGTATTCGCAGCAACCTGCGTAACCTCGACTTGTTGGGGCGTTACGGTGGCGAGGAGTTCGTCGTCTTGCTCCCCGAGACGGGCGTCAGGGGAAGCGTTCCTTGTCGCCGAGCGCATTCGACAGGCTGTGATGGAGGTGCCCATCGAGACCAGTGTGGGGGCCTTGGCGATCACCATTAGCCTGGGCGTGGCCGAACTGGACGAGCAGTGTGCCGACTTGGACACGCTCATTGACCGTGCCGATCAGGCGCTCTACCAGGCCAAACAGGCCGGCCGCAATTGCACCTTCATCTGGGGGAGCGAGTTGCAGATGTCGGGCCATTCTGCCCCGTAAGACGGCGTTGGAGCCCCTGAGGTTTACTCCTCCACGCGCACATCCGTCACGTTGATGGCGTTGTCCTGGCCAGGAGCCGGCACCCGTTGACCGGTTTGACCATCGTACAGGCCCACGATGAGGCGGTAGGTGCCAGGTGCCAGTGTCTCCGGCAGGGGAATGCCATGTTGGTCGGCGATCACTTCGCCGGGGCGCCAGTCGTGTGTGTGTGGGGCGCAGCCCGCCGGCCGGCGGGCCGTCGTGTTGGGCGACGAGGCGGCCGTTCCCGTCGAGGAGTTGGGTGAAGACAGTCAACGGCACTGGGGTAGGGCCCCCGGCGCGCCACTGGAGCGTGACTGTGTAGGTCGAGCCGGCACGTACAGGGCCATCGGGCACGCTGACGCGCTCCAACACGGTGGGAGCAGGTTGTGTTCCGAATGGCCAGCCCCCGTCCAGGGAGACGAGACGAGTGTCCGGGGGACGACTCCAAATCCACACGGCCCCTTCAGCCATGTAGAAGGCCGGCGGGGTGACATGTCGTACTGTTGGAGGAAGCCACGTCTCCCCAGACCACACGCTCACGGCGAGGCCGAAGGGCTCGGGCACGGGCCAGGGCAAAGTGCGCGTGCGCACGATCTCCCCGACCCGCCAGCGCTCCGGCGGATACCAGAGCGTTTCCACCAGCGGCCGCTGGGAGGTGTCCTCCAACACCTGACCGGAGGGCGAGAAATAGTAGGGCCACAAGCGTATGGGGCCGTTAGTGGCCCCGGTTCGCTCCCAGTAGAGAGTGGTCTGAATTCCATCTGCTTCTTCCTCCACGTCAAACCCGACTAGGCGAAGGGCATTTCCAAATTGGATGTCCACGGGCACTGTGGGAGAAGCGTTTGGGGCCCGGGCAAAATCGTAGAATGGGTCGGGCAGGATCTTTTGGTCACCACCCCGTTGCAGGAGAATCCAGCCGTCTTGGGCAGCTACTACTCCCCACTCGCCGGCCAACATGGCCTGCACATCCCGGTAGAGATCGTTCGGGTGTTGTGGCCAGGAGTTGATCGTCACGTCGAGCAACACGTACTCGGCGTCCCGCACGTCCGGGTACTGGTAGACGCGCTCCCGCCGGCTAACGTGGGGGTTGAGGCGCCATTGGGCCGAGACGGCCGCTTCCGGCGGAATAAGGGCGATAATGCGCTCGCCAATGCGGTGGTGCTCGGTGACCCGGGGCCATTCGAAGTCGGCGGCCAAGGGCGTGGCTCCACGGCTGCGGTGGTAGAGGAGCGAGGCAATGATCACGATGAGGGCTCCGGCCACAACGGCGTGACGCCGAACTTGGTCACTCCATCCCCAGCGTCGAGCCGTGACGGCTGTCCATCTTCCGAGCCCTGCCAAGCCCACAGCCGCGCTTAGCACCACGAAGGGAACAATGGGCGAGGGATAATGGTAGCCCTCCAGCGTGCGCATGGGCTCGTAGGAGCTCAGGAGGTTGACAGCCAGTGAGGGGGACGCGATGAGCAAGATGTGGGGCGCCAACAGGGAAAGGAAGGCGACAGGCGCCATGAGGGCCGCCAGGTAGGGAATGGCGCCACCCTCCAGCGCCCGCTGCACGATGAGCCACGGCTTGGTGATCGCCGTTATCACCAGGCCAATGAAGCCGTTGCCCAGCCCCTCGTAGTAGCTCAGGAAGACGTGTTCGCCCTCGGGGCTGTAGCGGGGAATGATCACCTCGATAGCGGTGACTGACCAGCCGGCGCCGGCGACCATTGTGATCAGGCCCAGCCGAGGGCGCCGTTGCACTCCCAAGGCGTAAAGCCCCATGAGTGCCACCAGAAGGCCGATTTCTTCCTTTGTCGCAGCGGCCAAGGCCGCGAAGAGGGCGAAACGCAAGTCCCGCTGCTCGTCGAGAGCGTCGAAGGCGGCGGCCAAGAAGAAGGGGGCGAGTGCCACGGCGTGAAAGTCGAAGAGCAGGGCCTTCTCCAAGGCCGGAAAGAGCACCCACGCCAGAGGAAAAGCCAGGGCGGCCCACTCGTGTTTGAGATGACGGAGCGCCACCCGGTACACCGGCACAGCTCCCAGCATAGCCACTGCCGACTGCACGATCAGGAGCGCGCGGGGATCGCTCCACACCCAGTAGATGGGAGCGAGGAGGAGCAGAATGGGCTCCACGTGATGGGCCAACCGCGTGGTGACGCCCGGGATGTTGGTGAGCTGGAAAGGACGCCCTCGGGCCGTGTTCCAGACGGCCTGGTCGTAATTGCCCAGATCAAAGGCTGTGGTCAGGAAGGCGTTGTGACGTTGGACGGCCAAGGCCGCGAAGAAGAGCGCGCCGGCCAGGGCCATGGCCCAAGCCACCCAGATGGGCTTCACACGTTGTCGCCATCTCATGGCCTCTTCTCCCTTTGGCCTACGATGGCGTACAGCTCACGGTGTTGGGCGGCAATACGCGCCCAGTCAAAGTGATCGGCCAAGCGCGCGGCTGCTCTGGCCAGCCGTCGGCGGGTGTCCTCGCGGCGGATCACCAGGGCCAACCGGCGGGCCAGGTCGCCGGGATCGTTCCGCCGGGCGTAGACCACGTTGTGGTCCGGCCGGAGCGGGGGTGCCGGCGCCTCAGGAGCAGTGGTCACCACCGCACACCCGTGGGCCAAGGCGGTGATGAGCGTCGTGCGGCGAAGTGAAGCGCCGTCCCGATAGGGTAGGGCCACCACGTCGGCGGCTGCCAAGCCGGCGGCTATCTCCTCAGGGGGAAGGTGGCCTGTCCAAATTGTCCACCCGCCGCCCAAATTCAACTCCTCGATGAGGGCGTGAACTTCTCGCACGTGCTCCGCGTTGGTGGGGTCACTGGCTCCCACAGGTTCGCCTAGGAAGAGGAGCTTCACGCGTAGGCCGGCGCGCAACAATCGGTTGTGGGCGTGCAGAAGGGTGGGCACCCCCTTGCTCCGGTTGATCATCCCGAAGTGGACCACGAGCACATCGTCCGGCCCAACGCTCCAGCGGGCGCGCCACGCCTGGCGGTCGAACTCGGGCGGAAGGGCTCGGGGAACGTTGGCTCCCAGGGGAATGACCCGCACCTCTCCCCGGCCGGACAGCCAAGGGCGCACGCGCCGTTCATCATTGTGGTTGGTGACCACCACAGCGTGGGCACGGCGGGCCAGCCGGCGCAGGAGTGCTGGCCGCAAAACGCCAGCCTTGGGAAAGAGGTAAGGCAGGCGGAGGTCGTGGAGGGTGACGACGACGGGCGACCCGCCCCACAAGCGCAGCCAATCGGGCACGAGGAGCGCGGCCGCGCCCAAGTCAAAGGCAGCGGCCTGATATTGAAGGTGAACCACATCATACGCCCGCGCCCGGCGGCGCACGAGCTCCAAGGTTGGAAGGCGCCAGCGCTGCACGTCGGCGTGGAGGTTGATGTTGGCCTGTGGTGCCCGCTGGCTGCTGGCCGCCGTGCGGGTCAGCACGGCCACGTGGAGGCCATGGTGGGCCAGCGCGTTGGCCAGGTGATACGTGTAGTCCGCGATGCCGCCTACCATGGGCGGGTATTCGCCGGTTACGAGGAGCACGCGCATGATGGCCTAGCCCTCCACAGGATCTGCAAGACGTGGCCGTAAGCGGCCACGCGCGCTCGGCGCAGGCGTGGCTTGTGGCCAACACGCCCCTTGGCCCACTCGAGGGCCAATTGCCAGCCGAAGTGGAGCATGAGCCATCCCCACAGCATCTTGGCCGTGGGGAGCCCGTGCCAGCGCTCGGCGTAACGAATACGGCTGCGGGCGTAGTGAGCGTGGCGCAAGGGGATCACTTGGCCGCTACTGGCTCCTTCGTGGTGGACGAAGGTGGCCTGGGGCAGAAACCAGACGGACCAGCCGGCGGCTTTCATGCGTCTCAGCCAATCCACCTCTTCAAAATACATGAAGAACGTCTCGTCCATGCCGCCCACGCTCTCTATGGCCTCCCGGCGCACGGCAAGTACGGCTCCGACCAGCCAATCCACAGGATGTGGGGTGGTGGCCGGTATGTCGTCCATGAAAAAGCGGCCAAGCCACGGGCGGGCCAAACCGTGTAGGGTAGTATCCTGGAAGAAGAGCACGGGCAAGGGGGGAAAGCGCCGGCGGGACGGCTGGGGGGCTCCGTCCGGGTAGATGAGGGCCGGCCCCACGGCGCCGACGGCCGGATGATCGTCCAGAAAACGCACGAGCTGGGGCACGGCATCGTTCAGGGCTTCGGTGTCAGGGTTGAGCACAAGCAGGTGGCGTCCACGGGCCACGCGAAGCCCGACGTTCACGCCGGCCGCATATCCCCGGTTCTCCGCCAAGGCCACCACGTGGGCGTGGGGAAATATTTCTTTGAGCATGGTCGGTGTGCCGTCGTGGCTGGCATTGTCCACCACGACGAGTTCCACCGTCACGCCACCAAGCCCGGCGCTGTGTTCCACGGACTGGAGACAACGTGCCAACAGGTCGCGCACGTTCCAGCTCACCACAACGGCCGAGATGTCGGGGGCCGAGGCCCTAGCGCCGCCGGCGGACCACATAATCTGCCAAGGCCACGAGGATGTCGGTGAGCGGGCCCGAGGGCACGGGGTCGAGCGCTTGCTTGGCCGCCTCGGCCAGGCGGCGGGCCTCATGCAGGCTGGCTTCAATGGCCCCGGAAGCCACCACTTGGGCCACCACGTCACGCACCTCATCATCGGAAAGGCGGCGGCCGTCGAGAAGTCTGGGAATCCAATGGTTGCCCGAGGCGTTCTGGACGTAGAGGATCAGGGGCAGCGTGATGTTGCCACCGCGCAGGTCGCTTCCCACGGGCTTGCCCAAGCTGGCCTCGTCCCCGGCGTAGTCAAGCACGTCGTCCACGATCTGGAAGGCCAGCCCCACAAGACGGCCGTATTCGTGCAGGCCGAGACCACGTGCTCCGCGGCCCCGCCAAGCACGGCGCCCGCCTCACAGGCAGCGGCGAAGAGGGCAGCCGTTTTGCCGAAGATGCGGTTCATGTAGTCCTCACGGGCCCGCTGCCAGTCCCACTGGGCCCACATCTGGCGCAATTCGCCGCTGACGATGATCATGAGCGTCTCGGCGAAAATGTGGACCACGCGCACGTTGTCCGTCTCGGCGGCCCACTCGGCCGCTTGGGCGAAGGAGATAGTCGCCCAAGAGCACGGCCGAGGCTGGGTTGAGCACAGTGTGGAGGGTGGGGTTGCCTCGCCGGCGGGCGGCCTGGTCGATCATGTCGTCGTGGACGAGGGTGGCCGTGTGGAGCATCTCCACGGAGGCGGCCAGCGAGATCATCTTGGGGTACTCAATTTCTCCCGCAGCCAACCGGGTGGCAGCGATGGCCAAGGCCGGGCGCACCAGTTTGCCGCCCGAGGCCACCACGTGGGCCAACGCAGTGTCCAGCAGTTCCAAGTTGACCCGCGCGGCATGGCGCATCTTGGCCACAACAGCCTCTAGATCCTCTTCAATTGGCGCGAACAGGGGCAGGGTTTGAATAGCCACGGTTGTTGTCAGAGCACTCCTCCATAGTCTGTCAGGTCCTCACGTGTGCCGCTCAGCCACCGGGAGACGGTGAGCGTGGGGACACGGATGAGAGCTTGAAGAAAAGGCGCCTGGCGTTCCGGGTCGTTACCCGGGCGACTTCGTTCACCGACACGCCGTGCAGCTCAGCGACTTTTTGGGCCACCAGGTGTACGTGGGCGGGTTCGTTGCGCCTGCCCCGATACGGGTGGGGTGTCAGGAAGGGCGCGTCCGTCTCCACGAGGAGGCGCTCGAGGGGCAGTTCGGCCACGAGGGCGCGCAGGCGGCGGGCGTTCTTGAAGGTGACCGGCCCGTCCACGCCCACGTAGAAGCCCAGCTCGATCACGCGGCGGGCCATGTCGCGGTCCCCGCTGAAGCAGTGAAAGACTCCTCTGGGCGTGTCGGCGTTTGTCCCGGCTTCGGAGGCCCACGCTTGGACAACGCGTACCACGTCGGCGTGGGCTTCGCGGTCGTGGATGACCACGGGCAGCCCCACTTGGGCTGCCAGATCGAGCTGGGCGCGAAAGACGACGTGTTGGTGGGCGGGTGCTACGCGCTCCCAGTGGTAGTCGAGCCCAATTTCACCAATGGCCACCACTTTGGGGTGGGCCGCCAGCGCGCGCAGCTCGGCTTCCACTTCGGGAGTCCACGTGTGCGCTTCGTTGGGGTGGACCCCCACGGCCGCGTAGACGGCTCCGTACTGTTCGGCGAGGGCCACAGCCCGCTTGGATGTCTCCACGTTGATGCCAATGGTAATCATCTGAAGGACGCCGGCCTCCACGGCCCGTGCTACGACTTCGTCCCGGTCAGCCTCGAAGGCGTCGAAGTCGAGGTGAAGGTGGGTATCGATCAGGACGTTGGCTTCAGAGTGTGCCGGCCGCCTGCTCTGCACCGTTGTACTCCGTTGGATTAGATGATATGGGGTGCTGCTTGTGCCCCGTGAGGACATTGACCGCCAGAGGCTGGCTCTCGCTCTCAGACTACGTAAGGGCAAAGGCCGCTTCAGTGCCCTGGTGTTCTGCCACTCCGTTCTGCAGCCGCATGGTGCACTCAGTTCGCCAACACGGGGCAGCGCCTTCTGTCCTGTGTCGCAGGTTTCGCTACCGTTCCACGCCCGCAATGGCCAAACCGGCTCGGAGGAGTGCTTCCACTTTCTCCTCCCGGGTCGTCTCCGTGTAGACACGAATGAGGGGCTCAGTGCCGCTGAAGCGGATAAGCAGCCAGCCGCCGTCGTCGCCTAAATGGAACTTCCAGCCATCCGTGGTGTCAATGCGCTCGACGGAAAAGCCGGCGATCTGCGATGGGCGGGCGTTGGCCACGTTGGCGCGGATTTCCTCCCGCCGTTCGGCCGGGTAGCGCACGTCCCAGCGCTCGTAGTAATGGGGCCCCACTAGGCCGAAGAGGGTCTCCAACAGCTCGGTGGGACGTTTGCCCGTGCGGTACATGAGGTCCAGGAACATAAGCCCGGCCAGGATGCCGTCCCGCTCGGGCAGGTGGCCACGAAAGGCGTAACCGCCGCTTTCCTCGCCGCCGATGATGGCGTCGGTCTCCAACATCTTGGGGGCCACGTACTTGAACCCGACGCCCGTTTCGTGAACGGGCACCCCGTATCGCGCGCCCAATTTTTCAAGCATGCTGGAGGCGCTGAGGGTCTTCACGATGGGGCCTCGCCATCCCCGCACCTCCAGCAAGTAGTAGGCCAACAGGGAGAACACCTCAAGTTGGTTCACGAAACGCCCGGTTTCGGCCACGATGCCCACTCGGTCGGCGTCGCCGTCCGTGGCGATGCCCACGTCGGCGCCCAAGGAGGGCACGCGTTCGCGCAGCACGTCCACGTTGGGGGGGATGGGCTCAGGCCGGATCATTTCAGGGAAGATGGGGTTGCGTTCGGCGTGGATCTGGACGATCTCGACAGCGTCGCCGCCGATGAGGCGGGGGAACCAGTTGCTGCCCACGCCCCACATGGGGTCGGCCACCAATTTTACCCGAAAGGAGCGCAGGGCGTCCAAGTCCACCAGGCGGATCACGCGTTCGGTGTACGTGGCCGTGGGGTCAACGTACTCCACGAGGCCACGTTCCACAGCCTCTTCCAGGGCGAGCCGCGGGGGGGATTCGCCGGCAGGGGGGATGTGCTTTTCCACGTTGGGCAGTTCCTCGCTGGCGACGGCGCCGCCGTAGTCGGCGCGGATTTTGAAGCCGTTGTCCGTGGGTGGGTTGTGGCTGGCTGTGATGTTGACTCCTCCGCCGGCTCCCACGTCGAGGATGGTGTGGGAGATGACGGGCGTTGGCATGGGGCCGGCCGTGAGGTAGACGTGAATGCCGTGGGCGGCCATGACCTCGGCAACGGCTGTGGCGAAATTCTCGCTGTGAAAGCGGTGATCGTACCCGACAACCACGCCTCGTTCGGCGCGTCCTGTCTCCTGAAGGTAGCGGGCAAACGCGTGGGCCGCACGTCGCACGTTGTCAAAAGTGAAATCCTCAGCGATGACCCCCCGCCACCCGTCAGTGCCGAACGTGATGGGTTCACGCATTGTCCACCTCCTCTTCCGGTTGGGTGGGCCACGATTGGGCTGTGGCCTCGTGGTGTTCTGGGTAGCGGATGCCCCGGCGGAGGGCGTCCATGTCGGCGTCCACCATGAGGTGGACCAACTCCTCGAAGGAGACTTGGGGCTCCCAGCCCAGCTTCTCGCGGGCCTTGGAGGCGTCGCCCACCAGCAGGTCCACTTCGGCAGGGCGGAAGAACGCCGGGTCCACCACCACGTAGTCCTCATAGTTGAGCCCCAGGTAGTCGAACGCCAGTTGGGCGAACTCGCGCACGCTGTGGGTCTCGCCCGTGGCGATCACGTAGTCCTCGGGCTTGTCCTGTTGGAGCATGAGCCACATAGCACGCACGTAGTCACCGGCATACCCCCAGTCGCGTCGTGCTTCCAGGTTGCCCAAGCGCAGTTCGTTGGCGAGGCCCGTCTTGATCTTGGCCGCGCCGTAGGTGATCTTGTGGGTGACGAATTCCAGGCCACGGCGTGGGCTCTCGTGGTTGAAGAGGATGCCGGAGACGGCGAAGAGGTTGTAGGACTCGCGGTAGTTGACCGTGATCCAGTGGCCGTAGACTTTGGCCACGCCGTAGGGGCTGCGCGGGTAGAATGGGGTTTGCTCGTTCTGGGGCACCTCGCGCACCTTGCCGAACATCTCCGAGGAGCTGGCCTGGTAGAAGCGAATTTCGGGGTTGACCATGCGGATGGCTTCTAACAGGCGGGTGACGCCCAAGGCGGTGAACTCGCCGGTCAGGACCGGCTGACGCCACGAGGTGGGCACGAAGCTCTGGGCTGCCAGGTTGTACACCTCGTCGGGGCGGTATTCCTTGAGAATGTCCACCAGGGACATCTGGTCGAGCAAGTCCCCTTGGGCGAGTTCGATCCTGTCCTGGATGTGGCGGATACGATCGAAGTTGATGGTACTGGTGCGTCGTACCATGCCCACCACGCGGTATCCTTGTTCTAACAGAAACTCGGCCAGGTAGGAGCCGTCCTGGCCGGTGATGCCCGTGATCAGGGCCGTCTTCTGTCGTCTTGGTCTGGCCATGATAGTGTTCCTCCACTGTTGCTGGAACGGGTGCTCTCCGCGGGGTGTGGTGAACACGCCTTCGGGCTCACGGTGGTTCACCGGGTTGGTAGTCGGGCCGGCGGACTTGGGCCCGCCAGTACTCCAGCACGTCGTGCAAGCTTTGCTCGAAGGGAATGTGTGGTTCCCACCCCACGGCTGCTCGGATTTTGGAGATGTCGGCATAGGAGATGGGCACATCGGACGGGCGGAGCCGTGCCGGGTCCTGTTCCACGCGGAAGGTCACCTGGCTGAAGCCGAGCAGGGTGTCGAGCACGTGTTGGATGCTGTACGCCCTTCCCCGTCCGACGTTGTACACATCACCGGGTGTGCCGTGTTCGAGGAGGAGGTGATAGGCCCGCACCACGTCGCGCACGTCGCTGAAATCGCGCCGGGCTGTGAGGTTGCCGACGCGCAACAGCGGTGGGCGCAGGTTGGCTTCGGCTTCGGCCACTTGGCGGGCGAACGCGGCGGCCACGAAGCGGGCACTCTGACGGGGGCCGATGTGGTTAAAGGGCCGCACGCGGACAGTGTAGACGTGGCGGCTCAGCCAGTAATGGAGGCCCAGGAGCTCCTGGGCCACTTTGCTCACCCCGTAGGGGGTTTCCGGCCTGAAGGGGGTTTCCTCGCGAATGGGCAGCTCGTGGTCCGAGACTCGGCCATAGGCCTCGTTGGAGCCGACCACCAGCACCCGTGTGGGCAAATCAGCCCGGCATACGGCCTGGAGCACATTCAACTGGCCGCGCACGTTGGTCTCGAAAGTGCCCCACGGGTCCTCCCACGAGCGCGGCACAAAGGACTGTGCGGCCAAGTGGTAGATGCGCTGGGGGCGCACATCCTCGAGGACGGCGCACATGTGTTCCAGGTCGGTGACATCCGCACGGATCAACTTCACATGGGCTTGCAAGTGGGCCACGTGGCCCGGCCCCCGTCGCACGACCCCCCAGACCTCGTAGCCCTGCTCCAGCAGGTGCTCGGCCAAGAAGCTGCCGGCAAACCCTCCGATTCCGGTGATTAGCGCTCGCACGTGCGACTCCGCTTGCTCTTCCGGGCCGGCACATCACCACAACCGGGCCAGGGGCCCGGGATGATTCCCGCCCACCAGAACCTGCGCCGGCCCGTTGGCAGGGCCGGCCGTAGCACGGCGTGATTATAACTGGTTTTGGAGCAGTCGGCAAAGGTGTTGGGAGCCACTCAGGACCGGCGTTCCCGCAATTGGGGGAAGAGGATGACTTCGCGAATGCTGGGACGGTCGGTGTAGAGCATCGTCATGCGGTCGATGCCCCACCCGATGCCGCCCGTGGGCGGCATGCCGTACATGAGGGCGTTAATGAAGTCCTCGTCAACGGGGTGGGCCTCCTCGTCGCCGGCCTCACGCTGGCGTTGCTGTTCGCGAAAGCGCTCCAGTTGCTCGACGGGATCGTTCAACTCCGTGAAGGCGTTGCCCAGCTCCAGCCCGCCGATGAAGAACTCGAAGCGCTCCACGAGGTTGGGGTTGTTGGGCTTTTGTTTGGCGAGGGGGGAGATTTCCCGGGGGTAGTCCACTACAAACGTGGGCTCGATCAGGGTGGGTTCCACGTATTCGCTGAAGAGTTCATCGACTAACTTGCCCCACGTGGGTTTGGGGTCCACGTGGAGGGCCCGCTCTGCCACGGCGGCGCGGAGCGCCTCGAACGTGTTGGCCTGTTCGATGTCGATGCCCGTGCGCTCCAGGATGGCGTCGCGCATGGTGATGCGGCGCCACGGAGGGGTGAGGTCAATGGTGTGGCCCTGAAAGGTGATGGCGGTGGTGCCCAATACCTCCTCGGCCACGGTGGCCCAACACGTCTCGGCCAATTCCATCATGTCGGTGTAGTCGCCATAGGCTTGGTAGGCTTCAATCACGGTGAACTCGGGGTTGTGTTTGGTGCTGATGCCCTCATTGCGGAAGTCCTTGCCGATTTCGTAGACGCGCTCAAAGCCCCCGACCAGCAGGCGTTTGAGGTAGAGCTCTGTGGCGATGCGGAGGTACAGGTCCCGTTTGGCCCAGTTGTGGTGGGTGATGAATGGTCTGGCCTCAGCGCCGCCGTAGACGGGCTGCAGGATGGGAGTTTCGACTTCCACGTAGCCACGCTTGTCCAAGAAGTCGCGAATGGCGCGCAGAATTTTGCTGCGGACGACGAAGACGCGGCGCACGTCGGGGTTGCTCATCAAGTCCACGTAGCGTTGTCGGTATCGCTGTTCCACGTCGGTCAGGCCGTGCCACTTTTCAGGGGGGGGGGTGAGGGCCTTGGCCAGCAGCCGCCACGAGGTGACGCGCACCGTGGGCTCGCCCGTGCGCGTGCGGAACATCTCGCCCGTGGCCTCGACGAAATCACCCAAGTCCAGGTACTTGCGCGCTGCGCGGTAGTTCTCCTCCCCAAGGGTGTTGAGTTGGAAGAAGAGCTGGAGTCGTCCTTCGCCGTCTTCAATGTGGGCGAAGGTGATTTTGCCCATTTCCCGCCAAGCCACCAGCCGGCCGGCCACAGTAACGTGAACCGTGGAGCCCTCCTCGTCAGCGTGCTCGAAGGCCGCGATGGCTTCCCGGCTGGTGTGGGTGCGGGAGGTGCGCGGCGGATAGGGCTCAATGCCTTGGGCGCGCAACTCGAGCACCTTCTGGTAGCGGGTGTGCTGGTACTCGTTGAATTCCGGCCATGCCATGGGGTGCTCCTTCCAGGATGTACGCTGTGGTGAGTATGATACCGGCCCCTCAGAGGAGCGCTCTTCTGCTCGTGCCGACACGAGAAACGGGACAGACGGCTGCCTGGTCATCCTGCTTTCTTTGGTTTCTGGAAGCTGAAGTGAGGGGCTGTTAGTCCACGCCTAGGATGGTGAAAACCGTTTCGCCACCAGGTGTCTGCACGTGTACCCGTTCGCCAACTCGGCGCCCGAGCAGGGCCTGGCCCAAGGGGGATTCGTTGGAAATGCGTCCTTGGGCCGGGTCCGACTCGACGGAGCCCACGATGGTAAAGGTCTCCACGGGCCCACCCTCTTCCTGGACGCGCACGGTGGAGCCGGTTGGACCACGCCCTTGATTCGCTTGTCCTTGGTGATGAGCTGCACGTGCTTGAGCATTTCCTCCAGCTCTTGGATGCGCCCTTCCACAAACGCCTGTTCTCGTTTGGCCTCTTCGTACTCGGCGTTCTCGCGCAGGTCGCCTTCCTCACGGGCGCGGCGAATGCGCTCGGCCACTTGAGCGCGCCGCACGGTGCGCAGGTATTCCAGCTCCTCTTCCAGTTTTTTCTTGCCTTCGGGGGTGAGCAGTGTCGGTTTTCGGGGCATTGTTTCGTGCTCCTGTATCAGTGTACGGTTTTTTGTCTCCCTTCGGGACCGAGTTGTGCCCGAGGACAGCGGGCCGACCCGGGAAGCAAAGACGGGGAAGCGTGTCCCGCACCCCCGTCACGCCCGCTTTCAGGTTGAGCGTCTGAAAAGAATAAACTGAGGGCCTTTCCCCCAGTTTCATATGACGCTACAATTATAGACAAAAGTGGGCCGGGCAGCAAGCTGGCCGGCCACAGGGCTTGCCTGGAACACACCATTTGGGAGGAGATGATGACATGTCTGACCGATCTGTGCGCGTGTGCTTGGGGCTGCTGGTCTTTTGGAGCGGTTTGGTCACGTTGAGCGTGGAATTATCCGCCTCCCGCCTGTTGGCCCCCTACTTCGGCACATCTCTGATTGTGTGGACCAATCTGATTGGCCTGATCCTCATCTACCTTGCGGCCGGGTATTGGCTCGGGGGCCGCTTGGCCGACCGTGTGCCCCACGTGTCCGCCCTATTGGCCATTACCGCGGCTGCTGGTCTCAGTGTGGCGTTGGTGCCGGTGGTGGCGCTGCCCGTGCTGCGGGCGGCGGTTGGGGCGTTCGCCGGGCTCCAAGTGGGGCTCTTGGTGGGTTCATTCGTGGGGGTGTTGGCGATCTTCGCTCTGCCCATGGTGTTGTTGGGGGGCGTGTCGCCCTTTGCCGTGCGGTTGGCCACTTCCCGTGTGGAGCACGCGGGGCGAGTGGCCGGTCGGATCTACGCCCTGTCCACCTTGGGGAGCTTCGTGGGCACCTTTTTGCCCGTGCTGGTCTTGATCCCGGCGATGGGCACACGGCGCACGTTTCTCCTCCTTGGCCTGAGCCTCGTGGCCGTGTCCGCGGCGGGGTTTGTCGTGGTGCGACGGTGGGCCTTCGCCGGTCTGGCCTTGGGCCTAGCGGCTGTGGCCTGGTGGGTATGGGCCCAAGTGGTGCCAGGAGCGCCGTTGAAGCCGGGGGAGAACGTGCTCTACGAGGGGGAGTCAGCCTACCAGTACATCCGGGTGGTGGAAACCTTGGAGGGCGAACGGCTCCTGGAATTCAACGAGGGGGTGGGCGTTCACAGCCGTTACAACCCGCGCACGCCTTACACCGGCCGCGTGTGGGATTTCTTCGCCTTGGCGCCTCTGTTCAACCCGGCCCCGTACGATCCCTTCGAGGAGGCCCAACGGTGGGCCCTGGTGGGGGCCGCGGCCGGCACAGCAGCTCGGGTGATCACGGCCATCTACGGGCCGGTGCCCATTGAAGGGGTCGAGCTTGACCCTCGCGTGCTCGAGGTGGGACGCCAATATTTTGACATGAACTTGCCCAACGTCCGCCTCACGGCCATTGACGGCCGCGCGTGGTTGCTCCTCGACCAGGGGGTGTATGATGTCATCATCGTGGATGCGTACCGACAGCCGTACATTCCCTTTGAGCTCACCACAGTGGAGTTCTTTGGCCTGGTCAAGGACCATTTGACGGAGGACGGCGTTGTGGTGGTGAACGCCAACCGCGGCCTAAACGGCGACCGCCGGCTGGTCCGCGCTTTGGCCGCCACCATGCGCCGGGTGTACCCTGCCGTCTTCACGGTGGACATCGATGTCAGCTTTAACACCCTTGTCGTGGCCACCCGGGCGCCGTCAACACCGGCCGACTTTCAGGCCAACGCTGCTCGCGTTGCCCATCCCGTGATGCGCAGTTTGGCCGAGAGGGCCGTGCAAGGGCTGCGAGTGTGGGACCAAGAGGGTGGCCCGGTGTTAACGGATGATCGCGCGCCGGTAGAGTGGTTGACCGACCTGATGATCGTGGAAGCGGCCTTACGGGGAGGCGAACAGACGCCCTAGGGCTTGATGACAGTTCACCATGATCACAGCGGCTGTCTCCCTTGGGGCACAGGTGTTGCTTCACCTAATCCCCTGTGGTGAAGGGTGATTCACGTGCGGCCGAACCGGGAGGGATGGGGTTGGAGGCGGTCCAACACTTCTGTCTCCGCGTAGCGCTCGAGGGCGTCGGGCAGGATGACGACCACCGGGTCTGCTCCTGGCGCCATGTCACGGGCCACGCGGAGCGCGCCGGCCACGGCCGCGCCGCCGGCCGGACCGGTGAGAAGGCCCTCCTCGCGGAGCAGCCGGCGGATAGTCTGATAGGCTTCTCGCTCGGACACACTCACCACCTGGTCCACCACCTGTTCGTCGTAGACGCCGGGGACAAAGGGGGGGCCCATGCCGAGAATGGTGTGGGCGCCCGGTGTGCCGCCGGTCAGCACGGGCGATTCGGCTGGTTGGACGGCCACCACCAGGAGGTCGGGCGTGCGGGCCTTGAGGCGCCTGCCAATGCCGCTGATGGTGCCGCCGGTGGCCACACTGGCCACGATGGCGGAGAGGTGACCACCTGTGGCCGCCCAGATCTCGTCGGCCGTGTGGGCGTGTGCCTCGGGGTTAGCGGGATTGTCGAACTGGGCTGGGCTGAAGGCACGGGGGAGCGCGGCCATCAGCTCTTTGGCCCGTTCGACGGCGCCGACCATGCCACGCGAGGCCGGTGTCAGCACGACCTCGGCGCCCAAAGCGCGGAGCAGCTTCACCCGCCATTGGGGCACGAATTCGGGCATGATCAGGATGAGGCGGTACCCCCGCAGGGCGCACACGATGGCCAGTGAAATGCCGATGTTGCCGCTGGTGGGCTCCACAATGGTGGTCTCGTGGTCCAATAGGCCCTCTTGTTCGGCCTGCTCGACAATCTTCAACGCCACGCGGTCCTTGTCGCTGCCCCCCGGCGTGAGCCACTCCAACTTGGCCACCACCGGTGCTGGCATCCCGGCGCCTACCCGTTCCAGGCGAACCATTGGCGTGCGGCCCATGAGTTCCAGAACACTTTGGGCGATCGAGGCCATACTCTCTCACCATCACTTTCTTTTCGGCTGACGCCAGTGCGAAAGACCAGGAGGCGATCAATGGGGCTTCCTCAAAGCCGTCAAGGGCGGACACTTCCCTCACATGAGGAGCAGTGCCTGGGCCAAGGAAGTGCCGGCCAGAGGGCACGTTCACAGCATACCATTGAGTCCCCCCGGGGTCAAGTAGGAGCTCTATTTGATGAAACACACGCCTTCGTTTATACTACATCTCTGTCATTGCCCAACAGACGAACACACACGTGGTCCGCTGGAAGATGTGAACGAATCCCGTTGAGAGGAGCTGAGGAGCACGAACGGCATGGTGTACACCATTCAGAATGAAAGTTTCTGGCAAGCGTGGCGTCCGTCCGAGGAGGATATGGACCGCCTCCTGGAGATCTTCCTGGAGCAGGGCCGGCCGCTCACGCTCGACGACATGGCCCGTGCACTGGTTGAGCGCATGGTCGACGAGCTCAAGATCCAGCGCGGAGGCGAGGCCGACGCCGTGTACGACCCCACCCTCCTCTACGAGGTGGGCACCCGGCTGCGCTTTCCCCGCCTGAACAACATTGTGGGCGAGGTGGTGGGCGTGCGAACAGGGGACAACCCTCGTTACGAGCACTTCTCCGTGCTCCGGGTCAAGTTTGCCGGCCACCCCGACGTGCGCGAGTTCGTGGCCGATTTCCACCACCTGCACGCCCTGAACTTCGAGCCCCACGCGGCCCCGGAAGAACTCTCGGCCGAGGCAATCTACTCCGCTTACCGGGCCACCATTCACGAGCGGCTGGAGGCCGCTCTCGGGGCGAGCGAGGAGTTCGTCCGTTTCGGTGACGTGTGGCTCCCCAAAGCGCTCGTGGTTGACATCAACGTGGGCAACCGTAACATCGCTGAGGCCATGATCGACGTGATGGGCAAAGCGTTGCCCCCCGAGGAGTTGCTCACGGAAATGGAAATTTCCGACGAGGTGGGACGCCCGATCCTGATCTTTTCCGTCAACCATGCCCTGGCCCAGGACGAGCGTTTCGTCAACCGGGGCAGCGAACAGCGGCCGCTCTGGTACCTGCGCCGATTGGAAGAGCAGTAAGCCAACAGATTGCCCAGGAGGACATTCATGGCGGTGTTGACCAAAGTGAAGCCGACCGCCGAAACCCTCTTTCACATCCAGTGGGACTGGTTTCGGCGTAACCATGTGGACACTGAGGTCCTGTTGCGCGAACAATTGTGTGCTGAATGCCGTCAGGCGCTGGACGAGGGCAAGTTAATGGGAGAGGTGGACTGGATCGACCCGGACACGGGTGAAGTCTTCCGCATGGACGCGGTGCGTGAGGCCATTCTCTCCCACTGTCGATGGAAGCCCGAGTACATCTCGGCCACTACCCCGCTCATCACGGCTGTCTTCCGCACCCTGTTGGCCAACAATAATTGTCCTCTGTCCGCCCACGAACTGGCACAGCGCCTCACACGGTGGGATCCAGAGACGATCCTCACGGTGCTCTCCCGGGGGGACGTGAAATGGGGTATCACGCCGACCAACGGGGAATGAGCGCTCAGCTCGTGCCGTCCTCCCGGCGTGACCGCCACGCCGGCCGGTGTCAGCCCGTGGAAATGGGGCACCTCCGACGGAGAGGCGTCCCGCCTCCCCAACCTCGGTGACTGTGAAGCACCATGTGGCGAGAAGTCGCCGAACGCGCAGTCTATGGCCTGGGCGTGCGGGCCGGAGAGCTGGTCCAAGTGCGGGACCACAGTGGCCGATGGGATGTCGTCACCGAGATGCTCTTGGCCGTTGAGCGCGCGGGAGCTACTCCTTTGCCCGAGCTCACCCCACCTGCTTACCTCAAGCGGCTGCTCGCCGAAGCCCCTATCAGCTACCTTCTCAACTGGGACGAATATCGCTCGTGCTGGATGGCCGAAGTGAACCGTGTGCTCGTCCTCCAAGGGGCCGGCCTCGACGTGGAAACGGTGGACCCAGATGCCCTTGACGCCTGGAGCAGCGCTGTCCAGCGCCTCACCGGCCTAGAAGAGGAACGTCGCCTGCCCTACATGCTGGTGGCCGTTCCCACGTCCGAACGCGCACAGAATTTGGGCATGAGCCTGGAGCGCCTGGAGCGCTACGTGCTCCCCGCGCTCCTGGTGGGCGTGGAGGAGCTCAGGGCCGTGCTCGACCGCCTGCTCGCCGTAGTGGCCGGCGCCAGACTGCTCACCATCTGCTCTGGCAACGGGCTGGAACTCCACCTGGACCGGGGACAGCGCCGCTGGCTCGCCGATGATGGGTGCATTGATGAGGGAGACCGGCTCGAAGGGGCGATCACCAGCAACCTTCCGGCCGGCGCCCTGTACACCACGGTACTCGAACACCGGACTGAAGGCCAGGTGTTTATCCCCCGCGCGGCTGGCGCCGAGGAGGTGATCCTGACGTTCCGAGCAGGCGAAGTCGTGCGGGTTGAGGCCAGGCGAGGGGGGGACGTGCTTCAGGAGCTCCTGGCCCGACACGCCGGTGACTGCCGACGGGTTGGACACGTGGGCATCGGGATTAACCCCGCCCTGAAGCATCCCATCGGGTGGACGGTGGTCGATGAGCACGTCTACGGGGCCCTCTTCCTCTCCCTGGGCGAGAACCGCTACATGGGCGGGAAAAACGAAAGCACCCTCAACCTGGATTTTGCCCTTCCCGGGGCCACGTTGTTGGCCGACGGGCGCCCTGTGGTGGCCGGCGGCCGGCTTCTCCACTGATCGGGTGAGTGGCCTGCGTGTTCGCCTGTTTGGCAGGGCTGTTGAAATGGAGTAGACTACCCCCACGCCGCTCCCCGGTGTGTTGTGCCCGTTAGGCCAAGGTCACGTGCCGAGAGCAGATCGTCATACCCCGTCGACCCAGCGCGAAGGAGGTGGCAGACTATGCGCGAGCGCTTGGGCGTTGTTGTCGGTGGAACTTTCAACGATGGGCTGCTCGTGCGACTCGACCCTGACACCGATGTCGAAAGCTTGCGCGTGGGCAGTTTTTGCGTAGTGGAGGGGCGGCGGTACCGGTATTTCTCCACCCTTCAGGACCTGCGCCTCCATTCCACTGACAACGCCCTCATGGCCGATCCGCCCCGCACCCTCTCTCCCCTCGTGCGCCGTGCGCTGATTGGTGTCACCACGTATGCCACGGCCCACGTCAAGCCCATGCTGATGATTCCCATCTACGATGAGCATGATCTTGTCGTCGGAGGGGAAGGCCCTCAGCCCGTGAAGACGATCCCCGTCCACTTTGCCCACATGGTACGGGCGCAGCCCCAGGATTTTGTGGCCGTGTTCGGCGAAGAACGAGAGGGCACGGCCCACTTCGCCATCGGCACGCCGCTTACCATGGATATCCCCGTCTGTATCGACCTGAACAGGCTCGTCGAACGCTCAACCGGCATCTTCGGCAGCACTGGCACGGGGAAGAGCTTCCTCACCCGCATTTTGCTGGCCGGCATCATGGCCAAAACCAGGGCCGTAGCGCTCGTCTTCGACATGCACGACGAGTACGGCAGCCCCCAGGAGACAGAGGACAAGAAGTGGGTGAGAGGGCTGCGCGACCTGCTGGGCTCCACCAGGGTGGCCGTCTTTTGTTTGGACGATCAGAAGACTCGGGACGTGGACCAACACATTGTGATCGGGCTCAACCACATTGAGGGGGAAGACATTCTCTTGCTGCGAGAGGAGCTGGGGTTGCCGGAGGGCACGACCGAGGCCAACCTCATGGTGCTCGAGCGCCACTTCGGCCGTGAACATTGGTTGCAGGCATTTCTTGGCTTGGACGCCGGCGGGCTTCAGGAACTAGCCCAAACGGCCAACCTGCACGTGAGCTCCATCCAAGCACTTCACCGCAAGCTCCAGCGGCTGGCCGGCCGACCGTACGTGCGGGAACATTCCTCGTTCGACCAGATTGACGCTTTGCTGGGCTGTTTGGAACAGGGGCGCCACGTCATCGTGCAGTACGGTCGATACCGCACACTGCTCGACTACCTGTTGGTGGCCAACATCATCACGCGCCGTGTGCGCCGTCGATACGAGGAGTGGGCGGAGCGCTACTGGCAGACTCGGGATGAAGCCCACAGGCCCCATCCTTTGGTGATTACTGTAGAAGAGGCCCACAAGTTCCTCAGCCCCGAGCTGGCCCACCAGACTATTTTCGGTACTATTGCCAGGGAGATGCGCAAATATTTCGTCACCCTGCTCATCGTGGACCAGCGCCCCAGCGGCATCGACGATGAAATTCTCTCCCAAATTGGCACGCGCATCTCCGGCCGACTCAACGACCAGCGCGACTTGGAAGCCGTGCTCACGGGCGTGGCGGACCGGAAGGCCGTTCGCAGCATGTTGACCACGTTGGACACCAAGCGGCAGGTCGTGGTCTTCGGCCACGCCGTGCCCATGCCCGTGCAGCTCCGCACGCGCGCTTACGATGAGGAGTTCTACCAAACCATCTCCCGGCAGACCCGTTCACCGCTCACCAAGTCAGCCGAAGAGATCATTGAAGAGTATTGGGGATGAGATGGCACAGAGGACGTGCGCTCGCCCTGGGGCTCATGGGGCTGCTGGCCGGGGACTCGATGGCTGCTCGCCCTTGGCCGCCTTCTGTCAAGGAGGAGAGTGCATCGGCTTGGGCGAGGTCGGCGATCGTCCTCCCAAGGCGATCGGCTTCACCTGCGGCCGCCCAGCGGCGTGCGGGTGCCGGCTGGCCAGTGCTGGAGGTGCAAGAGCACCGCGACAGATGACCGTGGTGTCGTGCGGGTAAGAGACTCTTCGCCGGTGATCGCCGGCTCCGCTCCCGATGTGCCTCCAGCGGAGCAGGTGCCCCAGTTCAGCCTTCACTGTTGTCCAGCGGTGGGTTCCCTTGACACACCCGGCGAAGTGATCGTGAAAGGCTGTGGCCTTGGACACGGCAGGCCAACAGAGCCCCGTGGCCGCCGTGCTCGTTGAGGTGGTTGGCCCACCCCCGACGCCACCTCCCACGCCGCGCCCTACGACGCCGTCAGCCCCGCCAGCAACGCCCACGGCCACCGGGCAGGAGGGGCTCACCGGCACGGTGGTGGCCCGTGCTCTCAACGTGCGGGCGGGCCGAGCACGGCCTTTGCCGTGGTCCATCGCCTCAGGTTCGGTGATCCGGTGGTGGCCCGTGGCCACAACGTCAGGGCGATTGGGTGCTCATCCGCATCTCAGGGGAAGGCGCACGGGGTGGGTGGCGGCGCGGTATTTGGAGTGGCAACGTGATGTGAGTACACTACCGGTATGGTCCCCCGAGCGGTAATCACTGGGACGAAGTTCCTCGCGGAGCTCTCGGGCCCGCAGCATGGTCCGTCACGGAGTCAACGTTGTGTGGTCGTTTCCGCTGGGTTCGCATACGTGGCATCCCAATACGGGTCCTCGCCACCTTTCCCCTAGATCCTGATTTTGGGCCGCCTTCCAGTGGGGGCGGGGACAAGGAGTGGCAGGAGGCCCTCAGCTCGGCGCCTTGTTGGTTTCCTTGCTCTTCGCCTGCGTCGTGCTGCACGAGCTTGGGACACGGTCTGGTGGCCCGCCGTTTCCCATCCGTCGCGGACAACGTCCTCCTGTTGCCCTTTGGTGGAGTGGCCCGCCTGCGAGAACCCCTCTCGATGCTCCCGGCCGAGAGACTCGTTGTGGCCTTGGCCGGCCCCCTGTCAGCTTCGCCGCATGGGCCTCGCGCTCTACCCGACTTACCGGGCACATGTGGCCTCGCTCTCCTCGTTTGCTTTTCTACCGCATGATGGATCGTGCCGAGGGATTGCCCTGCCCCTAGCCCGACGTATCTGTTCTTCGCCAAATCTGGCGCTTGGGGCCTTCAACATGTTGCCCGCCCCTTCCCCCTGGACGGTGGACGCGTCGTGCGGGCCTTGCTGGCGTATGTGTTGCCCTATCGGCGGGCCACAGTGCTGGCCGTCCGCGTGGGCCAAGCTGTGGCCGTGTGCTCGGGGGCTTGGCCCTCTTGCGGACCGCTGTTGGCCGCGATCGCCTTCTTTTGTGTTTGTGCCAGCCGCTTCCGGCGCTGGGATTCGGCGCGTGGCGTGGCGCAGGACACATGGGAGCGCTCCGCGTGGAGCGATTTCATGCGACAGCGGGGATCATTCCGTCTCGGCCGACCGCCCTGCTTGTCATCCGCGCTGGCGGCTGCGGTGGTGTGCGCGCAACACGTGTGGCCTGTGGTGGAGCGGGGGAAAGCTCGTGGGGGCATCATTACGCCCAAGCGGCTCCCGGCGGGCGCCGACCTCAGCCCGCGTGAGGGACGTGATGGACCCGGGAGTATCCGAGTGCTCGCCCCTCACATGACCCTGTACGAGGCCACATTCACCTCCTCCACGAGGGACGGGAGGCGGCCGCGGTCGTAGAAGACGGGGCCTTAGTGGGGCTGTTCTCCATCCACGAAGCTGACGGCAGCCCATTCCCGGGAGAATGGTGCCTCGCACGAACGGGATGCATAGGGCGCCGCGCAGGTCCGGCGCGGCCACAGGGGGATCCCGGGGAGGAAGAGAGGGGCCTGTACGCCCTTGCTGGGACTGGCCTTCCACGAACGTGTGTGATCGGGCCCCGCTGCTCGGCACGTTAGGCCGAAGGGGTGGTGACCACGCTGTGGTGGGCGCGCCGCTCACGCCCACCACAGAAGCCCGCCCGGCAGACTCGATCCAGTAGAATGATGAGTTGGAGCAGAAAAGGAGAGACGCTGACGGCCAACGTCTCGAGACTCCTACCAGGCCGTGGAAAGAAGGAAAATCGTTCTGGATTAACGCCCGAGACCTCCGATGGAGATGGGGAGCAGGAGCACCAGCCCAATGGGGGGGATTGAAGAGGAAAATGTAGAGCAAGGGCACATGCCGCCCCCTAAAGCTTCGGCCAAAAACCACTAGAGTCAGGATTGCTGAGCACCCAGCGCGATCGGGGCCACACCGAAGGCCACGGCCAGAGGCATCAGCCCGGTGGCGGTAGGCGCGGGCGGCCTCAGAGGGGCGGCTGCAGAGGGGAGCCACCGGGTGCAGCACGGGCGTGCGCTGAATGAGGCGTTCCACCCGCGCCCGCAGCCCGGCGGCTCAACGCCCAGAGAGCAAAGCCCCGGCCAGCCCGTCGTGCTCACAACGGCCACGCCC
>JAUZRY010000094.1 GCA_030949995.1 Ardenticatenia bacterium
CGGGCTCAAAGGTGTGTTTGATCCCCACAGTCCTTCACCTCGTGTTCAATGCACTTTCCAGGCGTTGAAAACCGGGGAAGTGCGAAACTGGGGCGCGACCAACGCCCTGTCGGCGGGAGAACGTTGACACAGGCCACGTGTGCTGTGCTCTCGTGCCGGACGGGTTGCTCCCCGCGCGTTTCCGCACGTCCCGTCAGGGGTACCGGCGAAAGGAGGAGGGGGGCTCCACCTGTGCCGGCAGCGCGTAGACGTAGTGGTCGAGAGAGCCGAAGTAGACCAACCCGTTGGCCGTCCGCGGTGAACCGGGTATCGAACCTTCTGTGCGGTATCGCCAGACTAGTTCTCCCTTTTTGGCGTCGAGGCAATACATGTAGCCATCCACGCCCCCACAGTAAACGTACCCGTTCTCCACCCAAGGGGAAGAAGTCACTTGATGTTCGGTCTTGTACTTCCAGACCAGTTTGCCGTGCTCGGCGTCCAAACAGTAAATGTGGCCGTCCACGGAGCCGATGTAGACGTAGCGTTCGTGGACACATGGTGAGGAGACAATGCGGTCATTGGTGCGGAACCGCCAGAGCACCCAGCCGGAGCCGGCCTCGAAGGCGTAGACATTCCAGTCCATGGACCCACAGATCACGCTCTCCTCATAAATGGCAGGGGAGGAGACCACGCCGCCGTTGGTGCGGGCCCGCCACCGCACTTCGCCGGTGGAAATGTCAACAGCGTACACCATGCCGTCCTCGGCGCCGATGAAGAGGAGGCGGTCGAGAAAACAGGCTGACGAGCGCACGGGGGCGTGTGTAGCGTGCC
This sequence comes from Ardenticatenia bacterium, assembly GCA_030949995.1. Taxonomy (GTDB): domain Bacteria; phylum Chloroflexota; class Anaerolineae; order Ardenticatenales; family Ardenticatenaceae; genus WFWG01. Next base: position 811 of record JAUZRY010000094.1, read on the forward strand.
GCCAGACCCCCGTGCCCCGGTGGGCTTCAATGGCGTAGATGTGTCCGTCGTCGGAGCCAATGAAAACGCGATCACTGTGAACACGGGGGGAGGAACGCACCCGCCCCCGCGTGGCAAATGTCCACTCCACTTTCCCGGTGGACCGGTGAATGCCGTAGACCCGGTAGTCCTCGGAGCCGATGATCACCAAGTGTTGCCAGACGGTCGGCGTGCCGGGCACTCCCCCCTCGGTAGGGTATTTCCAGATGAGCTGGCCCGTGTTCACGTCCAAGCAGTAGATGTTGTTGTCATAACAGCCAATGTACAGCCGATCATCGGCGATGCAGGGTGTGGAGCGGACTTCTTCCTCGCACTTGAACATCCAAGCCGGCTCAATGGTGTTGTCTGAGCGGGGCGTCACTTGGACCGTTGGCCGGCCTGGGCGGGGAATGGTGGGCGGGGCCGACGTGAAGCGGGCCGTGTGGTGGATCAGTCGCGTGATGGGGCGGGTGGCCGGCGTGCTTTTGGTGCTCACTGATGGCACCAATTCCTCGAACGCCTGGCGCAACGCCGTAGCGCTCTCCCACCGTTCCTCGGACGTTCGGCCAATGCCTTCATGATGATGTACTCCAGTTCAGGCGGGATGGCCGGGTTGTAGTGTCGAATGGGCCGGGAGGCGAAGCTGAACGGCCGGAACTCACGTGGGTCGGTGTTGGTGAGCAAGTGGTGAAGGGTGGCGCCCAAGGCGTAGATATCCACCTTGGGGGTGGCGATGCCCTCATACTGTTCAGGCGGCGCGTATCCCTCGGTGCCCACCATGGTGGCCCGTTCCGCTGACTGGAAGTGCTTGGCGATGCCGAAGTCCACCAACACCAGCCGCCCATCTGGGCGCAGCATGATGTTGCTGGGCTTCAGGTCGCGGAAGACGATGGGGGGCGTGTGATTGTGGAGGTATTCCAGCACATCGCAGAGCTGGATTCCCCAGTCCACTGCCTGGGCTGGCGAGATGGGCGTGCTCGTTGGGCGATGTATCGGCCCAAGTCCTGCCCTTCAATGTACTCGAGGACTAGGTAGTGGCGGTCATGTTCGCTAAAGTAGTCGAAGACTTTAGGAATGGCAGGGTGGTTCAGGCTGGCGAGGATGTTCGCCTCTCGCTCGAAGCTCTCCACAGCCTGCCGGCGGGCAGCCGGATCCAACAACGTGTTGAACATTTCCTTGACGGCGCACCGCCTGGGGGCAGCTCGGAACCGCTGGTCACGGGCACTGTAGACGGCTCCCATGCCGCCTATGCCCAAGACGCCCTCGATCAAATATCGCCCGGCCAGCAGCGTGCCGGGTTCTAACGTGCTGGGAGTGGACCCCTGTATGGGTTTTGTCTTCATACACGCTCCACCGAAGTAAGATAAAGGAGCACGGGATAAAGGCGCGCGTCCGGATGATGATTGAGAGTGAATACGTCTCTATATGGTACTCAAGAACGGGTGTTTCGTCAATGCCCCAGCGTTTCTGGGTGCGTCCCACATGTGTCGGGATGTGGTAGCATGGGAAGAGGGGGAGAGGGAGAGGGGGAGACGATGGGCGAGAAGAAAGGTAGAGGTAGCTTTTCGGCAGTGTGTTCTTGGCGTTGTGTCGACATCCCACCATGCAGCCGCCACAGTGCAGGCAGCCGGCGCGCGCGGGGCCTTCCCCGCCGAAGTAGGGGTCCTCCACCCTCTGACCGGGTGTCCCGAAGAAGATGCCCACCTCAGTGGGCCGGAAGCGCTGTTCTCGGCCCCGCCGGCGGGCAATCGTTCGCAGGGCGTCGTCGGCCGGCCAGAGGCGAGGGTTAGGTGCCACGCCCAACATGCGCCGTGCGGTCTCGTAGTGAGGGGCCAACACCTCGCCCCAGGGCAGAGGTTGGTGCCAGGCCGGCGTGGCAAATGTCTCCTCCGAGGGCACCTCCAGCACGGCCGCGTATCCCAAGCTCCCCCCGCCCACGCCCACGCCGTGGAGCACCATCACGCCCTTCAGGAGGCTGATCTCAGGATGCCGTAGGCCCGTAGGCCCCCAATCTCGGCGCCCACACGTACTTGTGGACGTGCCAGTTGCTCGTGGCGAAGTCCTCATCCCGCCACTGTTTTCCCTTTTCAATGACGAGCACAGAGGACCCCTTTTCCGCCAGCCGCATGGCCGACACGGAGCCGCCGAAGCCGGAGCCGATGATCACGTAATCGTACACCTTCACCTTGGGGAGAGCGGGTGCCGACACAGTGCTTCCTCCTCGCTCATTTCCCGTTGCCCGCTCACGGCGTCCACGAGAAACGGCGCGTGAAGGGCGGCATATTCGCGAACGCCTCGATCGTGGCCCACTTTGTGCCCGAGAGGGGTGAGTCGAACCAGGCGCTGTCGGCGAATTGGAGGCGGCCGGCGTCCTTGTAGAGCCAGAAGGTGAAGGCGAAGAGGTAATCTGGCAGCGGCTCGCCGTTGGAGAGCTCGCCCGCTGCGGAACCAGTCGGCCACAGCCAGGTGATACTGCCAGTGGAGCTCGGGGGTGATGCGCGGATACCGATCGTCTTCCAGAGTGGAAACCGTCCATCCCCCTTCGCCGGCGATCATGGGGGGCACGAAGCCTACTTCGTCCTGGAAGACACGGGCGTACTTCAGGAACCCCAGCACGGTTGTCCAATCCTCTTCCACCGTGGTGCCGGGCCGCTCCGCCTGGTTGATGGGATCGTAGGGGTAATCAGGCGGGTGATTGGCACCGTATGGGTGGGGTACAAAGAAGGTGGAGGTGAGCAGGTAGAGCTTGTTCCGCTCCCGGAGAGCACGCAACACCTTGCGCAACAGCTCGGGGCTGGTCACCTGAAGCCCTGGAAAGCCGCCCTGTTGCCACACCTCGTCAGCCGCGGCGATCCAGTTGTCAATGAAAATAGCGTCTCGCTCTTCGGCCGGAAGCCGCCAATCCTCCTCTCGCCACTCGGAGAGCACATCTGGTTCGTTGTAGAGTTGGATGTACGGGGGCATTCCGGCGGCCTCGAGCAGGCGAACGTCCCGCTCGGCGTAGATATATCGTTCGTAGGGGCGCAACACCGGGCGCCAGAGCACCATGATGTTGGCCTGCCGGAAGCGGGGGGCGGCGACCAGGAGAGCGTTCTCGTCGGCGTAGAGAACGGTGGCCCACGTCATGTGCATGGCCTGGAGGTCGGCGATGAAGGCATCTACGTCGGCCCCGTCGGGCCGCACATAGCCCACGGGCACGTAGTGGAGTCCGAGCCCAGTATCGCCGGGGGGGCGAGGCCATTGGGCCAGGGGCCACACGTCCGCAGGCGACCACGCAGCAGAGGGGATACGCTTTTGGTTCGGCACCCATCGGCCCTCCCAAGGGGCGTTGGGAGGAATTTCCGGCCACGTGCTGGGGATTGGCGTGGGAGAGGGCGATCCGACCTGCAGCGACGTGGGCGGAGGCGTGGGCGAGGGAGTGGCCGGCGCCGAAGCCGCCACTGTGCGTTTGGTGGGCACCACCACGTATTGCACGCGCGGCAGCAGAGCGATCAGGGAGCCACGGGGTGCGATTTGGTAGACGTGTCCCAGAACGTTGACCGTCACGGGCTGATCGGTCACGTTCACCAGCCGCACCGTTTCCCCTTCCACCTGCACCTGCACGGAGGGATCAGGCGAACGCACCCGGAACGAGGCCACCTCCAACACGGGCTCGCCGAACTCAGTGTTTGGGTAGAGCCGTTGGAGCACTTCGGCCGGCGCGAGGGAGAGCGAGGCGGCCAGTGTGGCCACCGCGTCCCATGTCTGTAAATCGAAGCGCATCAAGCCGCTCTCCACCCGTGGCGGTGCGGGCCGCACGGGTTGACTGGCAGCCACACGGGGCGAACGCTCGACCGGCAGCGGGCGGGTTTCTGCCTTGCGCGGGTGGGCCTTGAGGGCGTAGACGATGGGCAACAGGTCCCCGTCGCCGCAGGGGGGCAAGGTTTCACCCCGCACGTTGAGCAGGCGCCCTGGGTCTGGGCTGCACCGCCGTTTGTACCAGGCGTGAGGCTCGAACCACGGGGTCACGCCGTTGGCCGCGTAGTTGGCCACGATCCAGGGGTTGAAGGCGAAGAGGTAGTCGGGAGCTTGGTCCAACATGTACTCGTAGGCCATCAGGAGCCAACGAGTTTGGGCGTCCACGGTGACGGGCGGATAGCGTTTGTCCTGGGCGTCGCCGATAATCCATCCCCCTTCGGTGACGATGACGGGGATCTCAAAGCCGAAACGGCGCACGAACTCCTGGTGGTAGGCCTCGAACTTGCGGAAGCCGTTGGAGTCCTCGAAGATGGTATCCCCCTTGTGCCGGCCGCCGTCGGGCCGGTTGGGGGAAAGGTCCACGGCCCGCCAGAAGTTAAGCTCCTCCACGTTGACTTGGTCGGGCGAGAGGCCGTAGAAGGCCAGCTCTTCCGGGGTGACAGGTCGGCCTAGGAGGTTAATGGGTTCCTCGGGATAGTCGAAAGGGTGATTGAGCCCGTAATTGTGGACGTTGATCCAGGCGCCGTAGAAGACATCTGCCTGGCCGCGCTGTTTGATGAGGTCGAGGAACTCGCGCCAGAACTGGAGGTCATCGTAATCGCCGCCTGGGGCCAGAGGTGGGGTGGAGGGGTAGCCGCCGGCCTCGCGCACGATGCGGGCTGCCGGCACCCAGAGGTCCACCATGCGGGCCACGGAGATGGGCTCACCGGGCTTCCAGCCGCCGAGCTCGCCGGCCAAGTTGGGCTCGTTGTAGAGTTGAAAGTAGTGGACGCCGCGGGAGACGTAGAAGCCCACAAGGCGGCGGAGGGCGTCGGGGTCGAGGGGCTCGTTGGGGGTGTAGATGCGCACAATGGGCTCGATGCCGGCGGCGACGAGGCGGCTCACCAGTTCCTCCTGCTGTGGGGAGAGTCCGTCGTTGAGGAGCACGGTCCATCGCATGCCCATGCTGCGCAACTCGGGGACGAAGTAGTCGATCACGCGGGGTTCCAGGCGGGCGGCCGCCGGGGAGAAGTGGACGCCCCAGCCGTTGTCGCCGGGAGGGCGGGGATAACGGGCGAGGGGAAGGGGCGCCTCCGGCGAACGGGGTGCCGGCCCTGAGCCCCAAACGGCGGTCGGCGCCAAGACAAGCACCAGCACTCCCATCATGAGCACGGTCGGCCACCACCAAGGATGGCCGAAAAGCGGCTTTCCGGAAAACTTGGGCTCCTGTGCTGGGCCAACTTGTGCCATGCCCGGCCGCTTTCCTCCACCTGCTCCTCAACCCGGGGTGGACTATAGCCCGAACCAGTCCGTTCGTCAACCCCGGCGCGCAGCCTGGGGGGCGCGGAGGCTGCGGGCACTGCCTACGGCCCCGGCGTGCTGCCGGAAGAGGTGCTGATTACGCCGTGGAAGAGAGGAAGCGGGGCAACGGGCTCCTCGACCAGGCGGTAGGCCTTCTTCAGGCGCTCGCGCGCGGCGGCCAGCCGCTCGGCGTCGTTGGCGTGGATGGTCATGAGCGGTTCACCGGCTTCCACACGGTCGCCCACCTTTTTGTGGACCACCACGCCCACGGCGTGGTCAATGGCATCTCCTTTCTTTTCTCGTCCTCCGCCCAAGATCACAGTGGCCAGGCCCACCTCGCGGGCCGCCATGTGGGCCACGTGGCCGGCACGCGGCGCGGCCAACGGCTCGGTCAAGCGGGCACGGGGCAGGGCTTCTTGGGGCGCCTCCACGGCTTCGATGTCTCCCCCTTGGTGGGCCACCATGGCCTTGAATCGGTCCCAGGCTGCGCCTGAACGGAGTTGTTCCCGGGCAAGTTCGCGAGCGGCGTCGAGGGAAGGGGCTTTCTGGCCCAGCAGGAGCATGTGGGCGGCCACGGTGAGGCAATGGTCGGTGAAATCCGCAGGGCCGTGGCCTTGGAGTGTGGCCACGGCTTCGGCCACTTCCAGCGCGTTCCCCACAGCGTGGCCCAGGGGCTGGTTCATGTCGCTCAGCAGGGCGGTCACGTCTCGGCCGTGGTGACGCCCAATCCCGACCATGAGCTCGGCCAGGGCACGGGCTTCGCCCACGGTGCGCATGAAGGCCCCTTGGCCCACCTTCACGTCGAGCACGATGGCGTCGGCCCCGCCGGCCAACTTCTTGGCCATGATGCTGCTGGCAATGAGAGGAAGGCTCTCCACGGTGGCCGTCGCGTCCCGCAGGGCGTAGAGGTGCCGGTCGGCGGGCACAAGCTCGGCCGTCTGGGCGGCCACCACGAGGCCAATCCGGGCAACTTGTGTCATGAACTCGTCGCGTGAAAGTTCCACCCGGAAGCCAGGGATGCTCTCCAGCTTGTCGAGCGTGCCGCCCGAGAAGCCCAATCCCCGGCCGCTCATCTTGGCCACGGGGAGGCCGGTGCTGGCCACCAGGGGGGCAACGACAAGGGTGGTCTTGTCCCCCACTCCGCCAGAGGAGTGTTTGTCGACCACGCGGGGGGCGATGTGGTGCAGGTCAAGCATCTCCCCGCTGTGGGCCATGGCCTCTGTGAGGGCGGCTGTCTCTTCAGAGGTCATGCCCTGGAAGAAGATGGCCATACACCAGGCAGCGGCTTGGTAGTCGGGAATATCGCCCCGCACGTAGCCCTCCACAAAGTGGCGAATTTCCTCCTCGCTTAACTGGCCTCCATCTCGCTTCTTGGCAATGATGTCCACGGCGCGCATTGAGATTGCCTCCTGTTCGGTTCCTGGAATTTCACATTTCCGTGTGCACCTTGGGACGGTGCTGGCGTGTACCTCGGCTGTGGTCCTGAAAGGCACGGCTGCAGGCGGCCCCGAAGAGGATAATCTGGCCCGAGTAGTAGACCCACAGCATGAAGACCACCAGCGACCCGGCCGTGCCGTAGAGGGAGCCGACAGCCACTGTGCGCACGTACAGGGCCAGGAGAAGTTGCACCACGGCTAGAAGGGTAGCACTGACTAGGGCCCCAAACCATGCGGGCCGCCAGTGTACCCGTGTGTCCGGCAGAACGTGGAAGATCACGGCCAGGGCGAAGCTCAACAGGCTGAAGGAGGCCAACAGGCTGACCGCTTGCCACAGCACAGGCCCTCCTGGCAGCAGGCCCTGGGTAGTGCGATTGAGGGCTGTGATCATTGTGCTCGTTATCACCGAGGCCAGCAACAAGATACCAATGCCGATCACGGCCAGCAGGGCCACGGCCCGGTCGTAGAGAAAGTGGCCTAAAGAATTGCCCGGCCTCTGGGTGACATCCCAGAAGAGGTTGAGCACGTCTTTCAGGTGACCCACCACGTTCGAGGCCGCGTAGAGGAGCAACATTGAGCCGGCCAGCCCGGCCCGGGCGTGGGCGGCCCGGCTCACGTTATCCAGCGCCGCTTGACCAAAGGCGGCACCCCTGGGGCCGGCCCATTCCTCCAGGACGGCGAGCACTTGGGCTCGGGCGGCCTCCTGTCCCACGACGCTGCCGGCCAACACGGTGGCAATAACCAACATGGGGGTGAAGGAAAAGAGGGTGTAGTAGGCCAAGGCAGCCGCCATGCGGGAGGCGCGGTGTGCCCTCCACAGGGCCAATGCGTTCCAGAGCACCCGTCCCAAACGAATCACGCCGCTCACGTTCACCGCCTTTCTTCCCCGGATGATCTCGGCATAGGTGAGCCTCATGGCCCCTTCAGCCGCTCGCAGTACGGCGGACGGACCACCACGATGAATTCCTTACCGGGCGTGCGGCTGGGCACTACCCACCGACATGCGCCTGGCCACAGGTCGAACACACCCTGTCGGTTGGTCACATCTGCCGGGTGGAAGATGATCGCGCGCACTTCGGGGGAGGCGTCCTCGATCTCCGAGACCTCGAAGAGGACTCGGTTCCAGTCGGGCACCCCCATGTTGAAGGCCACGTTGCGGGTGTCCACCCAGTGGGGATACGAGAAGATGTAGACGAAGTCCACTCCGCCGACTGCCGGGGCCAAGCGCTCGATCTCGGCCGCGATTTCGGTCGAGTTCCACGAGGCTTGGGCGTAGATCCGGGGGTAGACGGTGAAGTACGTGCGCCAGTTGAGCACCAGGGCAACTGCCAAGGCCATCATCATCCCCAAACGGACCGGCCATGGCCCAAGCAGGCGTGCCAGGCGTTGCCACAGGGCGTCCGTGCCCAAGGCGGCGATCAGCATCACCACCGGAATGGCGCCGCTCGTGCGCACGAGGCTGGGGTTCTCGTTGGGCCAGGCCAAGGCCAAGATGCTTGGAAGGAGCAACAGGGGCCAGGCCGTGAGGACAAGCGCGTCCGGGAGCACGGGGTGTCGGATCAGCCTCGCAGCCAGCACGACCAGCCCCACGAGGAAGAGCAGTCCTGTCACGCGGTCGAGGGCGGGGTCCTCGGGCACGCCGTTCACCCACACCACGTCCCCCCGCACGTGGAACATGAGCAGGGCGTTGCGCACGTTGAGGAAGAACGTGGACCAAGAGGGCTCCGCAATGCCCCCGGCCACGCGCGTCATACTGCGGTACCAGAAGAGATCCGGCCGCTCCAGGCTGAAGCGCAGGAGGGGCAGAAAGGCCAGGCCGGCCGAAAGGGCCATCAGCAGGCCGGCTCGTGTCACCGCGTACCACCGGCCGGCCCACGAGGACGCCTGCACACGCCAGCCCCAAATCCCCAAGCCGACCAGCACCACGAGCGGAAGAATGCGGCTCGCCGTATAGCCGTACAGCCCGAAGCCGAGCGCCAGGCCGGTGAGCACCCAATAGCGGTCGGCCGATGAGCACATGGCCCGCCACAGAAAGCCCAAGGTGAGGGCCGAGGCCAATGGCGTGTACGGGAAACGCAGGCCCACTCGGGTGATGGAGACATGCCACTTGCTCATGGCGACTAGGAGGCCCGTCAACAGGGTCACGCGGCGGGAATATCCTCCACCCCAGCGCACGGCCCACATGATCAGGGGGAGCGTGAGCCACCCGATCAGGGCCGTGCCGAACTTGAGGGCCATGTGGCTCAACCCAAAGCCCAAAGGGCCGGCAATCAGGGCGGTCACGTAGAATTGAGCCGGCTCGCGTCCGGTGTTGCGCGGGAAAAAGATAGGACGTGCCCCCTCAAGGACGTCGCGCACGTCGAGCAACTTCTCGGCGTGATCGCTGGTCATTTCGGGCGGAATGCTTTCCAAGTGGTAGAAGCGGAAGAGGGCGCCGAGGAGCAGGATAGCGGCGGCCGCCGTGAGATATCCTCCCTGCCCGGCGCGGGGCTTCGGCCTCGGAAGTGTGGGCTCACCGTCCCACCACGCTGCCAGCCATGCGGCCACAGCCGTCCACCAGGCCATGACTCCGGGTAACCTGAAGGTGTTGTTGCTCGACAGCACCCACGTCACGAGGCCGGCTGCCATGGCCATGCCCATGAGCAGGTCTCGTCTTGTTCCCCGCACCCCACGAGCCCCCATGTGCGCTCACCCTTTCGGAGGACTCTAATCTGCCCACGTATTGTACGCTTTCTGGTTAGGATGGTCAACACAAAAGATGACTAGTCCAGTTGTGGTGAACGGCAAAATGTGGTACCCTTATCCGTGCCAAGTTCGACGGTGCTGGAGTGCTGGAGAAGCGTCTGCGCGGAGGCACGGAAGACGGCTCGGAACCACACACCCCTGTGCGATTTGATTTCCTGTCTCCGGATCACAGGTGTTCAGGAGGCCCCCGATGCGACACTTCTTGGACGTGTACGAGCTCTCCCGGGAGGAGTTCTGGGACATCCTCTCCCTCGCCCGCCGGTTGAAGGCGCAGTACCGCGAGTGGCAACAGAACACGGCCTTGCTTCGGGGCTACGTGCTGGGCATGCTCTTTCAGAAGCCCAGCCTGCGCACCCGTGTCTCCTTCGAGGTGGCTATGCTTCACTTGGGCGGCCAAGCCCTGTATTTGAGCCCCAACGAAGTCCAGCTCGGCCAACGGGAGAGCGTGCCCGATGTGGCCCGGGTGCTGGGCCGCTACGTCCACGCCATCATGGCCCGGGTCTTCTCCCACGAACACGTGCGTCAGCTCGCCCACCACGCCGGCGTGCCGGTGATTAACGGCCTTTCCGACTACAGCCACCCCTGTCAAGCCCTGGCCGACTATTTCACCCTTTGGGAGCGGTGGGGCACCCTTGAGGGGCGCACGCTGGCCTGGGTTGGCGACGGCAATAACGTGCTTCACTCCTTGCTCCACGGCGCCCCCTTGGCCGGCGTCAACGTGCGCGTGGCCACCCCGCCTGGCTACGAGCCCGACGAAGGTGCCGTAGATGTAGCCCGTCGTGGTGGCGTGGACGTGTTGCTCACCAACGACCCGCGAGAAGCTGTGCGGGGTGCTGATGCCATCTACACCGACGTGTGGGCCAGCATGGGCCAGGAGGCCGAGCGGGCCGAGCGACTGCGCGTCTTTCCGCCCTACCAGGTGAACCAAGCTCTGCTCGAGGCCAGCGGCAACCCCGATGTGGTGGTGCTGCACTGTCTGCCGGCCCACCGGGGCGAGGAGATTACCGATGACGTGGCCGATGGCCCCCATTCCCTCCTCTGGGACCAGGCGGAAAACCGCCTCCACGCCCAGAAGGGGCTGTTGGTGTGGCTCTTGGTGACGTGAGGGGGTGAACCCATGCTGCGCAGGTCAAAAAAGAAGGCCAAGGCCTCGGGCGACGTGTCAGAGCAGGAGCAACGGGCGCAGTATGAGGCCCTGATCCAAGAGGGGCACGAGCTCCTCTGGGGAGGCGAATACTCTGCCGCCATCGAACGCTACCGACAAGCCGTGGCCCTGCGCCCTGAGGATCCGGCCGGCTACCTGGACTTGGCCTACGCCCTCTACCAGGCTGGCCAAAAGGAGGAGGCCCTGCGGGCCTACTTGAAGGCCGAGGAGCTGGAGCCGGGAAATCCGGCCACGCTCACCAAGATCGCCGAGATCTACGGCGACTTGGGCCGCCATGAGGCGGCCGCGGCCACGCTGCTCGTCCTGGCCGACCGATACTTGAGCCTGCGGCAACCCGCCGAGGCGGTGCGCACGTGGCAGCGCCTCCTCCAGTATGATCCCCACAACGTGATCGCCCTCCGACGGTTGGCCGAAGCCTATCGCCGGGGACGCCGCCCTCGCTTGGCCGCCAAAGCCCTGGTGGCCTTGGCGCGCGCTTACTTGCACAACCGTGATGTCAACAGCGCTATCGCGGCTTGTGAGCAGGCCCTGGCACTTAACCCGGGCGACCGCGCGGCCCGCGAGCTGCTGGCGGAGCTCAAGGGCGAGGGCACCAAGGAGGGAGACGAGGGATTTCTCCCCACCCAAGAAGTGGCCCAGCGTGCCCTGGAGCGCATGGCTGAAGCCTTCTTTGAACAGGCTGAGGGCGAGGACGTGGAGCTAGGGGTGGAGGCGCTACGCATCCGTGCCCTCGATTACCAGACCCGTGGCCTCTACGACGAGGCCATCCGCGCCTACGAGACCATTCTAGAACGTGGCCACCGGGAACCCGAGATCCTCTACAACTTGGGCGTGCTCCACCAGGAGCTCATGCACTACGACGAGGCCATCGCCTACTTGCGCGAAGTGTTGGACACGGCCACCGAGTCCGACTACATCGTGGGCGCTCACTTCGCCATTGGCCAATGTTACCAGCGTCAGGGGCGCATTGATGAGGCCCTGAACCACTTCCTCGAGGCCCTCAAGATCGTGGACGTTCAATCCGTGGACCGGGACAAGGCCGACGAGCTCATCAAGCTCTACGAGAGCTTGGCCGAAAGCTACGAGGCCAAGGGCGACCGGGACACGGCCGAGCGCTTCATCAGCTCCCTTACCGAATTCCTCAGTGACCGGGGATGGGAGGACAAACTCATCGAGGTGCGCCACCGCTTGGGGGCCCTCACAGGTGACCAAGTGACGCTGGCCGAGCTCCTCGGCGTGGCCGAATCGGAGAAGGTGCTGGAGGGGCTGACCACCGCTCAGAAGTACGCCGACCAGGGGTTTGTGCTCTCAGCCCTGGAGGAGTGCTATTGGACCCTCAACTTTGCGCCCTACTATTTGCCCCTTCACCTCCAAATCGGAGACCTTCTCGTCAAAGCTGGGCGCATTTCGGAGGCAGTGCGCAAGTTTGAAGTCGTGGCCGATGTTCACGTGCTGGACGGGAATCCCAAGAAGGCCATGCGCGTGTTGGAGCGCGCCCTGGAGGTGGCCCCGCTCGACGTGAGCGCGCGCAGCAAGCTGGTCGAACTCCAGGTGCGCTACGGCGAGATCGACGCTGCCCTCGAAAATTATCTGCGGCTGGCCGACGGCTACTACCAATTGGCCCAGCCCGACAGGGCCGTCGAGGCCCTGAACGAGGCCCTGCGGCTCGCCCCGCGCGGCAGCCAGGAGATGAAATGGTCTCGGCGCATTCGGCGCCGACTGGTGGACATCCACCTCCAACGGCTTGACTGGGCCCGCGCGGCGGCTGTGTTGGAACAACTCATCCACGAGGCCCCCGAAGATGTGGATGCTGCCGCGCGCTTGGCCGACATCTACTACACCATGGGCAGGCCGGACCGCGCCCGCCAAGTGCTCCAAGACGTGACCGGCATGTTGGTCCAGAAGGGAGAGACAGGCACCGCATTGGCCCTGTGGGAACAAGGAGTTGCTCAACATCCCGAAGATGTGGAGCTGAAAATTGCCTTGGGCCAGCGCTTCCTCGAGGCTGGCCACGTGGAACGCGCTATCGAGACGTGGGAGGAGGTGTTGGAACCCTTGGTCAAAAGCGGGCAACGGGCCAAGGCGGCCGGGCTGTTGCGCCGTATGATCGCCCTCCATCCTCCCCAAGAGCGGCGGTACCGCAAGATGCTCGCCATTCTCCTGCACCAGGAGAGGAAAAAGTAGAACCTTCAGCCTATGGAATCGCTGCAGGACCTGATAATGACCCTAACGCGGTTGGCTGATCCAACCGCGTTGATTGATGTGCTCCTGGTGACCGGGCTCATTTACGCGCTTCTCTACCTCATGCGGGGCACACCCGCCATTCAACTGGTGCGTGGCATCATTGTGGTCGTGGCCATTCTCTTCTTCATGGTCTCTGCACTGCCCCTGCCCGCCTTCCGGTGGCTGGTGGAGCGCTCCATTCCAGCGATGCTCATCGGCGTGCCCGTCATCTTCCAGCCGGAGATCAGGCGGGGCCTGGAACGCCTGGGGCGCACGGGGTTCCGCTGGGTACCGGCCCGGCCGACCATGAGGCAGGTCATCCAACACGTGGCCCGGGCCACCCAGCGGCTGAGCGAACGCCGTTACGGCGCCCTCATCGTCTTTGAGCGCACCACGGGCTTGCAGGAATTCATCGAGACCGGCGTGGCCCTAGATGCCACGATCACGCCCGAGCTGTTGCTCACCATCTTCCACCCGGGCACGGCGCTCCACGACGGGGCCGCCATCGTGCGAGGGGACCGCCTAGTTGCCGCGGCGTGCGTGCTCCCCCTGGCCGCTCAGGTGCCCGACCCGCAAATGGGCACCCGCCACCGGGCGGCCTTGGGCGTTACGGAACAGACTGACGCTGTGGCGGTCATTGTGTCCGAGGAGACGGGCGCCATTTCCCTGGCCTACGGTGGCCGCATGATCCGTCACCTGGATGAGGGGCGCCTGGTGCGCTCACTGCTGGCCTTCTTCGAGCCCGGCATCGGCACCCGCCTCGGGCGAAGTGCCAAGGCCGTGGCCGCAGATGCCGATGGAACCACACGTGGACCTTGAGCCGTGCGCCTACGACAACTCCTCTCCAACCTTTCCTCTTTCCTGTTGGCGCTCTTCCTGGGCGTGATCATCTGGGCAGTGGCCATCAACAGCGAAAATCCCCTCGTGGTACGCACCTTTCCCGAGCAGATTCCCGTGGACTTGATCAACGTCCCCCCCGGCCTTGTGCCCCTCACCGGGGAGGGCGAGAGCGTCCGCCTGCAAGTGCGTGCGCCCCGCCAATGGTGGAACCAGGTGGAGCGCAGCAGCCGAAGAACCCGGGTGAGCAAATTCCGCGCCTGGGTGGACCTGAGCGGGCTTTCAGCCGGCCTCTATGAGCTGGACGTGAATGTTGAGAAAGCCGCCCGAGCTGACCGGGAAGTGCGCATCCTGGCCACCACGCCCGAGAAGATTCCCGTGCGCCTGGACCGAGTTGAGGAACGGGAGATGTCAGTCGACGTGGACATCATTGACCGCTCCAGCGTGCCCACCGGCTACGAGATCCAGACGCCTCAAGCGGAGCCGCCGGTGGTGCGCCTGCGCGGCCCCACCTCGCGCCTCGACCGGGTAGACCGCGTGGTGGCCAGAGTACAAGTCAATGGAGCCCGTGCGCCCGTTCAAGTGGAGGCTCCTCTCGTCCTGGTGGACCGCCAAGGAGAGCTCGTGCCGGTCGGCTCCGGCTCAGTAGACGTTCAGCTCGAGCCGCGCCGTGTTGTGGTCACTGTGCCCATCCGTCAGCGCCAAGGATATCGGGAGCTCATCGTGCGCCCGATCATTGTCGGGGAACCGGCCCCGGGCTACTGGGTCAGTGACATTGACGTGGTCCCCCAGACCATCAGCGTCGTGGGCCTGCCGGCTGCCGTCGAGCGCCTGAGCCCCATTGTGGAGACCGAGCCCATTGACGTGACCGGCCTGACCGCAGGAACACTTATCCGGGACGTGGAAGTGCTGTTGCCGGAAGATGTATCCCCCCTGGAGGGCAACCGACTGGTTCAGGTGCGCATCGCCGTGCAAGCCTTGAAGAGCAGCGCCCAAGTGGCCGTGCGCCCCACGTGGAGCGGGCTGGCCGCCGGCTTTGCCGTGACTCAGATCACGCCCGAGCAGGTGGATGTCATTGTGGAGGGGCCGGTCAATGAGCTGGAGGAATTACGGCCCTCGGACGTGTTCGCCGTGTTGGACCTGACCGGCCTGCAGCCGGGCACCCACTTGGTGAGCCCCCGCGTTTCGGTGCCCGGGTCGCTGACAGTGGCGTCCGTGTTGCCCAGACAGGTGGAAGTGGTGATCGGCCTGGCCCAAACGTCGCGTCTCTTCGTGCGCCCCGTGGATGTAGTCGGTAGCGACAAGTGGATGCAGTACACGGTCGCTCCGCCGACGGTGACCGTCACCTTGGAGGGCTCTTCCTTGCTCCTGGCTGAGCTCGACGAGGAGGACGTGACCGTGACGGTCAACGTGGAAGGGCGACCCGCGGGCACATACTTCCTCACCCCTACAGTCCAAGTGTTGGACACCCTCGCCGTGGCTGAGATCGTGCCCCCACAAGTGCAGGTGAGCGTTGAACCCGCCCTCTCCACCTTCACCGTGACCAGGCGGTTGGCGTGGCGTGGCCTGGAGCCGGGCATGATCCTCTACCTGGAGCCGCGTGAGGTGACGTTGGAGCTGCGGGCGCCTGGAAACCCCGAGGTCGCCCGGCAGGCGCTGGTGGATGATCCGACCTTCCGAGTGTTCGTGGATGTGGACGGGCTGCCCGCAGGCTCCTACACCCTGACGCCCCAAGTGAGCTTGCCGGCTCGCTACGAGCTGGTGCGGGTGGTGCCGGAACAGATTCAGGCGCGGCTTTCCCCACTGGCTGCCCCCCACAATTGAGGAGCCATGGCGAGCTTGGGCGTGTGCCTTCGCTCCAAGCAGTCAACCGTGAGCAAACGTGAGGTTAATGGTGGAACAGTTTTCCCATATTCTTCCCCATAACTACCGGGAAAGCAGCTATCCTGTGGCCCTCTTCCTTTGGACTGTTGAAAATACCGCACCGTACCCGGTCACTGTTGGGCTTCTCTTCACATGGGAAAGCGTGTTCGGCCTTGGATGTCCTACGCGGCGCCCGGATGACTTTACAATCGTGCACACGGCGCGCACAGAGCCCGTGGGCACCACAGCCCAGATGGTCGGACTGGTGTTCACCGGGGGAAAGATACCGGCCACCACGCCGTGGGAGGGCTCGTTCGCCCTTGCCGCCCTTGCCGATCCATCCGTTCAGGTGACGTTCTGGGCCCGTTTTCAGGCTGACGGGGACGGCGCTGACATCTGGCACGACTTCGCCGTTGACGGTCGGCTTGACAACGTGGAGAATGAGCGCCCGGTCACCCCTGACGAGCATTCGGCCGGCGGAGTGGCTGCCACGATCACCTTGGCACCGGGAGAGAGCCACACGGTACCTTTCGTGTTGGCGTGGGATCTGCCCATTGTGGAATTCGGCGGGGGCGATCAGTGGTATCGCCGTTACACAACGTTCTTCGGCACCTCGGGTCAACATGCTTGGGCCATTGCCCGCGAAGGCTTGACCAAGTACAAAGCGTGGCGAGCGCCATTGTCACTTGGCAGCGGCCCGTGCTCGAGGATCGTACCACTCCCCCTGTGGTACAAGACAGCCCTTTTCAACGAGCTCTATTTCGTGGCCGATGGAGCCACGGCTTGGGTCGTCGATCCAGAGCACCCGAATGAAATGGGGCACTTCGCCCAGATCGAATGTTATGATTACCCGTTCTACGAGACGTTGGACGTGCGTTTCTACGGTTCTTTTCCCGTTGTCATGTTGTGGCCAGAACTGGAAAAGCGCGTGATGTACACCTTTATTTCCACCGTCTTCCTGGAAGATACCTCGCCACATCCCATTGAATCCACCGGCCGATCCGCTCCGCGCAAGCTGGCCGGCGCCGTGCCACATGACTTGGGCGCTCCCCAAGAAGCCCCTTGGAGACGGCCCAATGCCTACACGTTTCAGGATACAAATATATGGAAGGACCTCAACAGCAAATTTGTCCTGCTGCTTTACCGTGATTACATGCTCACTAGGGATCAGGGGCTTCTGCGCGCCGGATGGCCTGCCGTTCGCTTCGCCCTGGAGTACCTCAAGCAATTTGATCGGGATAACGACGGTTTGCCGGAAAATGAGAACTTCCCGGATCAAACATACGACACGTGGTCTATGCGGGGAGCAAGCGCGTATTGTGGAGGGCTCTGGCTGGCCGCCCTAGAAGCCGCACAACAGATGGCACGGCTGGTCAACGACCGGGATGCCTATGAAACGTACAGCCACTGGCTCGAAAGGGGACGAGAGGCCTTTGAGGCCGCTCTGTGGAACGGCTCCTATTTTCGATACGACACCCAGAGCCCCTACCGCGAGCACATTATGGCCGATCAGTTGGCCGGACAGTGGTACGCTGATCTCACAGGTTTGCCCCCAATCGTCCCCGAAGAACAGGTTGTGCAGGCCCTACACACCATCTTCGAGCACAATGTGTGCCAATTCGCCGGGGGCAATATGGGCGCCGTCAACGGAATGCGCCCGGACGGCACAGTGGACACGTCCAGCGACCAGGCGGAGGAAGTCTGGTCTGGCGTCACATACGCCTTGGCGTCGGCCAGTTGAGGCGGCACGAGCGTGGCAGACGGGTGGTTCAGCACGAGGGTGGGCTGGAGACCCGGCAGCATGACTACGCGGGGCCATCTGGGCTTCACCGCCCTCGAACAACGGCGCCGGCGCTGAGAAGGCGTGGTTCCACTGCCTCCCACGGGCCGGTGCTCGCGGGAGGCCTGTTATGGGTGCCCCAATGACTACCGGCAGGTACGACAGGGCAAGACGCTCCACCAGGAAGAGCGTCACGGGCACTTGGCCGCCATTGCCTCCGGCGAGTCCGGAAGCAGTGTGACCACGCCTGTATGGGTTCCCAAGGAAAGGGCAGTAATGTCAAAGGCGACGTCCACATAGGTAGGCCCGGCGGTCACCTGAAGCCAGTCCTGATCTGCGTCAGCTCGCCACGCAATGGGCCCACATCGTTCCGCAACGGAGATTCGCATGGGCCGCGGCGGCCGGTCGGGCGAGGCCATGACGATGATCTGGTCAGGCATGGCGTTCAACGAGGGGCGCACAGTGGGCAGCTCAACAATCTCGGTGAAGACGTTACTCAACCGTCGCTGAAGCGCCCCCACACGCCCTGTCCCCGGTAATTGCCGCCGGGCACCTGCCACACGAACGGCGTGCTCACCGGCTGGGGCGCCGTAAATATGGAAACCGCATCCACGTACACGTCGGCTGTGCCCAAGCGCCAGAACTTGAAAATGAGGAACGGATCGTCGGCGTTCTCGTGGAAGACAAAGGGGAGCCGGAACTCCTGATACACGTTGGGCGCGTCGAAATCCGTGCCCCGAATCCTCAGGGGGCCATAGGTCACGCCACCGCCGGAGACCTCGAAACGGGCCACGTCCTCGGAGGAGGTATTGTCGTTCACCTTCAGGCGCACGTAGGCCACCATGGGGATGTTCTTGTAAAAGGTGGTGTCATATACCCAGGCGAACGACTCGCCATTGCCTGGAAACAGGCGATAGGCCGTTCCACCCCACGCTAGGGGATCGTCCACCCGTTCACCGTTGCCCCACAAGAGGGTGAAGCTTTCAAAGGAATCGTCGGCCAACCATCCCAGGCTCAGCTCCAAGTAGGGCAACCCCCGGCTGTCCACCACCGGCAACGTTACCGTGGAGCTCCGGGACGCCGGGCCCATGCGATCCAGTTCCGCTATGGGCAGGGAGGCACCCAAGTAGATCGTGTCGCTGACCACGTGGGTGCGGCCAAAACGGTCTCGCGTTTTCACGTAGACCGTCTTCCAGCCGGGGCGCTCCGAGAGCGTCCACGAGACCTCCGAGGTAAAGGGTTGCCACGTGGCGCCGGCGAGGCATACGTCCTCACCGATCATCATCTCCGTGGCCGGAAACCTGCCCGCAAAGCTGTGTTCCTCAGGGCTCTGGTAGATGTAGAGCGGCACAGTAGGGTTCGTGGTGGTGAGTGCCTCGTTGGCCACAATAACGGGCGCGAAGGCCGTGTCCGCGCCGAAGTTCTGGGCGATGTAGCCGCGGCCGTCACTATCGCGCCGGTAGTACCCAATGCCCACCTCGCGTGAGTTGGGGTCGAGCAAGTTCGCGCGGTGGCCGGGGCTGGCCATCCACCCGTCTATGGCGTCTTTCGGGGCCAGATATCCGCAGTAGGCGTTCTCCGCCCCGGAGCGGCCCAAGTAGCCAAACGCGCGGGTGCGGTCAATGGGCCAGGTGCCCAAAGTGTCCTGGTGACCACAGAAGCCGGGAGGGCGGTTCTCCGTGGAATCCCACGAGAACCAGCGGGCCGCGTGAGTCAACTGGCGGTTCCACCTCAGCGGGGCAACGCCATTCTGTTGGCGGGCCACGTTGCCCCAATACACCGTGAGCGCCTCCTCCACAACGCGCTCTGCCGGGTGCTGAGCGGGATCGTAGCCGCTGTACACGGTGGCGTGCAGTGGCGAGGCCGCCAACCATCCCGTGAGCAGTAACAACAGTCCACAGACAACCACACCGCGCATGGCCAGCCCCCTTCCCCGATGGTTCTCCTCGCACGTGCGAGACGCGCCCGGAGGAAGCTGCCCGGTCACCCGTCCCGGAGGGCCGTAATGGCCGTGTCAATCTCGGGAATACGGGCGTACTCTTCCTCCCAGAAGTCAAGAGTCATCATGCGGTCGAGATACGCTTCGTCGTAGCCGAAACGTGTCCACAGCGCCTTTTTCATCTTGTGCAAGCGCTGTTTGGCCTCGGCCGAGCGCACGTCGAGCACCTCGTGGGTGGTGGCGCCCAAGAAAGTGGCCTTGGCCCACATTTCCAGGTCATCAGCGGTGATGGCTCGCCCCCAGCGCGCCTCCAAATCACGCATGACGCTTGGGTAGCGGTCGAAGCCGTCGGTGGCCACCGTGACCACGTTGTCGTCGGGGCCCAACCCCAGCAGCTTGGCCGTCTTGATGGCGCCGATGATGTTGCAGACCCCACTGGGGCCAAAGTGGCCGCACAGGGCCTCAGCCTGATCACGCGGCACGCCCAAAGCGTCCACCAGCACCTCGGTCCCGTCTTGGAGCACCTTGGTGCCCCGGAGAGTCTCCTCGTCGTGAACGAGCATGACGTAGTCGGTGGTGAGCACGTTGTGAATAAGCGTCACCATCTTGTCCCCAATGCCTTCGATGCGGTGCACCCCTTGCCCACCGTTGAAGAGAGTAGGGCACTGGCGGGGCTCAGCCGCCACCACAACGGCGTCGGGAAAATGGTGTTTGACCTCGTCGCCGGCGGCCAAGGTGCCGGCGCTGCCCGGGGCGCTGACGAAGGCGGCCACGCGGCCGTTGCCGTACTGCCGGGCCACCTCCAAGACCGCGTTCCCGGTTACGTGCCGGTGGAAGCGGTAGTTGGGCAGCAGCTCGAATTGGGCGAGCACCTTGTACTCTGGGCGGCGCATGTAGTGATCGTGGGTGCGCTCCAGGGTGAGGATCACATCGCTCTCGGTGCCCGGCGTCAGGTCGAGCTCGCCCCCGTAGCGGCGAATGCGCTCGTAACGCTCGTCGCTCATGTCGTCGGGCATGACCACCAGGGCGCGATAGCCCTTGAGCCGCGCCACATAGGCCGTGCCAATGCCGAAGTTGCCCGTGCTAGGACCGACGATGGTCTTCTGGCCGGGGCGCAAGCCCTCAAACGCCTCGGCCTCCGCCAGGGTAGCGTAGGCGGGCCCCACCTTGTGGCTGCCGCTGGGAAAGTGATCGCCGAGCAGCACGATCACCTTGCACGCCACACCGGTCAGTTGGGGGGGCAACACTATGTGGTGGACGGCTGCGCCGTCGGGCTTCCACGTGATGCGGAAGAGGTTGAGAGGGTCGAATTCGTCTTCGACATTGACCACCTGCTCGCGCAGCGGGCGCGGCAGAAGAACAGGGGAGCGCATTTCGGCGTAGGTCGGGCCGGGAACGATGGACATGGCGAATTCTCCTCTACTTCCTCCCAAGTCCTCGGCCGTGGAATGCTCAGCGCCCACACGGCCATTTTACTCTTCTGTCTGTGCCAGCCACTCCTCAAGGGCGGCAGAGGGTGGCAAACGCACGATCCTGCCGTGCCCCTCGACAGCGTGCATGGCTGCCGGGATGTCCTTCAGGCCATTGCCGGTGACAAGCACCAACACGCGCTCGTCCTTGTGGACCAGGCCGTCGGCGATAGCACGACGGGCGCCTGCCCACGCCGCGGCCGCCGCCGGCTCGGCGAAGACGCCTGTCAGGCGGGCCAGTTCGCGCATGGCGGCCAAAATTTCCGTGTCGGAGACGGTCACGAACACGCCATCCGTCTCGCGCACGGCCCGCAGCGCCTTCAGACGATCCCTGGGCACGCCCACGCTGATGCTATCGGCAATAGTCCGGGGCACAATGGGCCTGATTTCGTCCGTACCACGCTGCCACGCGTCGTGGAGCACAGCGCTTCCCTCAGCCTGGACTCCTATGAGGCGAGGCAGCCGCTCGATCCAGCCCAGGGCATGTAAGTCGCGAAAGCCCTTGTGCAGGCCACCGATGATACACCCGTCGCCAACGGCGACAACGACGCAATCGGGCACCTGCCAACCTAACTGTTCCGCGATCTCGTAAGCCGCAGTCTTCTTGCCCTCGGTCATGTACGGATTGTAGGCCGTGTTGCGGCAATACCAACCGCGCCTGTCGGCCGCCTCAATGCAGAGGTCGAAGGCCTGGTCATAGGTGCCTTCCACGAGCACGACGGTGGCACCGTAGATGAGCAGTTGGGCCACTTTGGCCTCGGGCGCCGTGGCCGGCACGAAGATCACGGCCGGCAGGCCGACGCTGGCGGCCATGCCGGCCAAGGCTGCCGCCGCATTTCCGCTGCTGGCGGTGGTGATGGTGGCTGCGCCGAGCTCACGCGCCTTGATCATGGCCAGGGCGCTGGCACGGTCCTTGAGCGAGGCCGTGGGGTTCCGGCCGTCGTCCTTCACCCAGAGGTCATGGAAGCCCACACGGCGGCCCAGCCGCTCGGCGCGGACAAGGGGTGTCCACCCCACGGCCAGCGGAGGACATAGGGCAGGAGTGGCCACGGGGAGGAGAGGCAGGTAGCGCCACATATCCTGTTGGGGTTGGACGGCCAAGGCGTCACGGTCCACGCGGGCCGCGATGGCCGCGTAGTCATACACCACGTCGAGAATCCCCTCATTGCCGTGGTGTGGGCAGACGTAGCGCACCTCCTCAGGCGCGTACTCGGCGCCGCAGAGAAGACAGCGCAGGCACAGGATGGCATCGTAGGCTGTTAAGTCGCGCATTCACACTACTCCTCGTGCTTTGCTTGGCAGGCAGCTCTTGCCTTCCACGAGGGAGAACAACTGGGAGACGAGGCACAGGGCTTGGGGGCTCAATGTCGTCCCCCGGAGATACTCAGCAGGATAGAAGTGGAGGATCACAGGAAATGTCCATCAGGCGTCCTCCGGTTCCACCCAAAAGGCGCGCAGTCGTTCGGCCAAGGAGCGCAGTTGGACGAAGCTCACCGGCTTGAGCAGCACCAAGTCACTCTGGTCCTCCAACATCTCGGCCAAGCGTGGGTCGGCGGTGGCGAGAATCACCCGAGTGGCCTGCAGGTGAGGCTGTTGGCGGAGGTAGGTGAGCAGCTCAGCACCGGGCACGCCGGGAATGTGCAAGTCGAGCACCACCAAGTAGGGTGCATGTGTGGTCAGGAACTCCTTTGCGGCCGTGCCCGTGTGGCAGTATTCCACCACGTAGCCGGCCAACTCCACGGCTCGTCTGAAGATATTCGCTTGCGCCACATCGTCTTCAACAATGAGTGCCAAGGGGCCAGGCCACCTTACACCTCCTTTTCGCCCACCTTATCCGTCTGGTCGATTCGGTCCCTGGAACTGTGGGGCAAAATCACTGTAAAGGTCGAACCTTCTCCCGGGCGACTGGCCAGGTGTACCGTGCCGCCCATCAGCTCCACGAGCTGCTTCACGCTGGCCAGCCCGAGGCCCGTTCCCCGCTTGTGGCCCACGAGTGTGGGGTCCACACGATAAAACGCCTCGAAGATGCGCTCGTGTTCCTCCTCGGGGATGCCGGGGCCGGTGTCCTCCACTTCGATGGCCCAGAACCTGTCGCTCACATGACGAAGGCGCACGGCCACATATCCCTCGTCGGTGAACTTGATGGCATTGTGAACCAAGTTGTACACGATGTGGCGCAACCAGAAAATGTCTCCAAAGACATCTCGGGCAGTCGCTCGTCCACTTCCGTCCGAATTTCGATCTCCTTCTCACGTGCTATGTTCTCGAGGGGGTCAATGGCGCCCAGGAGCTCGTAGGGCACGAAGTGGGTGGGCACCACCCGGATGTCGCCCGTCTCCAACTCAGCCTGGTGGAGGATGCCTTCGGTAAAGTCGAGCAGATACTGGGCGCTGGTGATGATGTGCTCCAGTGCCTCGGGTATCTCCTCCTCATCGAGGACGCCTTCGCGCAACATCTCGGCGTATCCGATGATGCCTCCTAAAGGTGTGCGCACATCGTGGCTCATGTTGGCCAACAGGCTCGTTTTGAAGTCGCTGGCCCGTTGAGCTGCCTCATACGCCTCCTGAAGTTGTCGCTCCATGCGTTTGCGCTCGGTCACGTCAACGGAGTATTCCACCATGTAGCGCACGTGTCCCTTTTCGTCGAAGAGGGGGTAGCCCCGCACTTCGGCGAAGTACGGGGATCCATCAGCGTGGTAGTGGATGTGCTCCACGGTGTAAGGGCGGTGAGTTTCCTTGACGCGCTGAAGGGGACAGGGGTGTTCCAGGCCGTCGCAAGGGGTCTCGCGCAGGTGGGTGATAGCGTAACAGGTGGCCCCAGGACCAATGCCGTCTTGGGCTGCTGCTCTGTTGGCTAGCACGACTTCATATGTCTCAGCGTCGAGGACGTAGAAGGGGGATTCTAGGGCGTTGATCACCTCGACAATGAACTGGTATTGGCGTTCTAATTCATGTTGGGCATGTACCCGCGCGGTGACATCGTGGAGGCGCAGGGCGAAGGCCGGCCGGCCTCGGTAGCGAGTGGGGCGCTGGGCCACCTCCACGTAGCGTACATCGTCGGGAGCCCGCTGCCAGCGGATGGGCTGCTGCTCGCCATGCTCGGCGGCGACCAACATCTCGGCCGACACGATGTCGCACAGGGGGCAGTTCAGCACGTGGTCGCGCGTGAGGCCGAAGATGCGCTCGAAGGCATCGTTGACGTCGAGCACGCGGACACCATCATGAAGAATGATGGCCTCGTTCACTACGGCCAAGAGCGCGCGGAGCCGGTCTTCGTTCTCCTGAATTTCGTGGAGGCTGCGCTCCATGATCCACGCCGTCCATGTGAGCACGGTGACACTGCCCATATAGAGCACCAATGGTAACGCCACGTGACCGGAGGTGATTTCGGGTAAGGCGATCACGAGGGCTAACGTGCTCACGAAGAAAACGCCACCGTAGAGCCAAAAGTGGCGTAGAGGTAACATGATGGCAGCCAAGTAGAGCAAGTAGAGAAACCACACCAGTACCAGCAAGACCTCATACTCCGTGGGGTCTTGCAGGGTGGAAAGCTGGCGGAGTAGCACTCCGCCCATGATGACCAAGGCGCTCCAAGCGCTGAGCTTGTACATTGCCGTGCGCCCAATCAAGTACGTGAGGTAGAGGATGACGTTGACGGGCAGGGCATAATAGAGCCACGGCCCGGGGCCGGCAAAGAGAATGCGCAGGCCATTGCCCAAGGTGTAGGCCGTGGCCAAAAAGAAGAGCGTGGCGGCTGTCACGCGCGCTTGGCGCCGTTCGGCCAAGCTGTGCGGCTGAAAGTGGGGTTCTATGAACATCGAGTCCAGTTTGCGGATCAGCTCCGGTTTGAGCAACTGGGTGAACCTGTGCGTCACGTTCACGGCCTCCTCCATGGCTGACGGTCAGTCATCAGGGCCGATGTGGGTTCCGGCCTCTCCGCGAAGGGCGCGCACCATGTTCGGAGGATCGGTGATAATCGCACGTGGCCCTCCGGCCTCAATGTACTCGATCACTGCCTGAATTTTAGGCAGCATGGAGCCAGGGGCAAAATGGCCCTCGGCCATGTAGCGGCGCAGCTCGGCCACCGTAGCCCGGTCGAGGTGACGTTGGCGGGGCGTGTTGAAGAAGAGGGCCACCTTTTCCACGCCCGTGGAGATCAGGAAGAGATCAGCTCGCACGGCCCTGGCCAACAGGCTAGAGGCCATGTCCTTGTCCACCACGGCTGCGACCCCACGGAGTTCTCCTTTGCGGTTGCGCACCACGGGTATGCCGCCCCCTCCCACAGCGATGACTACCCAGCCGGCCTCGGCCGCGGTGCGGATGGCCTCCTCTTCAACGATGCGCACGGGCCGGGGCGAGGCCACCACCCGCCGCCATCCCCGGCCGGCGTCCTCCACCACAGGCCATCCGTCGGCGGCGAAGCGCTCGGCCTCCTCTTTGGTCAGGAAGCCGCCGATGGGCTTACTGGGGGCCTGGAAGGCTGGGTCATCGCGGTCCACTAGGACCTGGGTAACCAAGGTGATGACCTGCCGGACGACGCCCAGCCGGCGGAACTCGTTGTCCAGGGCTTGCTGAAGCATGTAGCCGATGGCCCCTTGCGTGTCGGCCACGATCAGGTCCAGCGGCGTGGTGTGAACTTCGTGGGCGGCCAGCTCATTGCGGCGCAGAATGAACCCCACTTGGGGCCCGTTGCCGTGGGTGACGATCACCTTCCACCCCTCGGCCACCATCTCGGCGATGTGCCGGGCCGTCTCGCGGACGGCGTCCCACTGGTACCGCACAGCCGTGTGATCGGCGTCGCGAATGAGCGAGTTGCCCCCAATGGCCACCACCGCGAGCGGTTGTGTGCGTTGTTCCATGGGCTTCCCTCCCCGTTGAGGGTGTTGCCCCTCCTACGCCATGGTCAGCGCCATCACGGCCTTTTGCACGTGGAGGCGGTTCTCAGCTTCATCGTACACCACACTCTGGGGACCATCAATGACCCCATTCGTGACCTCGATGTCCCGGTCGGCGGGCAGGCAGTGCATGTAGATGGCGTCTGCTTTGGCAAGGGCCATGCGCCGCTCATCGGCGATCCAGTCCGTGTACTTCTGGCCGATACGGGCGCTTTCTTCCGGGTCCTCGGTGGTCAGCCAACATCCCCATGATTTGGGGTACACCACATCAGCTTCTTTGAAGCCGGCGTCGAAATCGTCCATTACCTCAAAGGAGCCACCGTGTTGGCGGGCATTTTCAGCCGCCTGTTCCACGATGTCGGCCATGAGGGCGTATTCAGGGGGGTGCACTAGGCGCACGTTCATGCCGAAACGAGTCATGAGCAGGATGAGGGATTGGGGCACGCTGAGCGGTTTTTGGTAACTGGAAGCGTAAGCCCAGGAGACGGCGATCGTCTGGCCCCGAGGATCCCCCTTTTTCTCGATAATGGTCATCAGGTCGGCCAGAACTTGGAAAGGGTGATAGATCTCGCACTGCATGTTGAGGACGGGCACCCGGCTGGCCTCGGCCACCTCGCGGATGTAGCGGTTGCCCACGCTCCAGTCGCAGTGACGGATGGCAATGCCGTCGAAATACCGCCCCAGGATTTGACCGATCTCCTTGGGCGTGTCGCCGTGGGCAATCTGGGTGGTGCGGGATTCGATGAAGGCAGCGTGGCCACCCAGTTGGGCCATCCCGGCCTCAAAGCTGGCCCGCGTGCGAGTGCTGGTGAAGAAGAAAAGCATGGCCAGCGTCTTGTCCCGTAGATAGGCGTGGGGTTGGCCCAAGGCGCGCTTGCGTTTCAAGTCGAAGGCCACGTCGAGGAGCGTCTCGATCTCCTCTTTGGTCCACTCCTGTGTGGTGATCAGATCACGTCCGCGCAGGTGAGTTTGCATGGTGATCGCCTCCGGTGTACAGACTGTTGTGATCGTCTTGGCGGCCAAGCGGCCCGGCTTCAATCTTCTCCTGTCAGGTCGCTGCACCTCTCGGCGGCGTGCGTTCCACGAACCAGAGTCCCCTGAGGCTCACTTGCACGTCGTGTGTGCCCGTCCTCACCTTGTCAGAGAACACCACGTCCGAGCACGGGGCGGGTCGTCTCTGGAGGCCATCGCAATTCTCGCCCCTGTGGCCGCTCACAGGGGCAAGAGGCCGATAAGGACATGTTGCTTTCCGGCATCGATGACGAACGAGTTAAGGGCGTTCCGGTGCCATGGCGTGCAGCACGCCCGGCAACAGGGCATACCACGAGGTGGCCCGCACCACATCCTCCAGGGGCACCTGGTCGAGCACGGTGTGGGCGTGCACTTCGTCGCCGGGGCCGAAGCCGATGCTGGGAATGCCGGCATGGCCCATCCAGTAGGTGCCGTTGGTGCTGAAATTCCACTTGCCCACATGGGCTGGCGTTCCCCAGAGCAGCCGACACGCCTCCTGGCCGGCCCGCACGAGCAGGTGGTCTTCGGGGAGCAACCAGGCAGGGAAGTACTTCTCCACGGGGAGCACAAATCCTGTGTAGGAGGGCTCATCGTAGGTCAACATCTCCACGCGCACCTTGTGACGGGCCTCTTCAGGGACGAGCGCCTCCACTTGAGCCACGGCTTCCTCTTTCGTCTCGCCCCACGTGACCCGGCGGTCAATGATAATGGTGCACTCATCTGGCACGGCGTTGATGCTGGGCGTGCGGCACTCGATGTGGGTGACGGTGATGCGCCCTTGGCCCAAGAACGCATCGGATGGCAGGCGGTCATTGAGGTCGCGCACTCCGGCGATCACGGGCAGGAGGGTGTAGACGGCGTTTTCGCCCAAGTGGTTGGAGGCGGCGTGGGCGCTCTTGCCCTTGGCGACCACCTTCATCTCCACCCGTCCCTTGTGGCCGCGATAGATGCCCATCCTGGTGGGTTCGCCAATGACTACGAAATCGGGGCGCACGCCCTCGTGCTCCACCAGCGCGCGGGGGGCGAGCCCATCACACCACTCCTCCATGTTGCCGAAGTAGTACGCCGTCCATCCCTCCAGCATCCCCAGCTCACGGGCTAAGGCCAAGCCGTAGACCATGCCGGGCGTGGAGCCCTTCTCGTCACAGGCTCCTCGGGCGTAGAGGACACCGTTGTCCACCTTCCCTTCGAAGGGGTCCCACTCCCAAGCATCGGGGTCACCCACGCCTACGGTGTCCAAGTGGCTGTCGTAGAGCAGAATGCGGTCCCCGTGGCCGATGCGCCCCACGATGTTGCCCATGCTGTCAAAGAAGACCTCATCGAAACCCAAGGCGTGCATCTCGGCAGCCACCCGTTCGCCCACCTGGCGAATCTGGCCGTCGTAGCTGGGAATGGCACACAGCTCGCGCAGGAAGGTGATCAGAGTTTCCCGGTAGTCCTCCACGCGCTGCTGTAGCTGCACGATCTGTTCTGGGGCCACAATGGTGTGCTCGCTCATACACCTCGCTCCTCTCGCACGTAGGGGATGCCCAAGGCGGCCGGCGCGCCCACCCGCCGGCGCAGGGCTTCCCGCGATCCGATGATGAGCACGATGATGGTAAACAAGTAGGGCAGCATGTTGAGGAAGTACCCGTAGGTGGGATTGCGCAAGAAAAAGGGGATGCTCTGGGCATCAAGGGGCAGCCGGCGGATGGCGCCGAAGAGATAGGCTCCGAAGGCCGCGCGCACGGGGTCCCACCCGGCGAAGATGACCAGGCCCACAGCAATCCACCCTTGGCCGGCCGTCATGCCCTCGATCCAGAGGGGCGTCACTGCTAAACTCAGGGAGGCACCGGCCAACCCGGCCAACCCGCCGCCCACCACCACGTAGATGTAGCGCACCAGGAAGACGTTGACCCCCAACACATCGGCTGCGGCGGGGTATTCGCCCACGGCGCGCAACTCCAGGCCCCATCGGGTGCGGTAGAGGTAGAACCAGGCCAGGGGCACGAGGAGAAAGCCCAAGTAGACCACCACGTTGTGTTGGAAGAGAATTTGACCTATCACCGGAACGTCGGCCAACACGGGCACAGACCAAGAGGGCAGGCGAGGTGCCTGGCGCACTTGGACAAGGGGGGCCCCGAGGACCGCGCTCAGCCCGGAGCCCAAGAAGGTGAGGGCCAACCCGCTGACCACCTGGTCGGCACGAAGGGTGATGGTAATGAAAGCGTGGAGCAAGGCCAACACGCCGCCCACACCCACGGCCACAAGGAGCCCCAGCCAGGGGCTACCCGTGGCATGGGCTACGCCGAAGGCGGTCATGGCGCCCATGAGCATCATGCCCTCCACGCCCAAGTTGAGCACTCCAGCCCGTTCGGCAAAGATTTCCCCCACAGTGGCAAACAGAATGGGCGTGCCCGAGCGCACGCCGGCCGCCAACACGTTCACGAGGAGGGCGAATTCCACAGCCGATGACCTCCACTCGCCGTTCGTTGTCCTTGTTCAGAGGTGCCTCTCCAGGCGCAGCCTGTATTGCAAGAGCATCTCGCCGCCGACGACCACGAAGAGAATAGTGCCCTGGAGCATCTGAGCAATGCCGGCGGGCTGGATTTCGTCCCCGCCGACCAGCAGCCCGCCGAAGAGATAGGCCACCAGGACGATGGCCAACGGGTTGAGCTTGGCCAGCCAAGCGATGATAATGGCCGTGAAGCCGTAGCCCGGTGAGAAGCGCTCCTGAAGTCGGTGGACGACGCCGGCCACCTCGCTCATGCCGGCCAGCCCGGCCAAGCCACCGCTCAGGGCCATGGCCACCAGGATGTTGCGCGTCAGGTTCATGCCGGCGTAGCGGGCCGCGTTGGGGTTGTCCCCGATCACGCGGACCTCGAAACCCCACTTGCTGCGCCGCCACACCACCCAGAGCACGAGGGCACAGGCCAAGCCCATGAGGATGCCCGCGTGGGCTGTGAGCCCTCGAAAGGCCGGCACAGCCCGCGCGTAGTCGGCCAGGCGGGGCAGCCAGGCGCTCTTGGGGAACTGGGCCGTGAGCCCGAAGCCTCGGAGACTCCAGGGCCCGTAGATGAAGTAATTGTTCCAGAAGACGGCCACGTAGTTGAGCATCAGGGTGGTGATGATCTCGTTGACGTTCAGGCGTGCCTTCAAGAACCCGGGCACAAGGGCCCAGAGGGCACCGCCGGCAAAGCCGGCCAGCGCCATGGCCGTCAGCATCAGGGGACGTGGCGTTTCGGGCGGCAGCCAGTGAAGGGCCACGCCAGTGGCCATGAAGGCGCCCAAGAGCAATTGCCCCTCGGCGCCGATGTTCCACAGCCCCATGCGGAAGGCCACGGCCACGCCTAACCCGGCCAGAATAAGGGGGGGTAGCCTTTACCGTGGTGTCCGACCACCCGTAGCGGGAGCCGAAGGCGGCGGCTGCCATGCGCCGGTAGACGAGCCACGGATCGGCCCCAGCAAGCCGGAGCAGAAGGCCGCCCACGGCCAGGGCGAGCACCACCAGAATGATCGGTGCCGCCCACGTCATCCACGCCGGCTGTTCCAGGCGGCGCTCCACGCGAATGTGATACGGAAACCCAATGCGCGACATCAGGCGTTCCAGGTGCATAGGTTACTGCCCAGCCTCCTTTTTGGCTACGCCCTGTTCCCCGGCCATGAGAAGCCCCACTGTTTCCAGGTCGGCTTCCTCCGCCGGCATCTCGCCCACAACTTGGCCCTCGTACATCACCGCGATGCGGTCGGCCAGCATAAAGATTTCCTCCAAGTCCTCGGAGATGAGCAACACGGCCGCGCCCGCGTCCCGCTCACGGATGAGCAGTTGGCGCACGCTTTCCATGGCCCCCACGTCGAGCCCACGGGTGGGATAAGCCGCCACAATAAGGCGCGGATCGCGTGCCACCTCGCGGGCGAGGATCAGTTTCTGGAGATTGCCGCCGCTGAGCTTGCGCGCCGGCACGTGAACGGAGGGCGTGGCGATTTCAAAGCGGGCCACCAGCTCCCTAGCTTGAGCGTACATGGTCATCAAGTTCATGAAGAAGCGTCCCCCGATGGGGGGCCGCCGGTAGGCTTTCAGGGCCAAATTCTCGGCCACGGAGAGGTTGGGCGCCGTGCCCATGCCGGTGCGGTCCTCGGGGCACATAGGCCACTCCGGCGCGGATGGCTTCCATGGGTGAGGTGTTGGTCAGGGGGCGGCCATTCACTTCAATGTGGCCCTCCACGACCGGACGCAGGCCACAGACGACTTCGGCCAACTCTCTTTGGCCGTTTCCTGCCACGCCGGCAATGGCCACGATCTCGCCGGCACGGACTGTCAGCGACACGCCCCTCAGCGCCAACATACCCTTATCGTCCAGGGCGTGGACGCCACGCATCACGAGTCGCGTTTCACCAGGGTGGGCCGGGGATTTCTGCACGTGGAAGAGGACCTCACGGCCCACCATGAGCCGGGCCAGTTCGACTTTGGTCATGCCGGCTGCCCGACGGTGGCAACGGTCCGGCCGTTGCGCAACACCGTGATGCGGTCGGCAATGGAAAGCACTTCGTCCAGCTTGTGGCTGATGAAGATCACCGTTTTGCCGTCGGCCGTCATGGCCCGGAGGGTGCGAAAGAGCTGTTCTGCCTCTTGGGGCGTGAGGACGGCGGTGGGCTCGTCGAGGATGAGGATGCGGGCGCCCCGGTAGAGCATCTTGACGATTTCGACTCGCTGCTGTTCTCCCACGGAAAGCTGCCACACCTTGGCCCTCGGGTCCACGGGCAAGCCGTACTGCTCGCCCAAGCGCTCCACCTCGGCCTCGATGCGGCGCGGGTTGAGGGTGAACCCCATCTCCCGCAACCCCAGCACCACGTTCTCCGCCACCGATTGAGAGGGCACGAGCATGAAATGTTGATGAACCATGCCCACGCCGGCCCGGATGGCATCGCGGGGGGGGAGTGGAAGGTGACGGGCCGGCCGTCCACGAAGATGTGGCCCTCATCAGGATGGTAAAGGCCAGAGAGGATGTTCATCAGCGTGGACTTGCCGGCCCCATTCTCGCCCAACAGGGCGTGGACTTCCCCCCAGCGGGCCGAAAAATTGACGCGGTCGTTGGCCACAACGCCGGGAAAGCGCTTAACGATGTGGCGCATCTCCACGGCCGGCGAGGTCTCCCTTGTCATGTTCATCATCTCCGGGCAGGATGTGTGGGGTTACAGTCAGGCGGTCAGGCTCATAACAACAGATGGCCCGACAGGGGCGTGTGGGAACGAGGACCACACCCCTGTCGGGCGAGTCGAGGCCTACGTGCCACTTACTCGGAGGGCATAGCCGGGATCTCCGCGTCAGGCACGAAGCCCTCGGCCAGCCAGTTCATGCAAATGGTACAGGGCTCGCGGTCCAGGCCATTCACTTCGATCGTCACCTCGTCCAGCCCCTCCAGGTCGGACTGGGTGAGCGTGACGCCCTCGGGCACGACGATGTTGCCCTTGTTGTCCTTGATGGGGCCGGTGAAAATGTCAAAGCGAGTGTACTCGCCTTTCAACATCTTGTCGAGCAAGTCCTGCACTTCGGGGATGACCTCCTCGGGCACCCCTGGCAGCGGCTCCTCACCTTCCATGAAGCCGTAGAGGCCCACGATGCCGCTATCGGCGTCCAAGTAATAGTCGTCGGGCACCCAAGTGCCGGCCATCATTTCCTCGATGAACTGGGCGTACACGGGCCCCCAATTCCAATAGGGCACGGTGAGGCAGCTTTCGGGGTCCACTTCACAGGCGTTGCGGCTGTCGTAGGCGATACCCCACAGGCCCCGCTCGCCAGCCGCCTGTACCGGCCCGGGTGTGTCGGCGCCGGTAATCACCACCGAGGCGCCGGCGTCCAACATGGACTCAGCCGCCTGGCGCTCCTTGTCGGGATCAAACCACGTGAAGATCCAGCGCACGTCCATCTCACACTCGGGGCAGGTGCGCTTCATGCCCAAGGCAATGGCGTTCCCCAGGCGGATGACTTCGGCGATCGGCCAGGGCGCGATGTAGCCCACGCGGTTGGAGCCGTCGGCCTTGGCACGGGCCCCGGCGATCATGCCGGCCAGGTATTTCATGTCCTCCATGGCGCCAAACAGGTTGGCGAAGTTGGTGTCGTTCTTCTTGAAGCCCGACACGTGGACGAAGTAGACATCGGGGAATTCCTCGGCGACGGTGGCCGTTGGGTCCATGTAGCCGAAGGAAGTGGTGATGATGGCGTCGAACCCTTTGCGCGCCAGGTTGCGGATTACGCGTTCGGCGTCAGCGCCCTCGGGAACGCTTTCCAAGTAGGCAGTGGCTACCTGGTCGCCCAACTGCTCCTCCACGTAGAGGCGGCCCTCGTTGTGGGCGTAGGTCCAGCCGCCGTCACCGATGGGACCCACGTAGACGAAAGCCACGTTGAACTTGCCCTCTTCGGGTTCAGGAATCTGAATGCCGCCTGTCTCTTCCTCGGCAGGGGGTTCAGCGGGCTCAGTGGGTTCGGGCGCCGGCGCCTCTGTGGGCTGCTCTTCCTGGGCGGGGGGCTGCTGTTGGCCACCGGCACATCCGAGGGCCAAGAAGATGAACAGGAACGACACCACGGCCAGGACCAATGCTCTCCTCTGCATGAGATCTCCTCCTTTTGGGTATTACGCCTTGGGTATTACGTCGTTGGAAACTCTCCTGATTTCGTTTTCAGGAGGGCGAAGCTCCCCCTGTGCAACACCGTGCGCGGGCGCGGAGGGCTCTGCTCGAGCGCCGCTGTCAAGAGGTGGCTCATCAGGTGCCAGCCATCAAGGTGCGGGCCAGCCGGTTGTGTTCGGCCACCACGCGCCCCAAATCCCATCCCAGGAGCTCACCGTGATCCACCAAGAGACGGCCGTTGACCATCACGAAATCGACTTTGCGGGGATAGCAGAAGACGAGGGCAGCCACAGGGTCGTGGGGGGCTGCTCCGGCGTAGTCGAGGTGGTCCAGCCGCACGCCTACGATGTCGGCCGCCTTGCCCACGGCCAGCTCGCCGATGTCGTCCCGACAGAGCACGGCTGCCCCCCCACGGGTGGCCAGCTCGAGTGCCTGGCGAGCTGTCAAGGCCGACGCGTCGCCCAGCACACGCTGCAACAGCATGGCCTGACGGGCTTCGGCCAGAAGGTGACCGGCGTCATTGGAGGCAGACCCGTCCACGCCCAAGCCCACCCGGACGCCCGCGCCCACCATGTGGCGCACTGGCGCGATGCCGCTGGCCAGACGCATGTTGCTGGAGGGGCAATGGGCCACCCCCGTGCCGGTACGGCTCAAGAGGGCGATCTCGTCAGCGTTGACGTGGACGGCGTGAGCCCACCAGACATCTTCGCCCACCCAGCCGAGCTCCTCAGCGTATTGGGCGGGCCGACAGCCAAAGCGCTCCAAGCAGAAGGCTTCCTCCTCGGCCGTCTCGGCCAAGTGGGTGTGAGCCAGGACACCGTAGCTCCGGGCCAGCGCGATGCTCTCCCGCATCAGGTCTGGCGTGACGCTGAAGGGCGAACAGGGGGCTACACCAACCCGGCACATGGAGAAGGGAGCGGGGTCATGGAAGTGTTCGATGGCCCGTCGGGTTTCCCGCAGGATCGTGGCCTCGTCCTCTGTGACTCGGTCGGGGGGCAGGCCACCTTGGCTTTCGCCCAAGCTCATGCTGCCCCGAGTGGGATGGAAGCGCACGCCCAGCTCCTGCGCTGCTCGAATCTCATCGTCGATACGGCAATCGTTGGGGTAGATGTAGAGGTGATCGGCCACTGTGGTGCACCCGCTGAGCAGCAGCTCAGCCAGGCCCACGAGGGCGCTCACGTAGACAGCCTCGCCGGTGAGGTTCGCCCACACAGGATAGAGGGCCTTCAACCAGTCGAAGAGGGCAGCATTTTGGGCGGCGGGCAGAGCCCGCGTGAGGGTTTGGTAAAGGTGATGATGGCAGTTCACCAGCCCAGGGAAGAGGATCATGCCCCGGGCATTGTACGTGGAATCCACCTGGTCCACATAGCGCGCCATAAGCTCCTCCGTGGTGCCGATATCGACGATTTCCCGATCCCGCACCAGGATAGCTCCGTCGTGCAACTCGCGACGGGATGCGTCCATGGTCACCACAGAGGCCGCGCTGTGGATTAACCAGGCGGTCATCGTAGAACAGACTCCCAGGAGGGTTTCACAGTCATCAGACGGGGCGGATTATACCACAAACAGTGGGGCAGTCAATACGTGGGCTTTTCGCTTGTTGGCCCTTCACGGAGAATTTGTCTATAATCGAGAGGCATTCAACGTATGGGGTGTGCAGATATCGCGAACAAGGAGGTGCTATGCGCCGTGCCACCCGCGTTCTGGCTCTCCTCGCCGGTGTCCTCGTCTTAGTGGTCCTCCTCGGCGGCCTGGTCCTGTGGCAGGCGGTACGCCGTCCATGGCCCCAAACGGAGGGCACCCTCTTGGTTCCGGGCTTACAGGCCCCTGTGGAAATCATCCGGGATCAGTACGGTGTCCCCCACATCTACGCCCAGAACGAGGAGGACCTCTTTTTCGCCCAAGGATATGTCCACGCCCAAGACCGCCTCTGGCAGATGGACTTTCAACGTCGGGTGGGATTGGGCCGCCTGAGCGAGGTGCTGGGCGAAGCCGCCCTGGAGACTGACATCTTCTTGCGAACGGTGGGTATCAACCGGAGTGCTCGGCAGGATTTGACTGTGCTTACCCCCGAGACGCAAACCATGCTCAATGCCTACGCTGCTGGCGTCAATGCCTTCATCGAGACCAACCGTGACCGCCTCCCCCTCGAGTACACCATTTTGCGCGTCGATCCGCAACCTTGGGAGCCTCTCCACACCTTAGCATGGGGTAAAATGATGCAGTGGATTCTCAACGACAGTTGGGGCGATGACCTGCTGCGGAGCCGGCTCATTGAAGCTGTGGGCGAGGAGCGGGCCGCCGACTTGAACCCCGGCTACTTGGCCGACGCCCCCACGATCCTTCCGGAGGAGTTGGCCATTTCCCTTGGCACACCGCGCTTCGAGCAGGTCCGCGAGGCGCTGCGCTTGGCCAATGTGCCCTTCGGTGGCCTCCAGGATGGGCTGGGGAGCAACAACTGGGTCGTCGCGCCGGAGCGCTCGGCCACGGGCCGGCCGCTTCTGGCCAACGATCCCCACCTTCAGTACGGCGTGCCCGCCATTTGGTACCTGATGGGGCTCCACGCGCCGGGCTACGAGGTGGTGGGGGCCACGCTGCCCGGCGCGCCCGGGGTGATCATCGGCCACAATGAGCGCATCGCGTGGGGCGTGACCAATTTGGCCGCCGATGTACAGGACCTGTACGTCGAGCGCCTGAACCCCCAAAATCCCAACGAGTACGAGGTGAACGGGGAATATGTCCCCTTCGAGATCGTGCGCGAGGAAATCTCTGTTAAGGGTCAGGCCGAGCCGGTGGTGATCGACGTGAAGATCAGCCGGCACGGCCCCCTGATCAACGACGTGGTGGAAGGGCTCGAAGCCCCTGTGGCCCTGAAGTGGTTGGCCGCTTCGCGCCCCAGCACGCTGATCAACGCCATCTATTCCCTCAACCGGGCCCGCAACTGGGAGGAATTCACCGCTGCTCTGCGCTGGTGGGATGCTCCCATGCAGAACTTCGTCTACGCCGACGTGGAGGGCAACATCGGGTACTTGGGGGCCGGCGCCGTGCCCATTCGCGCCAAGGGGCAAAGGGCTCGTGCCGGTGCCCGGCTGGACTGACGAGTACGAGTGGGGGGACACGATTCCCTTCGAGGCGTTGCCCCAGGCCTTCAACCCGCCGTCAGGGCTCATCGTCACAGCCAACAACAAGCCGGTGCCCGAAACGTATCCCTTTTATTTGGGCTACGACTGGGCCGCCCCGTACCGGGCACAGCGCATCTTGGCCCACTTGGCCGACAAGGACACGATCACCGTGGAGGACATGGCCGCTGCCCAAGCTGATGACTTGTCCGTCCTCGGGCAAAAAGCTTACCCCGCTCCTCCTGGAAGTCCGGAGCGACAACATCATCACCCAACGTGCGCAAGCGGAGTTGGCCAAGTGGGATTATCGGCTGGAGGCTGACTCGGTGGGGGCAGGCATCTTTGAGGTTACTTACTGGTTCCTCATCCAGGAAATCGTGGGCGACGAGCTGGGCGAGGAGCTCACGCCTGAGTATCTCTCGCGCTTCTCCCAACACGCCATGTTCGTGGACCGCCTCATCGGAGAGCCCGACAGCCCGTGGTGGGATGATACCACCACGCCCGAACGCGAGACTCGGGATGAGATCGTGGCGCGTGCCCTGGAGAAGGCCGTCGAGTGGTGGGGCCGCAGCTACGGTGACCTGGTGGACAAGGACTGGACCTGGGGCAAGGTGCACACCACCACGTTCCGCCATCCGGTTTTGAGCTCGATCAGCCCCCTCGACCGCCTCTTCAACATCGAAGCCGGCCCGACGGACGGCGACAGCCAGACGCCCCAAGCGAATGGCTTCTCCTTCAACGAGCCGTTCGGCGTGCGCGCGGGGCCCGGCTACCGGCAGATCTGGGACGTGGGGAACTGGGACGAGGGCCGCACGGTGATCGCCGGCGGCCAGAGTGGACACCCCATGCACCCCAACTTCGCCGATTTGGTCCCCTTCTGGCGCGAGGTGCGCTACATTCCCATGCCGTGGAGCCGTGAGGCCGTCGAGGCTGCTCCGAACACCAGGACGCTGCGATTGGAGCCACAGCCATGAGTGCCCGCTTGGAAGAGCATCTACGCCACATCCGTGAGCACGTGGTGCCCGCACGCCGGGCCACCCGGGAGCGGCCTCCGCCGGAGTACGTGGCCGACGTGGAAGGACGCCTTCAGCCACCGCTGCTCCTGCGGGGGCTGGAGCAGTGGAACGCTGGCCGTTTCTACGCCCAACATGAGACCCTGGAGTGGTTCTGGCGAGCCTTGGATGAGCCGGTGCGCGATGTGATTAAAGGGATTATCATGGCCGGAGTGGGCGCTTATCACGCGCTGCGCCACAATCGACGTGGTGCCCTCGCCAAGTGGACGGGCGCGCTGGGATACTTGGAGCCGTTCGCCGGCGCCCGTCCCTACGGGCTCGACGTGGATGTCCTCCGGGCCGATCTCGAGGGCCTCTACCGCCACCTGGGTGGTGAGCCGCAGCCCGATTGGGCGCAGTTCGGCGCCCACGTGCGTGCCCTGCGGCTTGCCTTCGAGCGACGGCCAGCAGCCCCCCGTGTCACCGACCTGCTTCGCTCAGTGGACCGTGCGTGGGAGGAGGGCCCCCACGCCCTGTGGCCGGCCCTTGAAAGCCTACCGCCCCTGCCACCCGCTCATCCGCTTTGGGCCCACGTGGTCGCCTTGGGCGCCCACAAGGCCGACGTGGCCTACCGCCTCTTAGGACGCCCCGCCCTCAATGTGCCGGCTCCGGAGACGTGGGCGCATCTCCTGCGCGGGCTGGAAGTCGCCCACGAGCACTTTCGGGAGGGCGTTGGCTTTCTGGAGGAGACAGCTCTCGACAAGGCTGTTCACGACGCCGGCCACACCGTAACCCTGTGGGAGGCTGTTCAGACCTGTGTGGAGGCCGATGTGGCGTCGGCCGGGATGCTTCGGGCAACCGCGTTGAGCCGCGACGCCGAAGACACCGCGCCTTCTCCGGTGTCACCCCAGGGGAGGTGAGCTCATATGCCGGACATCACGCACAACGGATGGCGTCTTTTCTACCATCAGTGGGGAGATGAAGGGCCCGGGGTGCTCCTCATCCACGGGCTCGGCTCGTGCGGCGAGGATTGGCCTTTCCAAGCGGATCGGTGGCAGCGTCACTACCGGGTCATTGCCCCGGATCTCAGGGGGCACGGGCGCTCGGCTCCGCTTCGGGGTCCGGTCACCGTGGCCGAGCTGGCCGATGATGTGGTGGCTGTGGTGCAAGCCGCCGAAGTGGCACCGGCCCACGTGATCGGCCTTTCCTTGGGGGGGATGGTGGCCCAGGAACTCGCACTCCGCCATCCCGGGGTGGTCCGCAGCCTTGTGCTGGTGAACACCTTCTGTCGGCTGCGGGCGCGCACGTGGGCCGACCGCCGGCGGGTGTGGGCGCGCACTCTGGGCCTGCGCGTGTTCCCCATGAGCGTGGTAGCCCGTTCCACGGCCCGCCGCCTCTTCCCCAAGCCAGAGCAAGCTGAGCTGCGACGCCTTGCTGTCGAGCGCCTTCAGCGCAACGACCGCCGCTCCATTTGGTGGGCGTGGCAGGCCATTCGCGGCCACGACACGTGTGAACGTCTGGCCCGCATTTCGGCGCTCACGCTCGTGGTCCACGGTGAGGAGGACACAACAGTGCCCTACGTGGAATGCCAGCGTCTGGCGGCACACATTCCGGGGGCACGGCTCAAGACCATCGCCAACTCGGGCCACGCCACGCCCTTGGACGCTCCCAACCGGTTCAACTTAGCAGTGGAGGAGTTCTGGGAGCAGGTGGAGGGGAACGCACATACCGATCTCGCTTGATTGAGCCATCCCTGTGCCCCTGATGGAGGCCGGGGAACCGCGGAACGCGGTTCCCTCACCGCTCCACCCACGCCAAAGTGTTTGGCGTTCAGGCCGGGAAGATGCCCACGCGCCTGCGGGGTTCCTCTCCTGTGCTGCGGGTGATGACGCCGGGCTCATTGCGCAGGGCCAAGTGGACGATGCGCCGCTCGTAGGCCTGCATGGGCCGCAAGTACACGGGCCGGCCGGTACGGCGCACCTGTTCGGCCTTCTCAAGGGCCAGAGCGCGCAACGTCTCGGCGCGGCGGCGCTTGTAGCCTTCCACATCCACCACGAGGTTCACGCGTTGGCCCAGACGACGCCCCACCATGAGGCGCATGAGAAATTGAATTTCGCGCAAGGTGGACCCGCGACGTCCGATGAGGAGCCCCAGATCATCCCCCACGATGTCGAGCACCAGCGTGGCCTCCTCGTTGGGGGTTTCCGGCTCTGCCCAGTACGCCTGCACGTCGGCGATGACGTGCATCCGGGTGAGCAGTTCCACGAGCAACTCACGGCTCAGTTCCAGGATTGCCTGGCGGCTTGGAGGAGCAGATGGCTCCCCCTCGGGCTCTGCCCTCGGCGACTCAGGTGCTTGGGACACGTGGTGCGATGGGGGGGAGACAACATCCACCACCTGCTCCTCGGCGGGAACCGGCACCAACTCGGTGACTCGTACGATGGCATCCCGGGCCCCAAAGCCAAGGATGCCGGAGCTGGGTTCCCGTAGCACTTCGATTTCCACCTCGTCGCGCCCGCGGTTCAGGCGCGCCAACGCCTTGTCGACGGCTTCCTCAACGGTACGGCCGCTCGCTTCAACGCTTTTTCCTCTTACGACGCCGTGATTTCCCATGAGTTTTCCGCCTCTCACTTTCACTGCCACGTCGGCCTCCCTGGTTTCCTCCTGTGGCCGGCGGTGACCCCGCCGCCGGCGAGGAGGCTGCTGCGGCGGCCTGTGGCAGCGGTTTTTCGTGCTCGCGCATGAGCACGTACTGTTGTACGATCTGGAAGACGTTTGAGGTCACCCAGTAGAGGGCTAAGCCAGAAGGGACTTGGAGGGCGAAGAACCCAAACATGATCGGCATGATGGTGTTCATCTGGCTCATGATGGCCGCTGAAGGGTCGTCCTGGCCGCTGTTCGACATTGTGGGCGCAATCATGCGTTGGACAACCATCTGGGTGACCACAGTGAGCACCGGGAGGATGAGGTAGCCTACGGTCTCCACTCCCCAGTTGGCCGTGTTGGTGAGCCACTCCAGCCCACGCGGTTCGGCCAAGCTGGGAATCCAGAGCCATCCCTCCTGGAGGATGCCCTGGTCGGCCATTTGGAAGAGGGCCCGGTAGAGGCCGATCCAGATGGGCATCTGGATGAGGATGGGCAGACAGCCGGAAGCCGGGTTGACGCCCGCCTCCCTGTAGAGACGCATCATCTCCTGTGTTTGGCGTTCCTTGTCGTCCTTGTACTTGCGCTGCAGCTCCTTGATCTTGGGCTGCAGCTCCTGCATGGCCTTGGAGGACCTGATTTGTTTCAGGGTGAGCGGCACGGTCACCAAGCGCACCACGAGGGTGAAGACGACGATGGCCAAGCCATAACTGCCCACAAGGCCGTGCAGGAAGACCAAGGCGTCTATCAACAACTGCACAAAAGCGTTCCAGAGTGCTCCCAAAATCGGCCTCCTCGTTACGGGCGGTCCCGCTCGGGCACGGGGTCATAGCCGCCCGGGTGGAACGGGTGGCAACGTCCAATGCGGCGCAGGGCCAGCCACCCTCCCCTGATTACGCCAAAGCGCTCGATGGCCTCGAGCGCGTACTGAGAGCAGGTGGGCTCAAAGCGACATGTGGCCCCTTTGAGGGGCGAAATGAAACGTTGATAGAACCGGATGGACGCGATGAGCACCTGCTTCATGAATGCAGTCACGAATCCGTTTGCGCGGCCTTGGCCGCAAGGTCGCTGCTGTTGACAAGCACGTGAGCGCGTGCCAACACCTCCTCAAGGGCCTCGTCAAGGGCATGGTAATCTACCCTTGTGGCTTCGCCGCGGGGAATGATGACCACGTCGTACCCGGGCCGAACACGTCCTGCGGCCAGTTTCAGGCGGGCTGCCTCTCGAAGGCGTCGCTTGAGCTTGTTGCGCACGACAGCTTTGCCCCGTTTTTTGCCCACTACGAAGCCGAAGCGAGTGTGTGTCCGGCCGTTAGGGGCCACAAAGACCACCAGCAGGCGATTGCGGTATTTTTTTCCCTTCCGCCGAACCACCTGGAAGTCGGCACTTGATCGCAGCCGAAATGTTCTGCGCACCGGTCATCACAGGATCCACGCTTCCCCGGAAGCACTGCGCATGGAGATCACGGACGCTATTGCCAGCGGCGGGGGATCGTCACAGTCAGGCGGTGGCGGCCTTTGCGCCGGCGATTCTTCAGCACACGGCGGCCTCCTGGGGTGCGCATACGCGCTCGGAAGCCATGAACACGCATTCGCCGCCGGCGCTTGCGGATGAGCGTGCGTTTTGGCATAGGTTTCCTCCTCGTCCACGTGATCGGCGAGCTGCTAGCTGCTGTATCAAGAGGAAAACCCCGTTGCCGGGGTCCCCAGGGAGCCAACA
This sequence comes from Ardenticatenia bacterium, assembly GCA_030949995.1. Lineage (GTDB taxonomy): Bacteria > Chloroflexota > Anaerolineae > Ardenticatenales > Ardenticatenaceae > WFWG01. The sequence continues at coordinate 42,508 of JAUZRY010000094.1, forward strand.
TGTTCCGCCATCAAGGGCACAGTCTGAACTATTATATCCCTTTCCCTACCTTCGCCAAATTACGTGTCAGCAGTTTCAGCCCCGGGGATTGAGTGCCGGCCGGCACCCCAGAGCAACCAAGTGCCCCATCCGACCAACATGACCAGCACGGCCACACTCACTTCGAGTGGTTCACCTTCCCGGATAAACCAGGCGAAGATCAACCAGGGGACCACGAGAAACAGGGCCCACACGGCCCGGAACACACGGCCGGCCTGTTCTTCCTGCCACCACGTGAGCAGGGGCAGGAGAACCAACACAGTGTCTGCTACGGCAAAGGTCGGGTGAACCGCCAAAGTGAGCACCCCGGCCCACACCAGAAGAGCCGTGCGGGAACATGTGCCCCGCCACCATCTGACCGCTGTGAGCAGGAAGAAGACGACTCCCCCGCCCAACAGAATCCAAGCGACAGCCGAGGACCACACATTGCCAATCAATCCAACAAATACCGGTTGGAAGGTCGGATTGTGATACCCGCTGTAGGTGGCAACTTGCTGCAGCCACATCTGCGGCCAGCCCGGCACCCACCACCATCCAAGAGCGGCGAAGCCCAGGAGCCCGGCACCAAAGCCGCCCCAGGCCCACACGGCCATGCGCCTTCGCAGGGCATCGGCCAACATGACGATGATGAAGAGCCACGTAAGCTGGGGTTTAATGGTCACCCACGCCATCACGGCTCCGCCCAAGGCCATGGTTGTTTTCCGTTGACTGTTCAGCAGCACCCAGGCCACCAGGAGCACTAACATTACACTCAACGAGAGTTGCCCCAAAATCAAGTTGCGCGCCACCGGATACAGAAAGGGCAGGGTAGCCACCACCATTTGAGGAGGGTCCTTTCCCAGAACGAATATAAGACCCAGCAACCACCACAAGTGAAGGGCGAACCAGATGGAGCGCGCCCACATAAAGGGCATAAAGGCCACAGGCCATAGGAGAATTAAGCTATATGGAGGGTAGACAAAGGCCAACTGATCTTCGCCGGGTCGGCTGAGCCGACCCAAGATGCCCAATTGGCCGCGCCGGGCCACCTCCGGGCTGTATGGACTTATCCCCTCCACAAACGTGGCCCGAGCAGCAGTCCAAAAGGTGAAGAAATCAACTCCAAAAGGAACTCGGCGAAAGACGAGCAGGTAAAGCAACACAGCCGTTACGGCAACAACCGCCACAAGACCAACACTCCAGCCCAGGAGGCGTACTCGCATCGCACTTCACCCTTCCTGCTCGACCACAGCCAACGACCACTTGGGAAGTCACTGTCAGCTCACTATAGCTTTTGAGGTCCATCGCACATCAACGTCAACGTGGTGGAGCCCTTAGGGGGCGAGCCCTGGCAGAACGGCCCACAGGCTCCACCAGGTGAGGCCGGCCAGCCCGATGACCATAGCACCCAAGCCAATACGGCGGTAGGGTGGTGCTATCCACTCCTGCAAGCCCAACACGAGGAAGAGCGCCAAGGCCGGCAGGCTGGGGAAGAGGTATCGCCCTTGATGTTGTACGAACGTGAGATTATACCAACCATAAGCCAGCACGTTCAGCCCGATCCAGAGGGCCAACAGCGCATATCCTCTGGGCACAGCACTTGGCCACAGGTGCCGTCTCGCCCAGAGCCGAAGTCCCCACCCCATACCGGCCAGGCTGGTCAGTATCCAGAGGGGGCTGTACGCCCAGGAGGGCAAGGGCGCTGCCATCCAGCCGAACTGGCCCCAAAAGCTGTGGAAGGTGGTAACGATGAGGCGCTTGACCAGGCGCGCCACGCCCAGCTCGGCCAGCCACTCGGCCGTGCGGGGCTGGCCGACCACCACGGCCTCGTGGCGTTGGAGCCCCAACACGTCGGTGCCGCCGTAGACCAGGCTATTGCGCACAAACCAGGGCAGGCCCAGTGCCAGTGCTATGCACAGGGCCAAGACGACACTGCCCCGTGCCTGCGCCGCAATCACCTCTCGGCGCCACCAGACGACGGCCAGGGCCAGAGGAAAGGCCAGATACGCGGTGGTCTTGGTCAACAGGGCGAGGCCCAGGAGCCCTCCCAACATGTACCAATCCAAGGGGCGGGATGTTGTTTTCTTCAACAGCCGTACCATGTGCCACACGGTCAATGCCAACACCAGCTCGGCCAAGGCGTCATTGTTGGCCGATGCCAACATGGCCACGTGCATGGGCACAGCAGCCACCACTCCGGCCGTGGCCAAGGCCACATCGGGAGGCGTGGGGAAGAGTGTGCGGACCAAAGCGGCCGTGACCGCCACGACCCCCCCACCCAAAAGCACGGAGAAGAGACGCACGGCCAGCAGAGGATCAGCGCCCACGGCCAACGCCAGCCGGTATGGCACAGCCGCCAGGTAATAGTAGAGGGGGGGTTGGTGGGCCTCGTAGCACAGCCGGTCTACAGGCAAAGAGGGCGGAAACCGCAAGCGCTTCAAACGCTCCAAGTAGGCTTGATCATAACACCCTGCGACCAGCACGGGCGGACGCCCGGTTTCGGCCACATATCGCACGTAGTTGAAGTGAGCCGGCTCGTCCGGCGCTTGCCAGCGGGGCGTGCGCCAAGCGTACAAGGTCGCTGTGCCCAGAAACCAGAGCAGCATGAGTGACAGGAGCAAACGGTCGGGTGTACGCATGGGGCCGCTTATGGGGCACGGCTCTTTTCCACCAGACGCTGACGTTCTTCCTCTGCCACCCGGTCGTCCAATTTCTGGAAGAGCACCTCCGGTTTGGCCAGGGGGCGGCCCGGCTCCAGGGTGCTGGGTTTCCAGCGGTCCTCCCCTCCCTCCTCGGCCAGAGGACGATACACCAGCGCCAGGTGAGTTCGCTCGTGCTCGCGATACTCTTCGACGGCCAGGTCGCCGAAGAGGGGGCGTTCATGGCCCAAGGCGCGGCGCACGCGCTCGCTGCTGAAGGGCAACACAGGTGCTAGCAGCACGTTCAGGGAGTCAATGGCCCGCAGGGCCACGAAAATGGTAGTGGCTGCGGCCTCCTTGTCCTCCTTGATCTGGAACCACGGGGCCTTCTCGTCCAAGTACCGGTTAACATCTCGCGCGAGCTGCATGGCCTCCCGCAGGGCGGCCTTGAACTGTGTGCTCCCGTACAGGGCACCAACGCGCTCGAACCCGGCTTCAATGCGACGCCACAGCTCGTGGTCCCGCCTGTCAAGCGCGTCGGGGGTAGGCACCCGCCCCCCCCCCAGCGCCGGTAGGCGAAGGAGATCACCCGGTGCACCAAGTTACCCCACGTGGCCACCAGTTCGTTGTTGTTACGCTCCACAAACCCCTGCCACGTGAAATCGCTGTCCCGGGTCTCCGGGGCGATCACAGTGAGGTAGTAGCGCAGCGGGTCGGGCGGGTAGCGGTCCAAGTACTCGGGCAGCCAGATCGCCCAGTTGCGACTGGTACTGAACTTCTCCCCTTCTAGGTTGAGAAACTCGTTGGCCGGAATGTCATAGGGCAAGTTGAGCGCCTCGTCGTAGCCCATGAGCTCAGCGGGCCAGATGATGGCGTGGAAGGGGATGTTGTCCTTGCCGATGAAGTAGTACCCGCGGGCTTGGGGATCATACCACCACGTCTTCCAAGCGTCAGGCGTACCCCGGTTGTGGGCCCATTCTACACTGGCCGAGAGATAGCCGATGACCGCCTCGAACCAGACGTACATCACTTTGCCCTCGTAGCTCTCCACGGGCAGGGGGATGCCCCAGTCGAGGTCCCGAGAGACAGGTCGGGGTTTCAGCCCGTCCACCAAGTAGTTGCGCACGAAGTTCTGCACGTTGGGCCGCCAGTGCTCCTGACGGGCAATGTACTCGAGCAGCCGGCGCTCGAAGGCAGGCAGATCGAAGAAGAAGTGAACGGACTCCCGCAGGATCGGGCGCTGCCCACAGAGCTTGCACCTGGGGTCCTGCAAGTCCACGGCGTCAAGCGTGCGGCCACAGTTATCACACTGGTCACCCCGCGCGTTCGGGTAGCCACAGTGAGGGCATGTGCCCTCCACATACCTGTCGGGCAGGAACCGGGCATCCTGCTCGCAGTAGAGCTGGGTCATCGTGTTGGTGTAGATGTACCCCTTCTGGTAGAGCGTGCGGAAGAGCTCCTGGGCCACAGCGTGGTGGTTCTCGGTGTCGGTGTGGGTGAAGAGGTCGAAGCTGATGCCCAAGCGCTGCCAGTTGTCGAGGAAGCGACGGTGGTAGTACTCGAAGACCTCGCGCGGCGACGTGCCCAGCTCGGCAGCCTTGACGGTAATGGGCGTGCCGTGGGAGTCACTGCCGCTTACCATTAGCACACGGTGGCCCCTCAGGCGGTGGTAGCGGGCGAAGATGTCCGGCGGCAGGTAGGCACCGGCCACGTGGCCAAGGTGCAGGTCGCCGTTGGCATAGGGCCAGGCGACGAAAATGCCGATGATCTCGCTCATGAGTCCTCTCCCAAACCTGGCTTGGCCGAACGTACACACAGGCATACAGGGGGATTGACGTGCCGGATTATAGCGCACTTGTCCGAATTTGGCACACGTGGCAGGACGTCTCTTATGGCGTCACCACACCAACGGGCACAAAGCGCACCAACTGGCCAGCCCGCACCTCGAAAGCATAGATACCAGGCTGAGTGGGCAAAGTCAGAGTTCCCTCGAAGGCACGTGGCCCCGTGTGCTCGAGCGTCACCTCTGTTCCCCTCCATCGCAGCCTCACGCCACTCGAAGCTGACTCAGGCACACGGACGCGCACACGCACCTCGTGGCCGGGCGAGCCCCATTCCGGCATGACTTGAACACGGAGTCCAGGAACACCGGGCGCAATGGCAAGCACCCGCACTCGCGCGCTCCGGGTGTCCGGGTTCTGGACCACAAGCTGCCACCTGCCCTCGGCCTCAGCCCGCACACTCCACACCACCACGGGCCGCAACCCCACGGCCTCGAAGGGCACCACGGCCACATCGTCGCGGGCCGGCACGCGGTCGTCGGCCAGGCGCTCGCCCTCCGGATCGACGAGCCAAGTGCGAGGTCGTGCCCCACGCCACGTGACCACCACGTGGCGCACGTCGCCAGCCGTGAGCGGCAACGTAGTGGTCACGGCACGAGCAGGGGAGAGCACACCGTCCAGGACAACCTCCCACCGTTCCGGCGTCCGGGGGCGGGTGTTCGTAGGTGGAGGAAGTTGCCAGGCCGGAGGAATCCTCTCTTGCTCCATCCAAGGGCGCAACGCATCCCAGTAGACGGCATTGTGCGGGCCGGTGAGCGCAGGCACCCCCAGCTCCAACAGGCGCAGGTTCCAGCCATGGGCCAACGGGAGTGCCCGGCGAACGCCTGGCACGGCTAAGGCCTCGGCCTCGGCCACGAGGCCATCTCCGGCCGGGAGCCCGCTCAGGAGGGGGCTCCCGGCCTGGGGCACCAGGGTGCCGGCTATGGCCAGGCGGCGCACAGGTGGCATCTCCTCCAGCCACCGCTCGCGGGCGATGGGCAACAGATCGGCTACGCCCGCGTCTGCACCACCGTCGGCCACTTCGGCCGCCAGCAAATCCGCCCACAGCCACATGCCGGCGTGGGGGGTGCCCAACGTGGCCACGCCGGCCACATGTTCCGAGCCATACATTTGAACCATGGCCTCAGCCACCAGACCACCGTAACTGTGGCCCACCATCCACGCACTGTCACTGCCGGTTCGCTCCAGAACGCGTGCCAGCTCAGCGCGTGTAACTGGCGCGCGTTGGCCTCCAAAGGGCGATCCGGGCGCAAGGAGCCCACGTAGACAACAGGATAGCCATCAGCGCGCAGGGCCCTGGCCAAGAACTTCAGTTGGCTGCTCTGGAGGTCGTCAGCCCCGTAGAGCCCGGGGACGAGCAGCACGGGGAGGCGGGGAGGTGCAGGCGCCCAGCGCCGCGGCGGACCGTACACGTAGAGGCCTCGGGAGGTGCCGACCCACACAGCGCGGTCGAAGGAGGCCAGGGTGGTGATTGGCTCGCCGCCGGGCAGCGTGATCTGTCGGAGACTGATGGTCCCTGCGGAGACTGACACAGTCTGGCACGAGGGGCTTCTCGACGACACCGTCGCCGGTCCGGTGAGCACGCTCCGCCCGCCTTCCACAACGAGAGCGGCCACAGGCGTGTCGGCGATGTGAGCCACCCGCTGGACCTTTCCCTCCTGGTCCAAGTTAATCGCCCACACTCCCAGTTCACCGGCCACCACGAGGCGGCCCGGCAGGCTATCAAGGGCCAACAATGCCCTGCCGGGCTGCTGGCCTGGAAGGGGCAGGGAGCGCCACCTGCCGGCCGGGTCCCGTTGCCAGAGATCCCCAGCCCTGGTGGCCGCCCACAGGGAGCCGTTCAAGCGGAGGAGAGCCGTTACCCCTTCAGGGGCATTCGGGTCCTGCTGCCACGCCTGCCCGTCCCAACGCGCTATGCCCCGTGGTCCTCCAATGACACCGTCAGCGGCCACGGCAAGAACCGTGCGAAAGGGGAGCTCTCCTGCCTCGGCCGACCAGATGCGGAAAGGACACGGCCCCTCATCCGGACATGTGGCCGGGTGGTAGAGCACACCCCGGCCCGTGGCGATCCAAACGGCTCCATCCGGTGAGGTCGCGAGCGCCGTCACCGGGGTGGGTCCGTCGGGCAGAGGCAGCCACACCACGTCGGCCTCGCCGGTGTTGTGATCAGAACGCACCAACCAGAGCCCCCGATCTGTGCCCACCAACAGGCCCGCCTTACTTCCGAGGGAAACGGGAGCCAGAGCTGTTACGGGCATTCCTGTCAGGTTGGGCACGGATGAGCAAGGAGGGGGACCGGCCTGCACAGGGCGTGGAGGCCCCACTGCCATCAGCAGCCACAGGGCCATCAGGGTGCCGGCCACACGTTCATGCCCCACCTTCACAGTGTTGCTCCCAGCCACGCATAGTTTTCACGCCAGAAGGCTGTAGCCACCGTCCACCACAATAGTCTGGCCACGAATCATGTCGGCTTCTGGGGTGCACAGAAAGGCTACCACGTTGGCGATGTCCTCGGGGGTGACTAACCGACCGGCCGGAGTTTTCTCCAAGCTCTCTCGCAACATGGCCTCCCGGTTGGGGAAGAACTTGAGGGCGTCAGTGTCCACTACGCCGCCGCTCACCGCGTTGGCCCGGATGTTGTAGGGGGCCAACTCCACGGCCAGATAACGAGTAAGCGTTTCGACCGCGGCCTTGCTGATGCCGATCACCACGTACTCGGGCAGCACGAACTGGGAGCCAAGGCTGGAGATGCCGATGATGTGACCTCCACCCCGCTTCTGCATCAGGGGCACAGCCCGCTGGGCCGCAAAGAGGTGGCTCCGGGCGTTGATGTTGATGGTCCACTCCCACCCTTTGGGCTTCTGTTCCATGATGGGGCGAATGTACCCACTGGCCGCGTTGTTGACCAACACATCAAGGCCGTTAAACTCCTGCTCAACTTCGTCGAACATGGCGTTCAGGGAGTCCAAGTCACCCACATCGGCCTTGATCAGATGGGCGCGCACGCCGTGGGCCCGAATTGCTTCAGCGGTCTCCTCGGCGGCCGAGCGCTTGCGCAAGTAGTTGATGATCACGTCAGCCCCTTCGCTGGCGAACTTGAGAGCAATGGCCCGTCCGATGCCCCGACTGCCTCCTGTGACCAGCACGATGTTCCCCTGAAAACGCATGGTCCCTCCTACTCTGTTCAGGATTGACCGCTCCAGGCTCAGTCACGGGCTTTAGGCTATCAGCAAATGGGGGTTTGAGCAAATGGAATGGGCAGACCAGGGGGCATTTCCCACATGTATCCCACACTTTCCCACAACAATTCCACTCGTTTCCCACACAGGCCACGCTACGGTGTTGACACCCCCGAAGAAGGGGCTATAATTGCGCCGCCGGCCCATATCACGCGAACGAGGTGATCCATGACTGAATTTAGCGGGTATTTCGAGGACTTTCGCGAGGGGATGCGCTTCACCACGCCCCGCCGCACCATCACCGAGGCCGACATTGTGAACTTTGCGGGCGTCTCGGGGGACTTCAACCCCATTCACG
>JAUZRY010000095.1 GCA_030949995.1 Ardenticatenia bacterium
TTGTACCCATGTTCTTCAGGGTTCCACCAAATGCCGGCTCAATTCGCCGAGTACGGCATCGCCGGGAACCGTGGGACGCTGCTGACCCTTTTTGACGGCCCTGCCGATGTGGGAGTAAGATAACAGGGCTTGTGCGCGAGCCCTAACGCCGGAGGCCGGCGAGGCGGCTGGCGGGAAATGCCACTCTCGTTGAGGGGGACATTGATGGCAACCGCCCCCTGGTGCTGTCTCGCTTTTTTGGGCGTGCAGGTCGCCTCCAGAGGGCCCGCCAAGATGCCGTTAATCGCGAGAATGCTATGACGTTGGTGAAACCCGAACACGTGCGCTCCCAGCTCCTGCGCCCGCTCTCCCTGTTCCGCACTTACCGACGTGAGCACGTGCGCGCCGACTTGGTGGCTGGCCTGACGGTTACCGTGATTTTGCTCCCCCAAGCTATTGCCTTCTCGGTCATCGCCCAGCTTCCCCCCCAAATGGGCATCTACGCTTCGATCGTGGCCGGGCTCATCGGCGCCCTGTGGGGGTCCTCCAGCCACATGCACACTGGCCCCACCAATGCCATGGCCCTGCTGATCGCCTCGGTGTTGGCCGGCGTGGCCCTGCCCGGCTCGGACCAGTACATTGTGGCGGCAGGCATGTTGGCGGTCATGGCAGGCCTCCTCCAGTTCGTTATGGGCATGGTGAACTTGGGCATGTTGGTGGACTTTGTCTCCCACTCGGTCACCGTGGGCTTCACGGCGGCCGCCGGCATCTTGATCATCATCAAGCAGATCGAGCCGATGTTGGGCCTTTCGACGGCCGGCACCAACGTGCTCATCACCCTCTGGGAAGACATCATGCACATTACTGAGCTCCACGTGCCAACAGCGGCCATTGGGCTCGGCACGTTGGCGGCCATTGTGGTGCTGCAGCGCTTTGCGCCCCGCCTGCCCGGCCCCTTGATCGCCATGATCGGCGCTTCAGCGGCCGTCTTCCTGTTGGATCTGGACCAACAGGGGGTGGAGACGGTCGGCCAACTGCCCCGTAGCCTGCCTCCTTTGGCTGATCTGCCCCTCTTCGACTTGGAGCTCATCGCGGAGCTCTCCTCGGGCGCGCTGGCTGTGGCCGCCATTGGAATGCTCTCGGCCGTCACCATCGGACGGTCCATTTCCCTCCACACCGGGGAGCGGGTGGACAGCAATCAGGAGCTGGTGGGCCAAGGGTTGGCCAATGTGGCCGCCGGTTTTCTTTCCGGCTATCCGGTCGCCCCCTCCTTCGCGCGTTCGGCGGTCAATGTGGCGGCCGGGGCCCACAGCCCTCTCTCGGCGATTCTCTCAACAATTTTCCTGGTGGTGGCCCTCTTCACGCTGTCCCCCCTGGCCGCCTACTTGCCCATGGCTGCTTTGGCCGGCACGCTGGTGGTCACCGGCTACGGCCTGATCGACGTTCAGGAGATCCGCCGCATCTGGTGGGGCGCCCGGGAGGACGCCCTCATCCTGACGGTGACCTTGCTGGGCACACTCTTCCTGCGCATGGAATTTGCCATTCTGGTGGGCATTCTGCTCTCCTTCGCCATCTACATCTTGAAAACGAGCACGCCGGTCGTCCACGCCGTGGTTCCTGACGACTCCTTCCGCTGGTTGGCCAAGAACCCCACCCGCCCCCAATGTCCGCAGATGGGCATTCTGGACATTCACGGCGACCTGTACTTTGGCGCCACAGCGCACATCGAGCGGGCCATCTTTGCCCACTTGGAAGCGCATCCCACCCAACGGTTTCTGCTCCTGCGAATGCACAGCGTGAACGTGTGCGACTTCACGGGCATTCACATGTTGGAATCCCTCATTCGTCACGTGCGCCAGCAGGGGGGTGACCTGTACTTGGCCCACGTTCGCCGCCCGCTTCTGGAGGTGATGCAGTCCACCGGCCTCTTGGAGACGCTGGGCACCGACCACATCCTCCACGAGCGCGCGGCCATTGAGCACATGTTCTACCACGTGCTTGACCCAGCGGTCTGCATCTACGAGTGTCCCGTCCGGGTCTTCCGGGAGTGCCAAAACCTCCCCAAGCCGGAGTACACCCAACAGATCGAGGTGGACCCATCTCCCACAGAGGCTGTGCCCGAGGTGGAGCCCGAGGAGCTCTGGGAGGCGCTGCGGGGACCGCAGCCTCCTCTGGTGGTGGATGTGCGCGAGCCCCGGGAGTACGAACGGGGTCACATTCCGGGGGCCGTGCTTGTGCCGCTGCCCACGCTACTTCACAACGGCCACACGCTGCCAAAGGATCAGGCCATTGTGCTCGTTTGCCGCAGTGGACGGCGCAGCGTGCGGGCTGCCCATCACCTGCGCCACCAGGGATTTGAGCACGTGACCACGCTCAAGGGAGGCATCATCCGGTGGGAGGCGTGCGGTCTCCTGGAGGCAGTGGAGCAAGTTGGCAGCACAGGAGAAGGATTCCAGCCCATCACGGATACAACACGACAATGAAGCGCACGGGCCCGTGGACGCCCACGGCCAGCGTCTGTTCGATGTCAGCCGTCTTGCTGGGCCCACTGATGAAGACCAAGTTCGCCGGCATGGGATCGGGCCGCCGCCCGAGCCACGTGAAGAGGTCCACGGTGAGCCGTTTAAAGGGCACAAAGGCCACATGGACCGGCGGCAAGAGCGTCGCCAGCCGGCTGCGGCCCGGCCCGCTGCGCACCACCACAGTGCCTGTCTCGGCCAAAGCGGCCTCCACGCCACTCACCCCTACGTCGGCCGATGCCGCGAAGGCGCGCACGTCGCCGGGCTGTGGCCGACAACGAACCACTCGAGGTCCGGCCGGCGATCCGGCAAGTTCAAGCGGTCAAGAGGGGGTTCGCGGTTGAGGAGCACCCGCCGAGCTCCCACCTCGGCCAGGAGGTCCCACAGATGCTCCACCGCCCCCTCCACGTCAGCGGCGCGCCGGACTTCGCCGTGGGCGGCGGTGAGCACTTGGGCAAATCGCTCGGCCAAGTCGTCAAAGTGGCGGCGTGACCGCCAAGGGGGCGGGTGATCGGCGGGCCGCCGCGCGGCACGAAGGCGTCGAAGCACTGCTTGGCGCGCGTCCATAGGTCCTTCTCCTCGGTTTCACGTTCTCGGACCAGCAGGCGGCAGGGTTCCGGCTTCGTGTTCCGGTGCGGCCAAGGCACGGCTCAGGCGCACGGCCTTGGGCGTGGTGGTGCGGAGCCAGTGGCGCAACACCTGCCGCTGTTCCGCCGGCGTGAGGAAGTAGGCCTTGCCCACCTCACGGCGAGCTCGGCGTGTGGCGTGGAACAGGGTAATGGCCGCCGCCACGGAGACGTTAAGGCTCTGCACAAAGCCACACATGGGCACGATGAAACGCCCGTCGGCCATCCGCAGAGCCTCCTCGGAGAGCCCATCGTGTTCGTTGCCGAAGAGGAAAACAGCCGGGACCGACAAGTCCACTTCGGGCAAAGGAAGTGCCGTCTCGTCGAGTTGGCTGGCCCACACGCGGTATCCCCTGGCCTGCATGGCCCGAATGGCCTGGCCGACACTCTCGAAGTGGGACACGCTCAGCCACTTGTCCGCCCCTTGGGTGACCTCCGGGTTTGGGCGGAAGGGGGCACGTCCTCGGACCACGCCCACGTATTGTACTCCAAAGGCGTCGGCCGAGCGGAGCACGGCCGCCTGGTTGTGGCCGTCATCCACGGCTTCGAGGATAAGGGCGATGTGGCGCGTGCGCTGCCGGAGCACTTCCACCATGCGCCGCCCACGCCTGGGCGTCAGCAGGTCCCAAAAAGGGCGATCTTCAGGGCGCACGAGACCGGCGTGTACCAACTCCTCGAACATGGTTCCTGGACTGTTCGGACGATGGGCCCGTGAACTGGGCCAGTGAAAAAGGCGGGCTCTCCTGGTGCCCGCCGCCGGAACGCGTCCTCTGCCGGCCAGTGGGGACGGGGGGACTCGAACCCCCACGCCTTGCGGCACATGATCCTAAGTCATGCGCGTCTACCAAATTCCGCCACGTCCCCCCATGTGCCAGAGCAGAATACCAGCTCTATTGTACTCCCAAGTGGTCCTGAAGACAAGTTTTCTCGCCACCCGAGGGCTACTCCCACGCATGTTGAGCCCACACGCAAGCACATCACGTGCCTGTGAGCTCCTGTGCGGCCACGTGCTCCCCTCTCCCGACCTCGCCAGACCGTGCGCGCAGCCATTCGGGCAAGGGGCAACCAACCGGTTTACATCCCCCTCCCATGGGGCGCGCGATGTCGGGCGGGTTTGTCAATCCCAGTGGGCACGGTATACTGAACCAAGATCGACACCTGTGGAGGAGGGTCATGATTCCCGACCGGATTCGCCACCTGGTGGAGGAGGCCCTGCGGGCGGCCGTGAAGGCCGGTGACCTGCCGGAGGTTCCCGTGCCGGACGTCCCCGTGGAGCGCCCCAAGCACGCTCAACACGGCGACTTTGCCACGCCTGTGGCTCTCTCGCTCGCCCGCCCCATGAGGCGTGCGCCCCGTCAGATCGCCGAAGCCATCGTGCGCCACCTCCCCCCCAATGCTGTCATCGAGCGGGCTGACGTGGCTGGCCCAGGCTTCGTCAACTTCCACCTCTCGCCCGTGTGGGTGGCCCGCCAGGTGGACAACGTGTTGGCCAAGGGCGCCCACTATGCGGATGTGAACTTGGGCCATGGCCGGCACGCCCAAGTGGAGTTCGTCTCAGCCAATCCCACCGGGCCGCTCACCGTCGGGCACGGCCGCAACGCGGTCATCGGCGACACCCTGGCCAACGTCCTGGAGGCCACAGGCTGGAACGTCACGCGCGAGTACTACTACAACGACGCCGGCCGCCAAATGCGCATTCTGGGCGAATCGGTCAAACTTCGGCTGTTGGAAGTGCTCGGTCATCCGGTGGAGTTCCCCAAGGAGTACTACCAGGGCGAGTACATTGTGGATATCGCCCGTGCCATTCTGGAACGCTACGGGCCAGAGGCTGCCGAGGAAGAGTGGCCCTTCTTCAAGGAAATCGCCCAGGAAATGATCTTCGCCGACATCAAAGCCACCCTCGAGCGCTTGGGCATCCGGCACGACGTACTGACAAACGAGGCGTCCTTCTACGAGGACGGCAGCATCTGGCGTGTGGTGGAAGCCCTCAAGGCAAAGGGATACGCCTACGAGGAGGATGGCGCCGTCTGGTTCCGCGCTACGGCCTTCGGGGCCGATAAGGACCGCGTGCTGGTGCGCTCCACGGGCGAGCCCACCTACCGCCTGCCCGACATCGCCTATCACGTGCAGAAACTCGAGCGCGGCTTCGAGCTCATCGTGGACGTGTTGGGCGCCGACCACGTGGCCGAAATGCCCGACGTGATCAACGCTGTGCGCGCCCTGGGGTACGAGGCTGACCGCATTCGCCCTATCTTCTACCAATTCGTGACCCTCGTGCGCCACGGCCAAGCTGTGAAGATGAGCACGCGGCGAGCCAACTTCGTCACCCTTGACGAGGTTATCGACGAAGTGGGCGGCGACGCCGTGCGCTTCTTCATGGTCAGCCGCTCCCACGACGCTCAAATGGAGTTCGACTTGGAGCTGGCCAAAGCCCAATCGGACGAGAACCCTGTCTACTACGTCCAATACGCTCACGCCCGCACGGCCGGCATCCTGGAACGCATGGCGCCGGAGCGAGGTGTCATCTTCGACCCCGAGGCCGACGTCACGTTGCTCACCCACCCGGCCGAGAAGGCGCTCATCGGCGAGATCCTACGCCTCAGCGAGGTGTTGTCCCAGTGCAGCCACCGTTTGGAACCCCACCACCTCACTTTCTACGCCCGCGACCTGGCCCGTGCCTTTCACATCTTCTACCGGGACTGCCCCGTGCTCACCGCCGAAACAGCCGAGTTGACGGCCGCCCGCATGAAACTGGTCAAGGCCGCCCAAATTGCCCTGGCACGCACCTTGGCGCTGCTGGGCATGAAGGCGCCCAAGCAGATGTGACACGGGCCCTTGGCGAACGGCTGTGCGCGATTTGGTTTCGTTATGACCCTGGTGTATAATGCTTGTGACGCGCAGAACGAAATGGGAGTGGCAGCCACAAGGCCGCCGGAGTGAGGTGGAGGTCATGCGAGGATTGTTCAAGAAGGGCCGAAACGAGGGGACCCAAGTTACCAAAGAGCAGGTGATGGAAGCCCTAAGCCACGTGATCGAGCCGGAGCTGAGGCGCGACTTGGTCTCGTTGAACATGGTGCGCGACGTTGTCGTGGACAACGGCGTGGTGCGGTTCACCGTGGTGTTGACAACGCCGGCCTGCCCACTGCGCAGCCGCATCGAACAGGAATGCCGTGAGGCCGTGATGGCCGTGCCCGGGGTGCGTCAAGTGGAGGTGAACTTCACGGCCAACGTGGTGCGGGACACACGGGTGTCGAACTTAAACATCCGCAACATTGTGGCCGTCGCCAGCGGCAAGGGGGGCGTGGGCAAGAGCACCGTGGCGGTGAACTTGGCCATTGCCTTGGCCCAGGAGGGAGCGGCCGTGGGCCTCTTGGACGCCGACATCTACGGCCCCAATGTGCCCCTCATGCTGGGAGTGAACCACTTACCCCCGCCCGAGGGGGGCAAGGTCGTGCCGGCAGAGGCCTACGGCGTGCGCGTGATGAGTATTGGGTTCCTCGTGGCGCCCGACCAGCCGGTCATCTGGCGAGGGCCCATGTTGCACACCGCACTGCGCCAATTCTTGGGCGACGTGCAGTGGGGCGAGCTCGACTATCTCATCGTCGACATGCCCCCAGGCACAGGAGACGTACAACTCTCCCTGGCCCAACATACCACCCTCTCGGGAGGCGTCATTGTCACCACGCCCCAAGACGTGGCCTTGGCCGACGCGCGCAAGGGCTTGGCCACGTTCCAGAAGCTCAACGTCCCCGTGTTGGGCATCATCGAGAACATGAGCTACTTCGTGGCCCCGGACACGGGCCAACGGTATGCCATTTTCGGGTCCGGGGGCGGACGCCGCTACGCCCAGGAAATTGGCGTGCCCTTCCTCGGCGAGGTGCCTATTGACCCCCGCATCGCCGAGGGTGGGGACACAGGCACCCCCATTGTAATTGCCGCCCCTGAGAGCGAGGCCGCCCAAGCCCTGCGCCACATCGCTCGCCAGGTGGCCGCCCGCTTGAGCGTCATCAACGTCCAACGGGAGCCCGAAGGCCTCATCGGCGTGGGGGACATCCCCGTTGTACAAGATCGCTGAACGCCGCGCGACGCACACAGAGGAGCAGGGCGTGGTCGTCGCCGCCCTGCTCCTCGACCTTCTCTTAGGTGACCCCCCGAACCGCTACCACCCGGTGGCATGGATGGGCGTGGCCATGAACACCGCCCTGCACCAGGCCCCTCGACATGGGGACATAGCCCGCTTGGCCTACGGCGCCTTCGTGGCCTTGGGCGGCACGTTATTCGTCGCCTGGCTTGGCCACCTGGTGGCGCGGGGCATTGCTCGTCTGCCCTCCCCTTGGCGCCAACTGGTCGCGGCCATCGCACTGAAAACCACGTTCTCCCTGCGCGGCCTCGTGCGGGCAGCCACGCAAGTGCAGCAGGCCCTGGAACACAACGACCTGGAGAGAGCTCGTCGCCTGCTGGCATGGCACCTGGTCAGCCGGGAAACAGCCTCTCTGGACGCTTCCCTCGTGGCCGCGGCAGCCATCGAGTCGGTGGCCGAGAACGCCTCCGACAGCGTGGTAGCTCCCCTGCTCTACTACGCCGTAGGAGGGCTCCCGGCCGCCATAGCCTATCGGTTTGCCAACACCGCCGACGCCATGCTCGGCTACCGGGACGCCGAGCGCGAGTGGTTGGGCAAAGGAGCCGCCCGCCTGGACGACGTGCTGAACTGGCTGCCGGCACGCCTGACCGCCCTCCTGCTCGTCATCGCGGCACGCCTGCTGGGCGAAGATGCCCCACGAGCCTGGCACACCTGGCGCCGAGACGCCCGCCTCACGTCAAGCCCCAACGCCGGACACCCCATGGCCGCAGCGGCCGGCGCGTTGGGCATTGTCTTGGAGAAAACAGGCCATTACCGTTTGGGAGCGGACCTGGCCCTGCCCAAACCACGGGACATCGGACGTGCTGTTCGGCTGCTCCAAGTCGCTGTGGCGCTCATGGTCCTGCTCGTGTGGCCCCTATCTGCAGGCCTCAACCGTGTCCGTCCCCGTGTCCGGTGCGCCCAGAACCTGACCACAAGACAGTATTGAGAAACCAGCAGCCGGTGGATCCCAAGCACTCCCAGAAACCCCACTGTGGTCGAGCCCCGGAGGCCACCACGATTTGCCCACACGTGGCCGAGAGGATAGAATGTGAGGGTACACCTCCCAGACTGTGCGCCAGGAAGTGAGCATGGGCCAGTCGAGCCCCTCACAGGAGCCAAACGTGGCGAGGAGCAACACCTCCACCCCGCTCTCCCCCTTTGTGCGCCCCCACGTGCGGGCCATCCCTCCGGCCGTTCACGGTGCCCTCAACTACGCCGAACTGCGTGACTGGGGCCGGCATCCCGAAGACATCCTCGACTTCAGCGCGAACATCAACCCATACGGCCCTCCACCGGGCGTGAAGGCAGCATGTGCGGCCACGGATGTGGCCCACTACCCCGATCCCGACGCCCTTCGCCTGCGGGGCGCCTTGGCCGACCACCACGGCGTGAACCCGGCCCACATCGTGGTGGCCAACGGCGCGGCCGAGCTTATCTGGCTCGTCGCCCTGGCCTTTATCCGGCCCGGCGACCGGGTGCTCGTGTGCGCGCCCACGTATGGGGATTACGCCCGCGCCGTCCACCTCATGGGGGGGCACAGTCGTGACATGCTGGGCACAGGAGAAGCACCACTTCGCCCACCGCCCGGCCGACGTGGAACAGATGCTGGGCGAACTCAGCCCCCGCCTCTGCTTTCTCTGCACGCCCAACAACCCCACCGGCCACGTGGTGTCCGCCGCCCTCATTTGGCGGTGGGCGAACACCTTTCCCCACACCCTCTTCGTCGTGGACGAAGCCTACATCAACTTCGTGCCCGGCCTCCCCTCAGCAGCGGATCCCACACGGCCTAACATCTTCATCCTACGCTCCATGACCAAGGACTACGCGCTGGCCGGCTTGCGACTGGGCTACGGAATCGGTCACTCCGGTCTCGTTGGGGCAGTGGCCCACGTGCGCCCATCGTGGAACGTCAGTGCCCTGGCCCAAGCTGCCGGCCTCGCCGCCCTGGCCGACCGAACACACCTGGAGCGCACAGTCCAGGGCGTACGCCGTGCGGCAGCCCGCCCTCAGGGCCGACTTGAGCGCTGCCGGCTTGGACGTGCTCCCCTCCACCACCCACTTCTTCCTTGTCCGAGTCGGCGACGCTTCGGCCTTTCGGACAGCCCTCGCCAAACATGGTGTGCTGGTGCGGGACTGCACCTCCTTTGGCCTGCCGGCCCACGTGCGCGTGAGCTCCCGCCGGCCGGAGGAGAACCGCCGCCTCGTGGAAGCTGTGCAGGCCGCGCTGCGCGGCCAGGGACAGGCACATGAAGACTCTTGACCGGCAATGAGCTCGGCCTCAGCCTTGGCCTTGCCGTGGCCATCACTCCACCTCAGCGATGATCTCCCCTTGACAGGCAGGCAAAAGTGCGGTATAGTGAGAGTGGGTTAAACGTTTAACGGAGCGTTTAACATGGCCACCATCAAGGATGTGGCCCGTGAGGCGGGCGTCTCCATTGCCACCGTCTCATACGTGATCAACAACACGCGGCCCGTGAGCCCCGAGACACGACGCCGCGTGTTGGCGGCGGTCAAACGGCTCAACTACCGTCCCAGCATCGTGGCCCGCAGCCTTCAGATGGGGCGCACCCACCTGATCGGCTACAGTTGGCGCCCCCTGCCCCCTGAACGGGGCAGCCCCATCCTGGACCGCTTCATTCACGCCTTGGGCCGGGCCGCCTACCGGGCCGGCTATCACCTCCTGGCCTTTCCCACGCCCGACGTGGAGCGGGAAATCGAAATCTACGAGGAACTGGTCGAGATGGGGCGGGTAGACGGCATCGTCCTCAGCGCCACCAACCAGGACGACCGCCGGGTGGCCTACCTCCGGCAGACAGGTTTTCCCTTCGCCGCCTTCGGGCGTGCCGGTGCCGAATGGGACTACCCTTGGGCGGACGTGGACGGCACTGCTGGCGTGGCCATGGCCGTCCATCACCTCCACGAGATGGGCCACCGGCGCATCGCCATGCTGGCGTGGCCAGAAAATTCCTTAGCCGGCCAATACCGCTACCAAGGCTACCTCCAGGGCCTGCAGGAGGTGGATTTGGACTTTGATCCCGACCTAGTAGTGCGGGTGGAACACGCTGAGGCCGAGGGCCGGCGCGGGCTTGCCCAGCTCTTGGCCCTGCCCCCTGGCCGCCAGCCGACCGCCCTGGTCTGCGTCAGCGACCTGATCGCCGTGGGCGCCATGAACGAGGCCTTGGACCGAGGACTGCCCGTGGGGCGCCGTTTTGGCATCGTGGGCTTTGACGACATCCCCTTGGCCCGTTACCTACGGCCGCCCCTCACCACCGTCCGCCAGCCCGTGGACTCGATTGGGGAGACAGTTGTTGCCCAGTTGGTGGCGCTCATCGAAGGTGAGCCCCTGAGCGACGCCCAGCGCCACCGGCTCCTGGAGCCGACCCTGGTCGTGCGCGCCTCGACGATGGGTTGAGCCACGGCGAAGGGGCCCTCATCCCACAGGGCACATGCCACCATCACGTACAAGGAGGCTCAAGTGGACTTCCACGCAGTGCTCTTCGACTTGGACGGCGTCATCACCGACACAGCCGAGCTCCACTACCGCGCTTGGCAACGGCTGGCCGACGAGGAAGGTCTCCCCTTCGACCGACAGCTCAACGAACGCCTGCGGGGCGTCAGCCGGGCCGAGTCGCTGCGCATCCTCCTGGGTGACCGGGAGGTGCCCCCCCACACCTTCCAGGAGCTCCTGGAGCGCAAGAACCGCTACTACGTGGAGCTGCTGGAGGAGCTCTCGCCCGCCCACATCCTGCCTGGCATATTGTCCCTCTTGGACGAGCTGGAGGCCGCCGGCATTCGCGCGGCCGTGGGGAGCGCAAGCCGGAACGCCCGCCTTGTGCTCGAGCGGCTGGGGTTGACGGAACGCTTTGCCGCCATTGGGGACGGCCATAGCGTGGAGCGGCCAAAGCCGGCGCCAGACCTCTTTCTCTTTTTGGCCCGCGAGTTAAACGTTTCATCCACCGCCTGTGTCGTCGTCGAGGATGCCGAGGCCGGCATCACCGCTGCCCTGCGTGGCGGCTTCTGGGCCATCGGCATTGGCCCGGCCCACCGTGTGGGCCACGCTCACCTCCGCTTTGAGCACACCGGCCAGCTCACTCTGGAGCATCTGCGCACCCTCGCCGAGTGGGTGGTCATCGAGGAGGCCTTCGACCCCGCTAAACAACATGCCCAGGAAACCGTCTTCGCCGTGGGCAACGGATACGTGGGCACACGGGGCACCTTCGAGGAAGGATATCCCGGCGAATGGCGAGCCACCCTCGTCCACGGCCTCTTCGACAGCGTGCCCACCTTCGCCTCCGAACTGGTCAACGTGCCTGACTGGACCCACTGCCGCCTCTTCGTCAACGGCGAGCCCGTCCGGCTCGACCGGGGCCGAGCACGCCACTACCGCCGGGAACTCTCCTTGGCCAACGGCCGACTGACCCGCCGGTTTACCTGGAAAGGAAAGGGGCCAGCCGTCGCCGTGACGTTCCAGCGTGCTGCTGCCCTCCACGAGCCCCACCTGGTAGCCCTAGAAGTGCGCGTTGAGGCGCTGGAGGAAGCCGCCGACGTGGAGCTCAGGGCAGGCCTGCCGGCACACATGGACAACCTGGGGTGGCTCCACTGGGACGTGGTGGACCAGGGCACCGACGGGGAAACCATTTGGCTGCGGACTCGCACCCGTAGTACGGGCATTGAGGTGGCCTTGGCCGCCCGCCTGACAGCCGACCGGCCGGCCCACGCGGAGACGTGGCCGGCCGATGGCTGCCCCACCCAGGTGTTCCGCCTGCGCCTCCTGCCCGGGGAAAGCGTGACGGTTACCAAAGTCGTGGCCCTGGTGACCTCCCGGGAGGCGAACGCCCCCCTTGCCCGTGCGCTCGAGCTCGTCAGTCACACGCCGCGCGACTTCCACGCCATTCTCCTGGCCAGCGCTGTCCGCTGGGCCGAGCTCTGGGAGGCGTGTGACGTGCGCATCGAGGGTGATCCCCGTGCCCAACTGGCCACGCGATACAACATCTTCCAACTGTTGGCCGTGGGGCCCGAACGTGACGTGGACGCCAGCATCGGCGCCAAGGGGCTCAGCGGGTTTGGCTACCGGGGCCACGTCTTCTGGGACACGGAGATTTTCATGCTCCCCTTCTTCGCCTTCACCCGGCCCCATGTGGCCCGCCATCTCCTGCTCTACCGCTACCGCCGGCTGGAGGGCGCCCGCCGCAAGGCTACCCGCAACGGCTACACAGGCGCCCAGTTCCCCTGGGAAAGTGCCGATACGGGGGATGAGGTCACTCCCACATGGGTGGTGGACCCGGACGATCCCACCAAGCTCATTCGCATCTGGACAGGTGACATCCAAATTCACATCACCGCGGACGTGGCCTACGCCGTGCTCTTGTACTGGCGGGTCACCGGTGACGACGAGTTTCTCCTCCGCTGCGGCGCGGAAATCGTGCTGGACGGGGCCACCTTTTGGGCCAGCCGGGCCGAGTACAACGCCGCCCGGGACAGGTACGAATACACCGACGTGATCGGCCCGGACGAATACCACGACCACGTGGACAACAACGCCTTCACCAACGGCATGGCCCGCTGGCACCTGCGCCAGGCCCTCGGCCTGCTCGAGTGGTTGGCAGAACACGCGCCCCAACGCCACGCCGAGCTGGTCACGCAACTTGGCCTGACCCCAGAACGCCTGGCCCATTGGCGGGACGTGGCCGACAAGCTCCACGTGCCCGTGGGCGAATCCGGCCTGATCGAGCAATTCGAGGGCTATTTCCAACTGGAAGACGTGGATCTGGCCACCCTCGAGCCGCGGGACTGTTCGGTCCAGGTGCTCTTGGGCATTGAGGGCGTGGCCCGCACGCAGGTCATCAAGCAGCCCGACGTGCTCATGTGGCTCTACCTGTTCCGGGATGCCCCATGGATGACACCGGAACTCCTACAGGCCAACTCGGCCTACTACAATCCCCGCACCGACCACACCCACGGCAGCAGCTTGGGGCCGGCCATCATGGCCGCCCTGGCGGCCCGCATGGGCTTGGCCGAGGAGGCCTACGAGCACTTCATGCGGGCAGCGCTGGTGGACTTGCACGACACACGCCACAACACCGCCGACGGCCTCCACGCCGCCAGCGCTGGGGGCATCTGGCAGGCACTGGTCTTCGGCTTCGCGGGCGTGCGCCTCACCGACAACGGCCCAGTGGTCGAACGGCCGTGCCTTCCGCCAGCGTGGCAGCGCCTCCGCTTTCGCCTCCGGCACCGGGGCGAGTGGTTCGACGTGGACCTCACGAGGCCATCCTGTGCCGAACCCTCGCCAGATGTGCGCGATCCCGACGGACGTGTGCCACAACACGTTGAACCGCAGAAGGGGGGTGAGAAATGAACACCACACCGTAAGCGCGCCCGCTGTGCCCGTCGACCCAACATGGCGTGTCAACAGAGTGAGGCCAACCCCAAACGTGATACTGAGGAGGAGGGATCTCATGACCCGCAGACGCTTTGTGCTTCCCGTGCTGGCGCTGGCCCTGTTGGCAGTGGCCTTGGGCGCGTGTGCCCAACAACAGGCTGCCGCCCCCGAAGTCGTCACCCAAGTGGTCGAGAGGACTGTCGAGGTGACCAAGGTCGTCGAGAAAGAGGTGCCCGTCGAGGTCACCACAGTGGTCGAGGTCCCGGCCGAGCGCGTTGAAGTGCGCCTCTCCGGGTGGACGGCCAGCCCCGAGGAGGAGAACCTGCTGCGCTCCCTGCTCTACGAGTGTGCTCTGCAACAGCCGGACATTTTGGTCAAGTACGAGCCCATCCCCCTCGGACTACTGGCCCAAGATCAAGACCATGATCGGCTCCGGCACCGAGCCCGACTTCTACTACATGGACATCTTCCAGTTCCCCTTCTTCGCCGAGGAGGGCGTGCTCCAACCCCTCGACGATTACATGGCCGAGGCCGGCGTGAGCCGCGACGAGTTCCTGGACACCTTGATCAACGCCTTCACCTGGAACGGCCAAACCTACGGCATCCCCAAGGATTTCAACACGCTGGCCCTCTTCTACAACAAGGACCTCTTCGACGAGGCCGGTGTCGAGTATCCCACCAACGACTGGACGTGGGATGACTTGAAAGCAGCCGCCCAAGCCATCACCGAGGCAACCGGCGTGGCCGGCTTCTCCGTTCCCGCGGACCCGGGCCGCTTTCCCATCTTCGTCTTCCAGAACGGCGGCCAAATCATGACCGAGGACTTCTCCGACACCCTGCTCGACTCCCCCGAGGTCATCGAGGCGGCCACCTTCTACACCGGCGCGCGCGAGGAGGGTTGGGCGATTATCCCACAGGACGTGGGCGTGGGCTGGCAGGGCGAGGCCTTTGGCAAGGGGGATGTGGCCATGGTGTTGGAGGGAGGCTGGCTGGTGCCCTACCTCTCAAGCCAGTTCCCCGACCGCGTGTACGGCGCCGTTCACCCGCCGGCCGGGCCCAAGGGCGAGGGCAATTTGGTCTTCACCGTGGCCTATTCCGTTTCCGTTAACTCCGACAATCCCCAAGCCGCCTTCGACGCCATCGCCTGCATCACCTCCGAGGAGAACCAGTTAAAGGTGCTGGAGTCGGGCTTCGCGCTGCCCTCGCGCAAGGCCCTCCAGGACGCGGACTACTTGAACGAGAACGAGGTGGCCCAGGCCATCTTCACCGGCGCCGAATTCGCCACGCCCTTCATGTGGGGGCTCCAGGGCGAGACAGTCAACAACGCTATGGCCCAGGCGCTGGAGCGTGTCTACCTGGAGGGGATGAGCGTGGAGGACTCCTTCACACAAGCTGCCGAAGAGGTGCGGGCCGCGTTGCAGGAGTGAAGGCACGGGTGGGGGAGCCAATTGGGGCTCCCCCACGTCCTTCTGGCCGCGCTGGCCGCAAGTGACGAACGAGGAGCGTTCACATGACCAGGATTTCAGCGCGCACGCTGCAGGAGTGGATGACCGCCTACGCCTTTCTCTTCCCCGTGCTCCTGGGGTGGGGCATCTTCGTCTTCTTGGCCATGCTCATGAGCCTCTACTTCTCCTTCACCACCTTCAACTTGCTCAACCCCCCCCAGTGGCTGGGCGTGGACAATTACCTCCGCGTGGTGCGACATCCGGACTTCCTCCGCTACGCTGTGCCCAACACGCTCAAGTACGTGGCCGTGGTGGTGCCCGTGCAGACGGTGCTCAGCCTGATCTTCGCCTTTGCGCTGGACCAGAAGCTCCGCGCGCGGGATTTCTTCCGCACGGCCTTCTACCTGCCCTCAGTGACCTCATCGGTGGTGATCGGCATCATCTTCGTCTGGCTCTTCGCGCCCCAGGGCATCATTAACCAGCTCCTGGGCTTGGAGATCAACTGGCTCAACAACACCAGAACTTCACTGCCCACGATCATGATCGTCAACATCTGGTCCACCACGGGCACGTTGATGCTCATCTTCCTGGCCGGACTCCAGGACATTCCCGGTGAGCTCTACGAGGCCGCGGCCATCGACGGCGCCTCGCGCGTCCAGATGTTCCGCTACGTGACGGTGCCCTTGTTGCGGCCGGTGATCTTCTTCGTGGTGACGTTAGGCATTATCGGCACGTTTCAGGTCTTCGACCAGATTTACATCATGACCAAGGGCGGCCCCTTGAAGAGCACGATGACGTGGGTCTACCTGATCTACTTCTGGGGGGTGGCAGGAGGTGAGGCCGGACATGGGACGCGCCTCGGCGGCCGCCTTCTTGCTGGCCATCACCATTTTCGTGGTCACCATGGTGCAGCGCCGTTTCATTGAAGGCAGTGACGAGTGATGTCCACCCGGAACCGGACGAAAGGGGATGCCTATGGCTCAAGCGACTGTTGCCCGTCCGACCACTCTGGCGGGTGATATGCCCCTGTGGGATCGCCTGAAGGTGCCCATCTTCTACGCCCTGCTCATCCTGTGGACCCTGATTGCCATTCTGCCTTACTGGGTTACCGTTGTCTACTCGTTCATGCCCAAGACGGAGATCTTCGCGCCACCCCGCTTGTGGCCCAGCCCCTTCACCCTGGAGAACTACCGAGTGGTGCTCACGGCCTTTGACGAATTTCCCCGTTGGCTGCTCAACAGCACGCTTTTTGCGCTCTCGGCCACGGCCTTGCGAGTTTTTCTGGCCTCCTTGGCCGGCTACGCCTTTGCCCGGATGCGCTTCCCCGGGCGCCGGCTGCTCTTCAACCTGATCTTGGGCTCCATGATGCTGCCGGGCATGGCCATGTTGGTGCCTCAGTACTGGATGGCCGTGAAGTGGTTCAAGTTCGTGGACACCCTCTACGGCCTGACCATCGTCTGGGTGAGCAGCAGCTTCGCCTTCGGTGTCTTCATGATGACCCAGTTCTTCAAACAACTGCCCCGTGACTTGGAAGAGGCCGCCTTCATTATGGGGCCACGTGGCTGACCACCTACTTTCGTGTCATGTTGCCCTTGGCCCGGCCAGCCCTGTTGGCGTTGGGCATCCTCTCCTTCCAGGGGAGCTGGAACGAGTTCATGCTCTCCCTCATCTTACTCCAGACGCCGGACAACTTCACCTTGCCCTTGGGGCTGGCCATGTTCCGGTTCCAGTACTACGCCATTTACTCCAACGTGTTGGCCGGCAGCCTCTTCAACTCGCTGCCCATCATGCTGATCTTCTTCATCTTCCAGCGCTATTTCGTGGAGGGCGTGGCGTACACCGGGCTGAAGGGAACGTGACGGCGGCGGCTCCTATGGCCGCCGCCGCGATGCGCTGTGGCGCTGGATGCTGTTAGGTCAGCCGTTCCACGGCGAGCGCGGTCGCCCCGCCGCCGCCGTGACAGAGGGCAGCCAGGCCGTAACGGCCGCCGTGGTGGTCCAAGGCGTTGAGCAGGGTGACGACGATCCGGGCCCCCGTGGCGCCAAGGGGATGGCCCAAGGCTACAGCCCCACCGAAGACGTTGAGCCGGTCGTGGGGAACGCCCAGCAGGCGGTGGAAGAGCACGCTGTTGAGGGCAAAGGCCTCGTTGTTCTCGAAGAGGTCGAAGTCAGCGATGCTCATGTTGAGCCTCTCGAGCAGCCTGCGCACGGCCGGCACAGGCGCCTCGGGAAAGCGCCAGGGCTCCCCCGCCACCCACACGCCCTTGAGCAGGCGGGCGAGGGGACGCAAATTGTGGCGTTTGACGGCCTCCTCCCCGGCCAAGACGAGCGCAGCGGCGCCGTCTGAGATCTGGCTGGAGTTGCCCGCGGTCAGCACTCCGTCGGGGCGGAAGGCCGGCCGCAGGCGGGCCAAGCTCTCGGGCGTCGTCTCGGGGCGAATGCCCTCGTCTCGCTCCACGAGCTGGGGGCCCTTGCGCCCGGCCACCTCGATGGGCGCGATCTCCCGCGCAAACAGCCCCTGTTCCGTGGCCGCGGCCGCCCGACGGTGGGACATAGCCGCGATCTCATCCAGCTCCTCGCGCCCCACGCCGAAGTCGGCGGCCAAGCGTTCCGTCTGCTCGCCCATGGCCTCCCCACTTTCGGCGTCGCTCAGCCCGTCGCGCATCATGATGTCCACCAGCGGCTCACCCGTGCCCAGCAGGAGTTTGTAGCCCCAGCGAGCACGGTGGGACAGGTAAAAGCCGGCCTGGGACATGGACTCCATCCCCCCGGCGAGCACCAGCTCCGCCTCGCCCAGCCGGATGAAGTTGGCTGCCGTGGCAATGGCCATCATGCCGCTGGAACAGACCATATCCACCATGAACCCGTCCACTTCCTTGGGAATGCCGGCCCGCCTGGCCGCCTGGCGAGGCGTCAGTTGCCCTTGGCCAGCCCGCAGGATATGGCCGAAGGCATAAAGGTCCACCTCGTGCCCCTCGAGCCCGGCCCTGTCCAGCGCAGCGCGCATAGCGTGGGCGCCCAAGGCCACGGGTGAAAGCCCGGCAAGCGCCCCGCCGAACTTGCCGATGGGCGTGCGCACGGCAGAGACAATGTACACATCGCGCATGATCGCCTCCTTTGACACCATGGAAGTTTCCGGCGACAGGGCCTGGTGCCCTCTCACCTGGAGCGGTACCGATACCGGTTCGTGATGGGCAGACGGCGGTCCTTCCCAAAGGCCCGCGTCGTGATCTTGATGCCCGGCGGCACCTGGCGGCGCTTGTACTCCGCCCGGTCCACCATGCGGATGACCCGCTCGACCAACTCCGGCGCGAATCCCTGCTCCACGATCTCGTTGGCGCTGTAGTCCCGTTCCACGTAGAGTTCCAGGATGACGTCAAGCACGTCGTAGGGGGGCAGGGTGTCCGTGTCCTTCTGGTCGGGCCGCAGCTCCGCGCTGGGCGGCTTGGTGAGCACGCTTTCAGGAATCAGAGGGCCGTCAGGCCGGGCATTTCGCCAGCGGGCCAGCTCGTAGACCAAGGTTTTGAACACATCCTTGATGGGAGCAAAGCCCCCGGCTGTGTCACCGTAGAGGGTGGCGTACCCCACGGCCGATTCGCTCTTGTTGCCGGTGGTGAGCACCAGCCAGCCGAACTTGTTGGAGAGGGCCATGAGGTAGTTGCCCCGAATGCGCGCTTGAATGTTCTCCTCGGCCACACCGAACGGCGTTCCGGCAAAGGCGTCGGCCAGGGCGTCGAGGTAGCCTTGGAAGGGAGGTTCGATGGGAATGGTGAGCAGGCGAATCCCCAAGTTGCGGGCCAATTCCCGGGCATCGCGCACGCTTCCCTCGGAGGAGAAGCGGGAAGGCATGGCGACCCCCACCACATGTTCGTCGCCGAGGGCGTCCACAGCAATGGTGGCCGTGAGAGAGCTATCAATTCCGCCGCTGAGCCCCAACACCACCGTGTCGAAGCCGTTTTTGCGGACGTAGTCTCGGGTGCCCAACACCAGCGCTCGGTAGACTTCCTCGAGGGCGTCGAGGGGTGTGGTCACGGCAGGATCAACGGCAGGGGGCTCCTTGCCGTGACTGGCTGCCAGGGGCGCGGCCTCAACGCGCGGCACCTGCCGGCTGAACTGCCGGGCCAACTCCACATCCTTGCGCCGGCGGGGATCGTGGAGCCTGGCACGAAAGACCTCCTCCAAGTCCACGTCCACCAGAATCAGGGCCTCCTCGAAGGCCGGAGCCCTAGCCACCAGCTCTCCCCGGGGGCCGAACACGAGGCTGTGGCCGTCAAAGACCAACTCGTCCTGCCCTCCCACGAGGTTGCAGTACGCGACAACGGCCACGTTATCGGCCGCGCGGGTGGCCAACATGCGCTCCCTGTCACGACCTTTGCCCCGGTAGTAGGGCGAGGCGGAAATGTTGGCCAAGAGCTCAGCGCCGCCGGCAAGCGCCTGAATTTGAGGAGGGCCCACGGGATACCAGATGTCCTCGCAGATGCTCACGCCCACAATGTCGCCAGCGAAGTCGAAGACGGGGCTCTCCAGTCCCTCGCCGAAGTAGCGGTTCTCGTCGAAGACCCCGTAGTTGGGCAAGTAGTGCTTGCGGTACATGCCCACGAGCTTGCCGTTCTGGAGCACGGCCGCGGCATTGTAGATGTCGTAGTCGTCGGCCGCCGGGTAGCCCACCACGGCGGTGATGTCCGCGGTGGCCTGCCGGATCTCGTCGAGGGCCCGGAGGTTGGCCTCCAGGAAGTCCGGCTTGAGGAGCAAGTCCTCCGGGGGGTAGCCGGAGATGGCCAGTTCGGGAAAGAGCACCAAGTTGGCGCCCTGAGCACGCGCCCGTGCCAGCGTGTCCACGATCTTGCGCGTGTTCTCCTCGATGGCGCCCACTGTCATGTTGAGCTGTGCCAGAGCCAGTCGAACGGTGCGCATCGCTTTCCTCTGTCCTGAATCATCCTCCTAGGCGCCTGAGCAACCAGAGCAGCACGTTGAGCCCCACGGTGAGGAGGAGGCTCAGGAGAATGGAGGTGGCAATGGGGACGAAACAGCTCAGGTTCCCCCGTTGGATGTAGAGGTCGCCGGGCAGGCGACCGAGGCCGGGCAGGCGGGCAAGGCCCAGGAAGAGCAGGCCCACGAGGAAGAGGAGCAAGGCCATGAGAATGAGCAGTCGGCCAATGGGGGCGAGGTCTGGTGTCATGGTCTTCCCTCCTTCTTCGCCCGGAGTCGCTCACAGGAGTGGTGGCTGGTGGGATCCCCCTGCCGGCGGGACGAGGCCAAGGTGTTCGTAAGCCAGAGGGGTGGCCACGCGGCCGCGAGGTGTGCGCTCCAGGAAGCCGAGTTGGAGCAGGTAGGGCTCGTACACGTCCATGATGGTGTCGGCCTCCTCGCTGATGGCGGCTGCGATGGTCTCCAGGCCCACGGGCCCGCCCCCGAACTTCTGAATAATGGTGCGCAACACGCGGCGGTCCACCTCGTCCAAGCCGAGCTCGTCAATGTCGAGCAATTCCAGCGCTTGGCGGGCCACCTCACGGGTGATGGTGCCGTCGGCCCGCACTTGGGCGTAGTCGCGCACCCGCCTGAGCAGGCGGTTGGCAATGCGAGGCGTCCCCCGAGCCCGCCGGGCAATTTCCCGGGCACCGTCCTCTTCGACGGGGACGTTCAGAATACGCGCGGCCCGTTTGACGATCTCGGTCATGGCCGCCAACTCGTAAAAGTCGAGCCGGAAGATGGCGCCGAAGCGGTCCCGCAGGGGAGATGAGAGGAGGGCCGGCCGCGTGGTGGCGCCAATCACGGTGAAGCGAGGCAGGTCCAGCCGGATATTGCGCGCGGCGGGTCCCTTGCCGATGATCAGGTCGAGGGCGAAATCCTCCATGGCCGGGTAGAGAATCTCCTCCACAGCGCGGGGCAGGCGGTGCACTTCGTCAACGAAGAGGATGTCGCCACGGCGCAAATTGGTTAAAATAGCGGCCAAGTCCCCCTGGCGCTCCACGGCCGGCCCGGCCGTGATCTTGATGTTCACGCCCATTTCGTTGGCGATGATGTGGGCCAACGTCGTCTTCCCCAGGCCAGGAGGGCCGTAGAGGAGGATGTGGTCGAGCGGTTCGCGCCGGTGCCGGGCGGCTTCGATCAGGATGCGCAGGTTGGCCTTCACCCGCTCCTGCCCAATGTACTCGTCGAGCCGTTGGGGGCGGAGCGTCTCCTCGAACGGCGTCTCTTCGGTTCGCGGCGAGGGCGAGAGCATCTCGCGCTTGCGGGAGGACATGACCCCCTGTGCCCCTCCTTCTCCTGCTGCTTGCATCCCCGTCCGATCCCACCTTATCGTACCACTCGGCCGCTCTTCCGACAAGTCATCCCGGACAACTGGAGCACAGGGGCTCGCGAATGGCCTTGGGGCAGATGGTGCTGGAGAGGGAAGGCCCGGAGCACCCACCCACAGTGCCGTCGAGGAGGAGGAACTATTCGCCCGAGACCGTGCTCAAGGAGATGCCCTGCCGGAGCAAAGTGAGGTGGTCGTAGATCATGAAGGCGAGGAAGAGGTAGGCATCCAAGTAGAGCACGTCGGCCAACAAGCTGGGCAGGTTGCCCTCGAACGAGTAGATCCCGGTTATGAAGAGAGACGTGTACGCGGCGTCGGCCACCACAAACGCCAGGAGGGCCAGCCACGGCCTAGCCCACCGCCCTCCCCGGAAGAGGCGTGCGATGCGCCAGGCGGCCAGGGCCAACGCGCCATCACCCAAGGGATAAAAGATGTTGAGGAAAACGGGGAGCCATCCGTCCTCAGCCTTCAGTCCCGCCACGCCGACCAGGAGGAAGGTCAGCAGGGCGCTTGTGGCCACCACGCCGCCGGCCACCAGGGCCACATGGCGCCATCTCCATCTCCCATCGGCGCCGTAGACGAGTTGGTACTGGTGCATCAGAGCGACGGCGAACCACACGTACCCGCCGGCCCAGAAGATGTCGGCCACCGAGACCAAGGGTGCCTCTTCCCAGATGACCGGGTAGAGCCCCCAGACCGCTTCGGCCAGCGCCCAGGTCCACAACCCCCACATGAAGAAGCGCCACATTTGGCCGGCCGGCTCATCTGGCTCGAATTGGTGGTAGACCATTGCCATGAACAGGGCGGCCAATCCCGCGGCCAGTGTGTAGAGCAGGCTGAGCGCAGCCTCGCTCCACAGGGGGGAAATCGGCTCTTCCTGGTAAATGTAGACGTACGCCAGGGTGAACACGCCGGCGGCCAGCACAAACAGGAATTTCGTCGTCCGCAACGCAACCTCTCCTGGTGGCAAAGTAGTCCGGCGTCTACCTCTCATTATCAGGCCACAGCCGGCAGGGGAACCAGCCGGTGAGCGGCTGCCTGCAGCCGCCGGTCCATTCGGTCCAACGCCTGACGCATGAGGGCATGGGCCAGCATGTCGCCGACGACGATGGAGATGTGACCCACGAGGAGCTGAATGAGGGTACGGTAGACTTGTTGGGCCTCGTCGCCGTGGGCAAACGTGTGTGTGTCAGCCACGCCGTTGCGGCTGAAGCGAATGGACCATCCCCGCGCGCGCGTGATGCGGTTCATCTCCGCGATCAGCGAATTCCCCATCCGGCGGCCCGTGAGCTCAATATACCGGAACAAGACGGCGTCCGCAAACATGGCGAAGGCGAGTCGCACGAGAGCATCCTCCTCCGAAAGCACCGGCTCGTCCAACACTTCAGGGTAGATGTGAACACGACAGCGGCTCACGGGGTAAGTGTAGATCTTCGTGAGCCCATTTGGGCCATTCGCTACCGTTTGGTTGTGGATAAACACGCCGGCCGAAGGCACACGGCCGGAGAGCACGAGCAATCCCTCAGCGTCCTCCCATTTCACGTGGAGCACGCCGACAGTGTGGCTAGCCACTTCCTCGCAGAAAGTTTGGAGTTCCGCCGTGGACAGCGCGCGCGTCTCCAAGGGAGTTCCCCGCTCCAACAAGGTTTTCATGGCGCGCACGCCATCCAGGGGAAGCTGAACCACCCATATGGTCAGCGATGCAAGGTGGGCGGCCAGCTCGGGCAGGGTGTCGATCTTGAAAAAGCTCCCCTCCTGATAGCGGTAGGCCCCCATCACCGATCCTTCTGTGAACAGGTAGACTATTGAATCCTCTCCACCTTGCACCTCGACCAGGCCGGTCAGGGCACGGGCTTGCCAGGTGCGCCATTGTTCCGGCCATGTGGCCGCCGGCATCTCCTCACGCTGGCAGGCCACCTGCTGGAGCCAGCCGGCCTGCCTCACTGCGCTCGTCGTTGTCTCCTGTGCAGCCATCGGCGCCTTGCTCCCTCTCCACATCTGCACGTGCACGTGTCGTGGGCCCAACACTGCGTGGTACACACTCCATCCTACGCGCGCTCCCTTGGGCCTGTTTCTGGACAAAGCCACCAAACGGCGTACAATCTAGCCGCCCTGAAACAACCGAGGCCACCGAACCACACCAAGAGGAGGAGTCCCTTGAGAGCTCTCACCGAGATCGCCGTCCTGCCGGTGTTACCGGAGCGGTTAGCGCGCTTAGAAGCTCTGGCCTACAACTTGTGGTGGTCCTGGTTTCCGCCGGCTGTGGAGCTCTTCCACTCCATGGACCCGCAGCTCTGGGCAGCCACCTATCACAACCCGGTGAAGTTGTTAAGGCGAATGCGCCAACAGCGCCTGGACGCGCTGGCCAACGACTCGGCCTTCCTGGAGCGCTACGACCGCGTGATGCAACACTTCGACACATATATGAACGCGCCAAAGGACCAATTTTCGCACGCTGATACCAGGCCAACGGGCCCTGTGGCGTACTTCTCGGCTGAGTTCGGCCTCCACGAGTCGCTCCCCATCTACTCCGGCGGGTTGGGCATTCTCTCGGGCGATCACTGTAAGGCCGCCAGCGACTTGGGCCTCACCCTGGTGGGCGTGGGCTTTCTGTATCCCCAAGGCTACTTTTCCCAGCGCATCAGCTTCGACGGCCGCCAGGAAGCACGTTACGAGAAGATCGACTTGGGCGAGGTGCCAGCACGGCCAGCGCGTACGCCTTCAGGCGAAGATGTGGTGGTACACGTGGAGTTGCCGGGACGAGTGGTGTCCGCGCGCGTGTGGGAAATTCGGGTCGGGCGCGTGGCGCTCTACCTGCTGGACACGGACGTGGACCCCAACGCCCCCGAAGACCGCGAGCTGGCCGCCCGCCTGTACGGGGGCGATCAGGAGATGCGCCTCTCCCAGGAGATGATCCTGGGCATTGGTGGTGTGCGCGCCCTGC
The DNA here is from genome assembly GCA_030949995.1 of Ardenticatenia bacterium. Classification (GTDB taxonomy): domain Bacteria; phylum Chloroflexota; class Anaerolineae; order Ardenticatenales; family Ardenticatenaceae; genus WFWG01. The sequence goes on from JAUZRY010000095.1 coordinate 24,313, forward strand.
GGGCTTTGGGCATTGCCCCCGCCGTGTGGCACATGAACGAGGGCCACTCCGCCTTCCTGGGCCTGGAACGCGTCCGCGAGCTGGTGCAGGGCGCGGGCCTCACCTTCGACGAGGCCCGCGAGGTGGTTGCTGCCAGCACGCTCTTCACCACCCACACGCCGGTGCCGGCCGGCCACGATGCCTTCCCCTTCGACTTGATGGAGCGCTACTTTTCCACCTACTGGCCCCAGTTGGGGCTTGACCGCGACCGTTTTCTCAACTTGGCCCGTCACGACATGCCCTGGGGGCCCCGTTTCAGCATGACCGTGTTGGCCCTGCGCCTCAGTGCTTTCCACAACGGTGTGAGCGAACTCCACGGCCACGTCTCCCGCCGCATGTGGGCATCCCTCTGGCCTGGCGTTCCCGAGGCAGAGATTCCTATCGGCCACATCACCAATGGGGTTCACATGCCCACCTGGCTGGCCCCCGAGATCGCCGCGCTCTTCGACCGCCACGTGCCCGGATGGCAAGAGCGCCCCGACGACCCGGCCGTGTGGGACGCGGTGGAGGCAATCCCGGACCAAGCCCTCTGGCAAGCCCACCGAGCCCTCAAACAACGCCTTGTGGCCGAGTTGCGCGATCGTGTCACGCTCCAGCGCCTGCGCCACGGCGAGAGTGACGCTCGGGTTCAGGCGGCTGGCGAGGTCTTGGATCCCAATGCCCTCACCATCGGCTTCGCCCGCCGCTTCGCCACCTACAAGCGGGCCACCCTCATCTTTCGCGACTTGGAACGCCTGCGACGGCTCATCAACGACCCCCAACGCCCCATTCAGCTCATCTTTGCCGGCAAGGCTCACCCGGCCGACGAGCCAGGGCAAGAGCTCATCCGCACCATTCACACCATCTCCCAACAGGATGGGTTTGTCGGACGGGTGCTCTTCGTGGAAGATTACGACATTCACATCGCCCGCCTTCTCGTTCAGGGGGGTGGACCTCTGGTTGAACACACCCCGCCGTCCCCTGGAAGCCAGTGGTACCAGCGGCATGAAGGCGGCCATGAACGGCGTGCCCAACTTCAGCGTCCTCGACGGCTGGTGGCGGGAGGCTTACCGGGGGGATAACGGCTGGGCCATTGGCGAAGAGCGCGAGTACTCCGACGAGGAAGCCCAGGACGAAGCCGATGCCCTCTCCCTCTACGCGACTCTGGAGAACGAGATCATCCCCCTCTTTTTCGCCCGGGACGCTCAAGGCATTCCACGGGGGTGGATGCGGGTCGTCAAGGCGGCTATTCGCACGGTGGCGCCCCACTTCAACACCCGCCGCATGGTCAGGGAATATGTAGAGCGCTACTACGGTCGGGCAACCGAGCTTCACGCCCGCTTGCGCGCCGATGGGTACGCCTTGGCGAAGGAACGGGCCGCGTGGAAGGCCAAGCTCCGCGCTGCCTGGCCCCAGGTACGGATCGAGGATGTCCAAGTGGAGCGAACCACCGTCCACATTGGCCACCCCCTTCGGGTAACTGCGGTGGTCCACTTGGGCCCCTTGGATGTCACGGACGTTTCCGTCCAAGCCGTGCTCACCCCATACCGCCACAGCGCCCCCCTGCACATTGTCACCTTGCGCCCGACAGGGCGCCAGGAGGAGACATGGGTCCACTACGGGGGAGAGATTGTGCTGGCACAGAGCGGCAAGTTCTCCTTGGGCCTGCGCATTCTCCCGGCCCATGAGCGGGTCTTCGTTGAACACGAGCTAGGGCTGGTCACATGGGCCGAGGTGTCGTAACGGTCGGGTCAATTCTCACCGAATTCTCAACTTCCTCTCATGCCCCTTTCATGTGACCCGTTTATTATACAGGAGCAACACACACCAGAGGTTGCACCTCCTCCTTCTGTGTGTGCGGTAAGCGGCACCGGCTGAGCGGGGCAGTCGGTGCCGCGTCTCTTTTCTCCCTCATTCCCTCGCCTCCCACTGATTTGACACCCACAGTTAGATACGCTAACATGTCAGGATGGTGTTCTCCGCGCTCTTCGCTGTCGCATCAGGCCATGCGCCGTCGTTGGCCACGCACCGCGGCCGGGAAATGACCATGCACAACGGCAAGCGCTCCCACATCCCAACGCCAACGGAATTCACACCCCCTGTCCGGTACGCCACCAACCGGAGGGGGCCTGTGCGCTGGTTGCTCTCCCACGTGCGGCGATATCCCCTCTTGTTGCTCTTCATCTTCGTAGGAGCGCTGGGCAACGCGGCCTTGGCCGCGGCAGTGCCCGTACTTCTCGGCCGCGCCTTCAACGCCATGGCCACGACGCCCCCCAAGACGGAGTTGCTTCTGCCCACAGCCTTGGCCATTCTCGGCGCCCAAGTGACCCGCAGTGCCCTTCAGTTCCTGCGCAACTTCAGCGCCGAGCTGGTCGGTCAACGCCTGGAGCGGGACATCCGGGATGAGCTCTACACCAACCTGTTGGGCAAGAGCATGGCCTTTCATAACGCCCAGCCCGTGGGTGACACCATGGCCCGGGCCACCAACGAC
>JAUZRY010000096.1 GCA_030949995.1 Ardenticatenia bacterium
CACATAACTGCCTCCCACGCCGTCAGCGTGATGGCCTCGCGATCCACTTTGCTCTTTTTCGCCACCAGGGACAATGCTTTCTCAAATGCTCGACGAGCCTTGTCTGGCAATACGGATGTGTTCATCTGTTCCTCCTCATCGGAAGCACCTTCATCTTCAGGCGTCGAAATGGGGACAGGTTGACACAGCAGCACGACTTGGCCTTCCTCGTCCGTGCGGAACTCGTACTTTTGGGTGTCAACGAGGACCACAATGCGATATCCTGGCGTTACAACGGGCTGGTACATCTGACCTGGTTTTGGACATTCAAAGGAGGTATCCCGCCACTCGCGCTTCTCGATCAAGATCACCTGAACCTCATTGGCGTTCACTTCGCGGCCGAGCAGATCCGACAGCTGTCCCACAATGGCCCGCAAGGCCTGTGGGGGCACAAGTTCCTCGGTGATCATCGTCGGTGTGGCCGCAGGTTCGGTGCGCACCGCCGCAGGTTCAGGAGTGCTCACCGCAGCGCGAAAGCCCTCCTCAGTGGGCGCGAGCGAAGATGATGCTGCACAGGCAGCGAGCATCAAGGTGATCCCCAGGACTGCAAGTCCGGTGAACAGGCGAGCGCTTCTTGGCCACTTAGCCATTGGTCCTCACCTCCTTGGTTGGGATTGTGGTCAACCTCATGAGAGCTTTCTAGCTCTTAGGGGCTAAATTTGATGGTGTCGTCCCCTCACTCTCTGAAACGCTCACTCAGTCCTTTAAGTTCCCGGGGAAAGGCGAGCTTTGACATCTTCGAGCGTTATCCCGCGCACAATGATTCGTTTTCGCCGACTTGTCTGGCCGCGTACCACAGCCACATCGTGCCTCGACACGCCCAAGAGGTGGGCCAAGAAGTTGACAAGCGCTTCATTGGCCCGTCCTCGGTGTGGGGGAGCTGCTACGCGGATTTTGATCGCATCGCCTACTATCCCCACGACCTCCGATCGACGTGCTCTCGGCTGCACGTGGACACGAATGAGTACTCCCTCCGCACACTGGTGCCAAGGCTCCACGATTTCCCCTCACAGTGTTGCGTGACACGATGCCCAGAATATGCTATACTTTTGAGGACGAAGGACCACATTCCGCCTAGACAACGGCAAACAGGTGAAGGAAATGGCTGTACGCGAAATAGTGCTCATTGGTGATCCTATTTTACGGCAAAAGGCCCATCCTGTGGAACGCTTCGATCCTGAATTGCGCACCTTGGTGAGAGATATGATCGAGACCATGCGCCAAGCTCAGGGCGTAGGTCTGGCCGCTCCCCAAGTGGGTGTGCGCAAGCGAGTGTTGGTGTTTGAAATTCCCGTCGACGAAGACGATGAGATGTCCTCCTCTGTCCCCCCCAGTCCTTGGATCGGCAAGCCCTTCGCGCTGGTGAACCCCGAGATTCTGGAAGCAAGTCAAGAGATGGAGGAGGGCATTGAAGGCTGTCTCTCCATCCCGGGCTACGTGGGCGAAGTGCGACGTCATGTGCGGGTGGTGGTGCAAGGCCGTAACGAATGGGGAAAACCACGCCGTATCGAGGCAGAGGGGTTCTTGGCCCGGGTGCTCCAACACGAGATTGACCATCTCAACGGCATCCTGTACGTTGACCGGCTGGAGAGCCGTGATAAGCTCTACAAGCTGGAGGAAGAGGAAGAAACGGCCGCGCCGGCGTGAAGGTGGCCGTTCCCTTACGCCCGCCCTCTCCACACCCACACGCCCCCGAAGAGGAGCGTAGCCGTCAGCACAATGGCGGCCCCCGAGGCGACCGAGAAGTAGAAGGAAACGTAGAGCCCGATCAGACCGGCCATTATCCCCACGGCCACTGCCAGCGCCATCATGGTGGACAGACGGTGGGCCAGGAGTTGGGCTGTGGCCGCCGGCGTGATCAACATGGCCAACGTGAGGGCTGTACCCACCGTCTGCAGCGAGACCACCACGCTCAGGGCAATGAGGACCACGAAGATATCGTTGAGCCGGCCAACGGGTAACTTCAAGGTGGCCGCCAGGAGGGGATCAAAGGCCAGAATGAGGAATTCCCGGTAGTACCAGACCACGGCCAGGACCACCCCGCCGCCGACCACCCCCATGCGAACCAGATCAGCACGGCTGACGGCCAGCACGTTGCCGAAGAGAATGTGGGTGAGGTCCACGGCAAAGGTGCGTCCGGTGGAGATCATGGCGATGCCCAAGGCGAACATGCCGGCGAACGTGATGCCAATGGCCGTGTCCTCGCTCACTTGCCTTCCGGCGCTCAGCCTGGCAATGAGCAGTGCAGCCACCAGTGCGGCCACCAACCCGCCCCAGAAGAGCCCTTCTCCCCGTGCCCCGACCAGCAAATAGGCTACGGCCAGGCCCGGCAGAATGGCGTGAGCCAGCGCGTCCCCAAAGAACGCCATGCCCCGGAGCACGACATAGCTGCCCACGACGCCACCCACAAGGCCTACCAGAGTCGCCGCGATCACAGCGTGGACGAAGAAGGGGTATCGCCAGGGAAGAATGAGCCACTCAACTGCTGACATGTGGCCTCACCTCGTACAGAGAAGATTCGGAATCGTCCAGAAACTCGAAGATCTCTGCCAAGTGATCAGGCTGCAGCAACACATCAGGAGGGCCGTCACCGACTAGATGGCCGGCCCGCAGGAAGAGCACGCGGTCGAACTGTTGGGCCAAGCTGAGACTGTGAGTGGCCACCAGCACTGTGACCGTCTGTTCCCGCAAGCGTTGAAGAGTCTCCATAATCACCTGCTGGCTGCCCACATCAATGCCCTGCAAGGGCTCATCCAGAAGAAGAATGCGCGCTTCTTGGGCCAGCGCGCGTGCTAAGAACACGCGCCGGCGTTGTCCACCGGAGAGTGCTGTAATGGGGCGTGCTGCCACGTGGCCCAGATGAACCCGCTCTAACGCCGCCAACACGGCCTGGCGGTCACGCCGGGCAGGCGGACGCAAGCGCCTGAGGAACCGGTAGCGTCCCATCATCACCACGTCGAAGACGGTGACCGGGAAGCGCTTCGGCACGTGGAGCTCTTGGGGCAAGTAGGCCACGCTTACCCTGGCCCGGTCGGCTCGCTCGCCGAAGAGGCACACCGTGCCAACAGTGAGGGGCAACACCCCGGCCACCACGTTCAGCAGCGTGGACTTGCCGGCGCCGTTCGCACCTAACACCGCCACTTGTTCGCCGGGGGCCACGCGAAATGTCACCTGGTGCAGCACTGGATGAGTGCCGTACCCGGCCGACACGTGGAGACACTCGACGGCCAGTGTGGTTGTGATCGCGCTCATCGCAAATTCTCCACCAGCAGCGTCACATTGTGGCGCATCATGGCCTCGTAGGTGGCGACCTCCTCCCTGTTGGGATCGGGCTGGTCCACCAGCCCGGTGACCACACGGGCACCTGTCGCCCGGGCCACTTGATCGGCCAAGGCCGGGTTAACGCCCTGTTCCACGAAGATAGCCGGCACCTGGTGTGCCTGTACCATCTCGATGAGGCGTCGCAGGTCGGCCGCCGAGGGCTCGGCTTCGGTGCTCACGCCCGGCATCACTGTGCCCACGTGGGTGAAGCCGTACTCCTCGGCGAAGTAGCCGAGGACGCGGTGTGTGGTCACCAACAAGCGGCGTTCGGGCGGCACCGTGGCCACTTGGGCGCGAATCCATGTGTCCAGTGCCTCAAGACGCTGCACCAGCGCGCGGGCGTTCTGGGCGTAGGTCTGCTCCCCTGCCGGGTCCACCCGGATCAGGGCGTCGCGGATGGCCTCCACGTAGGCCACGGCGTGGGGCACGCTGAGCCAAAAGTGAGGGTCCACTTCCCCGGCGTCGTCCACCAGGGGCGATAGTCCACCGCTGACCACGACCACGCGCTCGGGGGGCACTTGACTCTCCACCAAACGCTCCACACCCGGCGCCAAGTTGGCCCCGTTGAGGAGCACCAGATCGGCCTGGGGCAACGTCCGCAGCACTTGGGAGGACGGTTGGTACGTGTGGGGGTCTTGGCCGGGCGGAATCAACGTGAAGATTGTGGCCCGTTCTCCGGCCACCTGCGCGGCAAACTCGGCAATGACCGGCGTCTCCACCGCCACGAGTACCGTATCGACCTCAGCCGTTCCCCCCTGAGAACGGCACCCAACCAGCCCGGCGGAGGTGACCACGACGCCGAACCACCCGAGGAGAATGGCGCTCACAGAGGTGCTGAGCCCGGGTTGTCCTGACATGCTTCGCATCTCCCGTAGATTTCTACCAGGTGGCCCTGTACCTGGAATCCGAACCGACTGGCCAGGGACTTCTCAAGGTCTCGGAGCGCACATTCGTTAAGCTCAACTGTGCGGCGGCACTCCACACACACCAGGTGGTGGTGACAGCACGCCGGGGTGAGCATGTAGACAGTGGTGGCCCGCCCCATGGCCGACACTTGTACCACGCCCAGCCGAGTCAGAAGCTCTAAGGCACGGTAGACCGAGGCTCGGCCCACATCGGGTGCCTTCTGGCGCACGGCGGCCACGATCTCGGAGGCCCCCATGTGAGTCTCTCCGCCAGCCAACACCTCAATGACCACACGGCGGGGCCGCGTGAGCTTGTATCCCTCTGCCCGAATGCGCTTGAAGATGGCGTGAAGTGAAGCACTCATCGCTGCAGGTTCCGCACAAGGCACCAGCACATTCCGGGTGCCAATACGCTACGAAGTGAGATGTTGTCTCAATTATACGCCGGGAAGGACAGGTGTCAAACGAGAACGCACCGGATGAGGGGCAAGACGGGCAAAAATACAGCCCGGCCCCGATCAGGGGGCCGGGCCACGCACAGCTCGCCGTGTGGGAGGGAGTCAGGGCTCATTTCGGTCACGGCCACCAGGGTCGTCCTCGTCATGGTCGTCATCGTTATCGTCACCGTCGTCGGGCTCGGGCGTGGGCCGCGGACCACCGTCTCCCTCTCCGTGATCGGGTTCGGGCGTTGGAGGTGGTTCTCCGTTATCCTCGCCGTCATCAGGTTCCGGGGTGGGCGTGGGCAGCGGGGTTGGCGTACTCGTCGCCGGCGGCGGAGGGGGCGGCGTGCTCGTCGGCTGAGGTGCTGTCTCCTCGTCCTCCTCGTCCTCATCGTCACGCTCAGGCGTAGGCGTGGGCGACGGGTTGCCGGGTGACGGCGTGTTGGTGGACGGCGGGCCGTGGTCGTCGTCGCGGCCATCCCCATCGTCGTCGGGTTCAGGGGGCTCGGTCGGTTCTGGGACTTGACCATGTCCCTCGTCCTCGTCGCCCTCGTCCTGACCCATCTCGGGTGTTTGGGTGGGTTCGGGCTCAGGGGGTTCGCCTTCATCTGCTCCGTCGCCGGGGTGTGGTGTCTCGGCCGGGCCAGGTGTCGGCACTTCGTCCTCATCGTCGGGATGTGGTGTGCCGGTGGGTGACGGCCGCCGTTCATGGAGCTCAACGCGCAGGGCCACCAGCCGCCCATCGGGCTGGCGAGCCGCACGGACTTCAACCACATCTCCCACGCCGGGGTCTCCCTCAATCTCCGTCTGGGAGGTGATCACTACCTGGCGCCCCCCAATGCGCCAGGTGGAACCGTCCACGGCCTCGACCACTCCGGTGAACTCGACTTCCACGATCACCACTTCTGTGGGCGCCGGCGTGGCCGTGGGCGGCACTGGCGTGGCCGTGGGCGGCACTGGCGTGGCCGTGGGCGGCACTGGCGTGGCCGTGGGTGGCACCGCGGGCGTGGCCGTGGGTGGCGCCGGCGCGGTCACGGGCGTGGAGGTGGCCGCGGCCGGTGTGGCCGTCGCGGCGGGCGTGTCGGTTGGCGCTGGCGGCGGGGCCACCGGGGTGGGCACAGGGGTGGCCAGCTCTTCGATCAGGGACTGGATGTCCTCAGTAGCCTCCTCCAGCACTTGGGCAACAGGTTGTGCCGTAGCGCTCTTGCTCTCAAGGCTCTGATACTGGGCTAGCCAACGGTGCATGAGGGGCACCCGCTGTTCGGGTGGCAAGGCAGCACTGGCGGCCACGGCACGCTCGAGCTCCTCTTCGGCCTCGGTGAGCAGTTCGGGGGGCACGGGGCGTCCCAGCTCCTGAAGGCGAACGGCCTCCTCCAGGCGCCGAGCAACGAGCTGGGCGTGCCAGTTGGCCTTGGCTTCGGGTGAGAAGGCGAAGAAGCCGCGCACGTTCTCGCCCGCGCGTTTGACCCCGTACAGGGGGGTTCCGGGCAAGCTTGTGCTGGAGGCGGAGACGGTGGAGGCAATAGCGAAGATCACGACGGCTGCCGCGGCGGCAGCCCACGTTCGCCATCTGGCCACTGCGCTCGTCCGCCGCTTTCGCCGGGCCGGTGAGCGCGGCTGCGAGAAGGCCGGCGGGAAGCTCAACACGCGGCGGGGCCGTCCGGCCGCCGATGCTGCCCGGGCCACGCGGGCTCGCCCCAGGGCAAAGGCTTCGGGGGAGAGACGCGGTGCCTCCAAGTGGCTCAGTCCCTGGGCCAAGCGCAGCAGAGGCTCGAGCTCCTCAGCGTGTTCGGGGTAAAGGGCCAGACACGCCTCCAACGACTCCCCACGTTCCATATGTTCGAGACAATCGGCCAGGGCTTCTTCTATCGTCATCATGAGCGTATCTCGGGTGCCAGGTAATTTTGCAGGTTCCGCAGGGCGCGATGTTGCAGGGCTTTCACAGCCCCCTCGGTCATGTGCATGACCCGGGCAGTTTCGGCCACGCTGAGCCCTTCCAGGAAACGCAGTGTGATTACCTGCTGTTGTCGCTCGTTCAAGTTCGCCAGCGCGGCCACCACGCGCTCCATGGTTAGTTTTCGTTCCACCGCATCGTGGGGTGCCTCCTGGGGAGAAGCGAGGTGCATCGCTTTGTCCAGGGACACCGTGGTCCGGCGCGATTCCGCACGATACATGTCGGTCAGCAAGTGGCGCGCAATCTGATAGAGCCAGCCGGAGAAGATGACCACGTTGTCGCGAGGCTGGATGTGATATTGGTGAATGCGCTCGATCAGGCGCAAGAAGACCTGGGATGTGAGCTCCTCGGCCAGGTCCACATCTTGCAGGCGCACCAGGAGGAACCGGTATATTTTGTCGGCGTAGAGGGTGTACAGCTCCTCAAATGCTGCCGGATCACCGGTTGATTGGGCACGTTGAATGAGTTCGACCAGGGTGGCTTCGTTGACGGACCGGTCCCGCTCTCTCCTGCTCATTCTTAGAACTCTCGTCAGGTATACGGTGTACAGAGGTTAAGGGTACGCCCGATTCACAGGATTGTGAAGATGATACGGGAAAATCAGGAGCAGGCCAACTCGAACGGGGACCAGTGTGCCGGCACGGCGCACATCACGCACCACGTCCGCCGGCAGGCGTGACGCTGACCACCGCCACCGGGACGGCCGAGCGGTTGGCCGTTCTCAGGCTGAGAAAGGTCACGCGCTGCAATCCGCTGTGATAGGGCGCCAGGCGTATTCAATGGCGCGGGCTGTTCGCTCGGCCATTTCTGATCCCAGCAGGCGGGCCACAACGTGCAAGGCGGCGTCAATGCCGGCCGAGATGCCGGCCGACGTGACGATGTGGCCGGCGTCCACCAGGCGAACCTCGGAGCGCACGAGCGCGTCAGGCGCCGCCCGACGGAGGGCCTCCAGGGCTCCCCGGTGTGTGGTTACCGCGAGGCCGCCCAACAGCCCGGCTTGGGCCAACAGGAGGGCACCCGTGGAGATCGAGAGGACGATCTCGGCTTCCCCGGCCACCTTTTGGAGCCAGTTGAGCAGCACAACATTCTTCTCCTCGCGGCGAACCCCGGCTCCGCCCGGCACCACGAGCACGTCAAAGGGCGGGCAATCCTGGAAGGTGTAGCGCGGGTTCACGCTGAGCCGGCCACGGGTGAGTACGGGAGCCGCATGTTCGGCCACGGTGAAGACGCGGAAGGGATGCTCTTCACGGAGCAGCCGGTCGGCAATGACGAAGACTTCAAAGGGGCCACTGAAATCGAGCACGTCTACGGCGTCGAAGAGCAGAATACCAACTTGGCGCTGTGCGGACATGGCTATCCCCCCATACGTGATCTGTGGTTTGCCACATCGCTTACACGGCGTGCTCTCTTGTGACGCCCTGTGATCCCAGCACGGGTGCCGGGAACAGCCTAACTAACGTTCACGGGCGGAGCCACACATAGGCGTAATACGATTTCTTCAAACCTGCTGGCCGCAGCAACCGCCTGTTCATGCACGCAACGGATGTCCAATGGGCACAAGCACGAGTGCGGGGGGCGCTGTGGAAAGAAGATAGCACCCCTCACCATGAGGGGGCTCCAGCACATTCGTTGAGTGCTCGTTCGGGGGCACTTGTGAAGTATACAGGGGAGCATGGTCCTGTCAAGACGACACAAAACATGCCGAGCTCTTCAAAGCCACAAAAGCGCGCACAACTCGATGGGGCGAAGAGGCGCAGACGCATTATGAATTTTGCGATGAACACCTAACAGGGGTAAAATACCTTCATGCCAAACTTCTTGAATGGGGAAGGATCCGTGAGGGGACAACATCCTGAAAGGGCTCTTCTCATTTACGATGGTGACTGTGGGCTCTGTTCAGCCCTCATTGAATGGGTACGCCAGCGTGACCGCGGGCAGCGGCTCACGTGTGCGCCCTACCAGCACGTCTCCCCCGAGCGCCTGTCACCTGGGCTGACGCGCGTCGCGTGCGCCCAGGCAGTCTGTCTCGTCCGGCCAGGCCACGGGCATGTGACAGGTGCGCGGGCTGTAGCCGAGGTGTTCTGTTTGCTCCCCTCGCCGTGGGCCCACGTGGGACGCCTGGTGCGGCCTTGGAGCCCCCTGCTCGAGCCCGCCTACCGCCTGATCGCCCGTTATCGTCACCGCCTTTCAGCGCTGTTGGGGCTACCTACCTGTCGCTTGGATAGTTCACGCTGATCATGACCGAAGCCCACGCCATCCTCTCAAGACAGGAACTGCTTGACGCCGGTTTTCAAGATCCTGAAGCCGCCATGCGCCGCATCAGGCGGCTAGTCCACATTGTAGGCAGCGAGATCACCGTAGCGGAGCTGTTGCCCTCCCTCATCCGGGCCCTGCAGGCCGGGGCTCACCCGGACGAGGCCCTCGTCTACGTGGAACGGCTCTTCGCCGTCTCCAAGGGGCCGGCGACGTTGGCCCGCTTTCTGGCCTCACGCCCCCGTGCCCTGGAAATGGCGGTCACCATCTTCGCCGGAAGCCGCTTCCTGGCGGAAATCCTCATCCGATATCCTCACTACCTGGAGTGGATGGTCGAAGCACGCCATTTGGCCGTGCCCCACAGCCGCGAGTACTTCTACTTGGCCGCGCAAGCAGCCCGTCAGGATGTTGAAACATTCCCCGAAGAGCTCGACGCCTTGCGGACATATCAGCGGTGGGAACTGTTGCGCGTAGGTGCCTGTGATTTCTTCGGACTCATGGATGTGCCCACCATCACGTCCCAGCTCTCCCACCTGGCCGACGCGCTCATCCGCCACGCCCTCGTCCTCGCGGGCGAACACACGGGGCTGCCCACCGAGGGGTTCGCCGTGTTAGCCTTCGGCAAGCTAGGAGGGCAGGAGCTCAATTACAGCTCGGACATTGACCTTGTCTTCCTGGCAGACGGGGGAGCGGCATCCCGACAACGGCTCGGTCAAAGCCTGATCGACGTGCTGAGCCGCATGACCGGTGAAGGGTTCCTCTACAGAGTGGACATGCGCTTGCGGCCGTGGGGGCGCTCAGGCCCCCTTGTGATCACTCCGGACGCCTACGTGCGCTACCTAGAACAACATGCCCGCCTATGGGAGAAGCAAGCATTGCTCAAAGCCAGGGTTGTGGCTGGCACCCCGGAGATTGGCCACAACTTCCTGCGGCGGATTCAGCCACTCCTGTTCGGCGATGACCCGGACACTGTCCGCCGCGAGGTGCGTGCCATGAAGGCGCGCATCGAAGCCGGCCTGCGGGCCCGAGGCCAAACGTGGGGGGAGGTCAAGTTGGGCGCCGGTTCCATCCGGGACGTGGAGTTCACCGTGCAGTTGCTTCAACTGGTGCACGGCCGTGAGTGCCCAGATATCCGCACCCCCAACACTTTGGACGCCCTCGGCCGGCTGACGGCTGCTGGCCTCCTCGCCCCTGAGGAATACCGGGTGCTTGCCGACGGGTACGTTTTCCTGCGCACCGTGGAGCACTACGTGCAGCTTATGCACAACCAGCAGACCCACCAGCTCCCTCAGGACGAGGCCGAATTGACCGCCCTGGCCCGCCGTCTGGGCTTTGAAGGCCAGGAGGCCGGTGAGCAGCTCGTGGAGCGCTACGAGGAACACTGCCGGGCCATCCGTGAAGTTTACCGGACACACGTCGAGGCGGTACCGAAACGTGCGACGTTCCCGCCCCCCGGTGGGACAGACATTGGCGATGCCATCGGGCACCACGTGGCCCGTATGGCCCCCTCCTACCAGGAGGCCTTCTCCGAGGAAGAGATCGCCCGACACGTGGCCCTGGCCGCCTCGTTGGACGAGGACCACCTCGTCTGGGTGGAAGCCGCCCGCTTGGACGGAGACTATGAGCACAAGGATGGCTCCCCATCCCGATGGCGTGTGACCATTGTCGGATACGACTATTTGGGCGCCCTCTCCATCATCTGTGGCCTCTTCTTCGCTTACGGCTTCAACATTCTGGACGGCCAAGTCTTCACCTACGAGGCCGGCGACGAGGACTTGGCCGCCCCCGGCCACCGTCGGAAGATCGTGGATGTCTTCACAGTGCAGGCCGCCGAGCCGGTGTCGAACGAGACGTGGGCGCGTTATGCTGACGACGTGCGCTCCCTCTTTCGCTTGCTTCACCGGGGCCGGCGGCGCGAGGCGCGGGGTGCGCTGGCCCGCCTCGTGGCCGAGCGCGTCCAGCCAGAGGCCGAGGAGCCGACCACGCTCTACCCCATTCACATCGACATCGACAACCAGTCCTCATCCCGGTACACCATCCTGCGCATTGACGCGCCCGACACAATGGGGTTCCTCTACGAGTTCACCAACGCCCTGGCCCTCAGCCGGGTCTACATCGCCCGTGTGGAGATTGCCTCATCGGGCAACCGGGTGCACGACATCCTCTACGTCACCGACCATCTCGGGCGCAAGATCACCGACCCGGAAGCCCAACGCCGCCTTCGCGCGGCCACCGTGCTCGTCAAGCACTTCACCCACTTGTTGCCCCGCTCGCCCAACCCGAGGGCTGCTCTCCAACAGTTCCGCGAGTTCCTGGACGAACTCTTCTGCCGGCCGAACTGGCCTGATGAGATTGCCTCGCTGGAGCAGACTGAGGTGCTCCAGGCCCTGGCCCGCCTATTGGGGGTGAGTGAGTTCCTGTGGGAGGATTTCCTGCGCCTTCAACATGACAACCTCTTCCCCGTGGTGCGCGACGTGGACCACTTGGCGGCCGGCAAGCCCCGCCGTCAGATGGCCCGGGAGCTGGCCGCGCTGTTGGCCCAAGAGCAGGGCGGAGAGGCCCGACGGCAAGCGCTCAACGCTTTTAAGGACCGGGAAATGTTCCGCATCGACATGCGGTATATTCTGGGGCATACCCCCTCCTTTCACCTCTTTTCCCAGGAATTAACCGACTTGGCTGAGGTTGTTGTTGAAGCCACGTACCGGCTCTGCGAGGAGGAGTTGGAAGCTCGACATGGCATCCCCGTGCGCCCAGATGGCACCTCATGTGCCCTGGTCATCTGTGCGTTGGGCAAGTGTGGTGGCCGGGAATTAGGAGTGGCCTCTGATATTGAGCTGATGTTCATCTTCGACGGCACCGGGGAGACCACCGGCCCGGACATCATTACGGCAGCGGAATTCTATGAAAAATTGGTGGCTTCCTTTGTGAAAACCCTTCGATCGAGGAGACAAGGCATTTTTGAGGTTGACTTGCGGCTGCGCCCCTACGGCCGCTCAGGCAGCTTGGCCGTCCCCCTCAGCCTGTTCGAGCGTTATTTTGCCCCCGAGGGTCCTGCTTGGCCGTATGAGCGCCAGGCGCTGGTCAAGTTGCGCCCCTTCGCCGGCGATGTAGAACTTGGGGCCCGGGTCGTACAATTGCGAGATGCCTTCGTCTACACCGGCACCCCCTTCGACGTGGCCGCCATGCGGGCCATGCGCGAGCGCCAGGTACGCCACTTGGTTCGCGGCGGCACGTTTAACGCCAAGTTTAGTCCGGGCGGGTTGGTGGACGTGGAATACCTTGTGCAAGGCCTTCAGATCACCCACGGCCACCGCCATTTCGCCCTGCGCACTCCCAACACGCGCACGGCCATGAGTGTCTTGGCCGAGCTGGGGATTCTCGGCCGCCAACAGTATGCCCATTTGCGGGAGGCGTATATCTTCTTGCGCCAGCTCATCGAGGCACTGCGCATTGTACGCGGCAATGCCGACGATCTCACCGTGCCGCCGGAGGAGAGTGAGGAATTTGCCTACCTCGCACGCCGCCTGGGATACGGCCGCCACCTGGCTGACCTGCGGGCTGATCTGGAACGATACACAGGCCTGGTTCAGGAGCTCGCACGCACTCTGTTGCCCTCCTCCCAGGCTGAGTAGCCCCATTTGCCCACCTGCCGGCTTCGGGTATACTCCCACCGCTATGCACCGTTCACGCCCGGCGCGCGCGCCTGCTCTACTTCACGTTGCTCGTCGCCCTGAGCTTTGCCCTGCGCCTGTGGCGCTTGGAGGTTCAAGATATCTGGTGGGACGAGGCCCGTAACATCGATGTGGCCACGCGTCCCCTGAGCGCCATTCCCGGCGCGCCCGAGTTGGACATTCACCCGCCGGGCTACTTTCTCCTCCTCCACGCCTGGAGCCTTCAGGCCGGTGTGGCCGCCTTCACCGCCCGTTTCTTCTCGGTGATCTGGGGTGTGCTCCTGGTTCCCCTCACCGTTGCCCTGGCACGGCGGCTGGAAACGCCGGAGCTGGCCCCCGGGGCTGCCCTCTTCGCCGCCCTGGCCCCGTTCCTGGTGAGCGAGGCCCAGGAGACGCGCATGTACACCCTGGCGTTCGCCCTGCTCGCCTGGGGAGCGACCCACTTTTGGCGGGCCGTTCACGGCCACGGGCGGGCGTGGGCGTGGCTCGGGGTCAGCATGGCGGCCGCGGCGTTGGTCCACTACGCTACCCTCTTCGTCGTGGCCTCCTGGTACACGTGGGCGGCCTTGGCCCTGGCCGCGGCGTGGGGCCTCCGGCGCGAGGAGCTCGGCCGCCGGCTGCGCAGCCTGGCGTGGGCTGCACTTCTGGCCCTGCTCCTCTTCTCCCCACAACTTGGCCGTGCCCTGCGCCAGGCAACCCCCTACGGGAACCCGAACCTCACCGTTCCGGCGTCCGGGGAGTACTTGCGCCAGCTCTGGTGGGCGTACACTGTGGGTGTAGCGGCCGAGGGCACGTGGGCGCTGTGGGGCATCGCCCTCGTGGGCGGTGTGGTGGGCGTCGGCCTGTGCTTGGCCATCATCCGAACGCCCAAGGCACGCCTTGCCCCCCTCTCGTTCCTGCTCACGACCACTCTTGTGCCCGTCGGGCTGTATTACCTTGTGCTGCTCGACCGGGGCACCTTTGCCCCCCGCTACATCTCGTTTGTCATGCCCTTCTTTGCCCTCCTAGTGGGCGCTGCCCTGCACGGGTGGTGTCGGATTGCTCGCCCTTTAGCCTTTGTGCTGGGGGCAACCTTGGTCGCAGTATGGGCGCTCGGCATCCACGCCGACCAGTTCAACCCCCGGTATTTTCGCGAGGAGACCACCCGCCTGGTCCAATGGCTGGCCGAGGTGGCCGGGCCGGAGGACTTGGTACTCATCGATGTGCCCTACCCGCTGGGATTTTACTACCCGCGTTATTCCCGGGATCCCACGCGTCCTCCGCCCGACAACTCTTGCGCGCAGGCCCCGGCCTACTACCTCTTCGTGGACATCAGCCACGTGGCCGAACGGCTCACCCAACTGGGAGCCAACGCCAAGCGCATCTTCTGGGTCCAGTGGTACAAGTCGGACACCGACCCGCGGGGCGCGGTGGATTTCCTGTTGCGCAAGTACGGCGTTGTGGCCGGCACACGAGCCTTCCGGGGATATACGGTTACCTGGTACCGCGTCGCGCCCAACACGCGCTATACCCTGGCCGAGGAGGGCACAACCGTGTCCCTAACCGCCCACTTCGGCAGCGTCGTCTCACTGGTCAACGCCTCGGTGGGCCAGGCGCCAGTACCGGCGATATTCCCTCCGCCGGACCGACCACGACCCATCTGGGCCGTGCTCACCTGGGAACGGGGGCCTGAGCCGACCACTGTGCCCCTCAAGGCCAGTGTCCGGCTGCTGGACCCCCTCGGACGCGTGGTCTCCCAGGATGATCGCCCTCTCATCAGCGACCGCCATCTGACGCTTCCCTCGTGGGCCGAGGGTGAACGGGCTACCAACGTCTATCTCCTGGAACTCCCACCCGGCACACCTCCGGGCAAGTATACCGTGACAGCCCGTGTCTACGCCCCGGGGGAAAGATCATCCGTAGACCCCTCAGGCCAGGTGAAGGTTGTGAATGGGGGCGACGTAGTGCTGGCCACTGTGGATGTGGCTCGGGCGCCAGCCTTTCCCAACGTCACACCACGTGCCCTGGTCGATGCGCCCATTGGGCTGGTCGAGTTCGCCCTGGACCGCGCCGAGGCCGCTCCCGGCGAGGAAGTCACAGTGGAGCTGCTCTGGATGCGAGGAGCTTCTGCAGCCCGTCCACCCTACTGGGTCGAAATTCGCCTTGTTGCCGAAGGTGGAGGGGAATTCGCCGCGTGGAAGAGTCCACCAGTTCCCTGGAATTACCGTGTGTCTTCATGGCAGCCCGGCGAACTGGTGCACAGCAGACTGCCGTGGCGCCTGCCTGCCGAGGTGCCAGCCGGCACGTACACCGTTCGCCTGACCCTTCTGGAACGCGACGAGGTGCTGGGAAACGTAGAGCTAGGACGCTTGCGCGTGAGAGGTCGGGCCCGCACGTTCGAGCCACCTCCCATGGGCCACCCGATGGTGCCACCTCCCCGTGCGGGCGAGTTGGCCCTGCTGTTGGGGTACACTGTTGAAGGGGAACTCGCGCCCAATGCCCAGTTGGCCGTCACCTTGGTCTGGGAGGCCGTGGGAGCGGCTGAACGGAGTTATACCGGCTTCGTGCAACTCCTGGACGGCGCCAACACAGTCATCGCCCAGGAGGACCACATCCCCCTGCATGGCAAGGCGCCCACAACTTCGTGGCTCCCCGGCGAAATCGTCGCCGACAGGTACGAGCTCACGCTGCCGCCGGAGCTGTCACCGGGCCCCTACACCCTTATCGCCGGCTGGTACGACGCCACGACCATGCAGCGGTTGTCCGTGTGGGCCGCGGGCTCAACGCCACAGGACCATATCGTGTTGCGCACGTTCGGGCGCTGAGTCCCGCGGTCCCTGTCAGGCCACCAGCAGGAGGAGCGGGTGTTCCAGGAGCCGCCGGATTTCCCCCAGGAACCGGGCGGCCTCGGCGCCGTCAGTCACCCGGTGATCGGCCGAGAGGGTGAGCCGCATGGTGTGACCTACAACGAGGGCCCCGTCCCGCACGACTGGCTCCTCCAGCACGGCGCCGACGGCCAGAATGGCCGCCTCAGGGGGCGTGATCACGGCCACGAAGTCCTCCACACCGAACATGCCCAAGTTGCTCACGGTGAAGGTGCTGCCCCCCACGTCATCGGCCTGGAGCCTGCCCTCGCGGGCCCGCTCCACTTTCTCATGCGTTTCGCGAGCCAGTTGGCCGAGGGATTTCCGGTCGGCATCTCGCACGACAACGGTGATGAGCCCGTCCGGCAGGGCCACGGCGATGCCCACGTGCACGTTGACATGGCGCAGAATGTGGTCGCCGGCAAAGCTGGCGTTGATGTTGGGGAAACGGCGCAGGGCGAGGGCCGCCGCCTTGACCACGAAATCGTTGATGCTCACTTTGAGTCCCTCCTCGGCCAAAGCTGTGTTGATCTCCTCGCGCAAGCGCATGGCTGCCTCCATGTCCACCCGCACGGTGACGTAGAAGTGGGGTACGGGGGCCTTGCTCGCTGTCATTACCTCGGCAATGCGCTTGCGCATTCGCGAGAGGGGCACTCGTTCGCCCGCGCTGACGGCCTCGGGAGGGGTCACCGGCTCGAGCTGGGCCGCTGCCTGGGCCAATGCTGCCTCCACGTCGCGCACGAGCACGCGCCCGCCAGGGCCGGAGCCGGGCACCTCGCGCACGTCCAAACCGTGTTCGCGGGCCAGGCGGCGGGCCGCCGGGCTGGCCCGCACGCCGCCCGGTGGCGAGGGGAGGTGTTCCCCCATCGCTTCCACGGCGGCCTCAACGTCCTCCCGCGTGATGCGGCCGCCGGGGCCAGTACCCCGCACGCGCCGCAGGTCCAGGCCGTGTTCTTCGGCCAGCCGGCGGGCCACCGGGCTGACCTTGATCTCACTTTTCCGCCGTTGGACTTGAACGTCAGGGCGGGCGCCAGCCGAGAGCGATGCTTCATCAATGTCCACGCGCTCACCCGGCTCGCCAATAATAGCAATAGGTGAATTCACGGGGACCCGTTGGCCCGGCTCCACCAAAATCTTGAGGAGTACGCCGTCGGCAGGGGCTTCCAGCTCGACGGTGGCCTTGTCGGTCTCGATCTCGGCGATCACGTCGCCGGCCTTCACCGCCTCCCCTTCCTGTTTTCTCCACGTGGCGACGGCTCCCTCCTCCATGTCGAATCCCATTTTGGGCATCAGCACTTGGGTAGCCACATTCTCCTCCTGGCATTCGGTGCTGGCATTCGGTGAACACTTCGCCGTCGCGCCCGATCACACTCCCTGTGAGAAGAGGCACAGCACAGACACCGGCCGGATACAGAGGAAGCGCCCTATTCCCAGGACACGTTGTCGAGGAATAGGGCGCCTTTGCCTGGACACAATGGCCGGCACTACAGCCCGAAGAACTCCTGGTTTTTGCGGATGAAGTCCTCCCACTGCTCGGGCACGTCCTCCTCGTAGAAGATAGCTTCGACCGGGCAGACCGGCTCGCACGCGCCGCAGTCAATGCACTCCTCAGGGTGGATGTAGTACTGGTCTTCCCCTTCGTAGATGCAGTCCACGGGGCAGACCTCCACACACGAGGCATCCTTCACGCCAATGCACGGTTCGCAGATGATGTAGGCCATACCAAGACCTCCTTTGCACCCCTGGCCGGGGAGCGCGTACACTCCCGGCTATCCTCACCGTACGACTTCCAGCACAGCCTGTTTGATCTCATCTTTGCCCGGCAGAGCCAATCGTTCCAAGTCGCGGCTGTAAGGCAATGGCACTGGTCGGGCAGTGACCCGCCTGATGGGCGCGTCTAAGTAATCAAAGGCGTGTTCGTAGATTTGTGCAGCGATCTCGGCGTCAAGCCCGTAACCGAGCCACTGTTCCGTGGCCAAGACGGCCCTGTAGGTTCTCTGAAAGCTGCGGATGATGGGCTCCAAGTCAAGGGGGCGAAGGGTAGGGATGTCCACCACCTCACACTCGATACCTTCCTCTTCAGCCAGCTCGTCGGCAGCTTGAAGGGCTTCGTGGAGCATCCGGGAATAGGCCACGACGGTCACGTCCCGTCCCGGGCGTTTCACTTCACTGCGCCCAATGGGCAAGGTGAACTCCTCGTCAGGCACTTCGCCCCGCACCCGGTAGAGATGGGTGTGTTCGATGAAAACGACAGGGTCAGGGTCACGGATGGCGCTTTTGAGCAGGCCATACGCATCCTTGGGTGTGCCGGGCATGATCACCTTCAGGCCCGGCACGTGAGCAAAGTAGTTCTCGAACGTTTGGGAGTGGGTGGCCGACAGCTGTCCCCACCCCGCCGTGGTGCGCAGGACCATCGGGCAGTTGAACTGGCCTCCGAACATGTAACGCACCTTGGCGGCGTGGTTGACGATGGCGTCCAAGCTGAGGAGGGCGAAGTTCACCGTCATGATCTCGGCCACCGGGCGCAGGCCGTTCATGGCCGCGCCGACAGCCGCGCCGGCAATCACCAGTTCGCTGATGGGCGTGTCACGCACGCGCTTCTCGCCGAACTCGTCCAGCAGGCCACGGGTGACCGCATACGTGCCCCCCCAGACACCCACTTCTTCTCCCATGATGAAAACACGCTCGTCCCGTCGCATTTCCTCGACGAGCGCCCGGCGAACGGCTTCGCGGTAGGTGATCTCGGCCATTGGTGGTCTCCTCCGGGCATTCTGGGGCCAACCGGCTTATTGTGCCGGGGCCACCGCTGGCGGCAGAATGAACGGGTCGCCCGCCGCTGGTGCGGCGTACACATCCTCCCACAGGGCTTCCGGCGGCGGGGGCGGGCTCTCAGAGGCGAAACGCAGGGCATCTTGGACTTCCTCTTCCACCTCGGCGTGGATGCTCTCCAGCATTTCCAAGGAGATCCCTTCCTCGATGAGGAAGCGCTTGAAGCGTTCGATGGGATCGTGGCGAGCCCATCGTTCGATCTCCTCCTTGGAGCGATAACGCTCGGGGTCACCCATCGAGTGGCCCCGGTATCGGTACGTGACGGCCTCGATAAAGTAGGGCCCATGGCCGGCGCGCACGTGGTCGGCGGCCCGGCGCACGGCGGCATAGACTTCGAGCAGATCTTGGCCGTCGATCTGTTCGGCTGGCGTGTTGTACGCACACGCCTTGCGGTAGATCTCGGTGACGGCCGAGGCACGCTCAACGGACGTGCCCATGCCGTAGGAGTTGTTCTCGCAGACCCAGATCACCGGCAGGTGCCAGACGGCCGCTAAGTTCAGGGATTCGAGGAAATAGCCGTTGTTGGTAGCGCCATCTCCGAAGAAGCAGATGGTGATGCGCTCGTGGCCAGCGTACTGGTCGGCCAGGGCGATACCGGCTGCGAGGGCCAATTGGCCGCCGACAATGGCGTAGCCTCCCCAGAATCGCTTGGTGGCATCGGCCAGGTGCATGGACCCCCCCTTGCCCCGGCTGCACCCCGTGGCCTTGCCGAAGAGCTCGGCCATAACAGCACGGGCTGGGAGCCCACGCGCCAGGGCGTGGCCGTGGTCCCGGTAGTGGACGACGACGTTGTCGTCAGGGCGCAGTGCGTTGAGGGCGCCGACGGCAACCGCTTCCTCGCCGATGTAGAGATGTAAAAAGCCGCCAATGTGTCCGCGCTGGTACGCGGTGGCGGCTTCTTCCTCGACCCGGCGAATCAGGATCATCTGCCGGTACCACGAGAGAAGCGTCTCACGGTCAAACGTGCTGAGCACACCTTCTTCTGTTTGTAGTTGAATCATGTGGCCTCTCCCCTTCCTTCGTGTCCCTTCGCAGTTGACGTGATGTCGTGTGCTGTCGGTGGCGGGCGCAGGGCCACGTGCACCTGCGAGGAGTACACGGGCACAGCCCTGTCGCGCGCGGGGGCGGGGGCATCTTGCCGTGCGCCCTTGCTCTGTTCGTGGGCGTGGTAGCTGCTGCGAACCAGTGGGCCGCTCTCCACGTGTTTGAACCCCATCTCCATGCCAATGCGCTTCAACTCGGCGAACTCCTCTGGGCGCACGTAGCGCACCACGGGCAGGTGCCACGCGCTGGGGCGCAAGTATTGGCCAATGGTGAGGATGTCGCACCCCACGGCACGCAGGTCCTGCATGACTTGGAGCACCTCTTCAATGCGCTCGCCCAAGCCCACCATTAGGCCGCTCTTGGTGAGCATGTAGGATGGCCCCCACGCCTTGGCCCGGCGGAGCAGTTCGAGGCTCTGGTGGTAGCGTGCCTTGGGCCGCACGCGCGCGTAGAGCCGGGGAACTGTCTCGATGTTGTGGTTTAGGATGTCGGGGCCCGCCTCCACAACGGCACGCAGGGCATAGGGGTTGCCCTCGAAGTCGGGAATGAGCACTTCAATCCCGCACTCGGGGACGTACTCTCGAATCTTCTGGATGGTGAGGGCGAAGATGATCGCGCCCCCGTCGGGCAGATCATCCCGGTTCACGCTGGTGATCACCGCGTGTTCAAGCCCCAAGATCTGCACAGCGCGGGCACACCGCTCGGGTTCGTCCCAGTCGAGGGAAAGGGGCTTGCCCTTGGTCACGGCGCAGAACCGACACCCGCGCGTGCAGATGTCGCCTAGGAGCATGAACGTGGCCGTCCGGTGTTCCCAGCACTCGCCGATGTTGGGGCAATGGGCCTCCTCACACACGGTGTGCAGGCGGTGGGCGCGCATGAGGCGCACCAGGTCGCGGTAGTTCGGCCCGCCGGGCGCACGCACTTTCAGCCATGGGGGCTTGGGGCCTCTGCGGTCGGGGGCGGGCACAACGGGCGGCAACTCCTCGAAGAACTGCACGTTGATCTCCACGTGTTCAGCTCCTTTCCCAAGCACCTGAAGGGGGTGGACGTGGACAGGGCAGCCGACACAAAAATGAGGGCCACATCTGCTGTGCAGAGCCCTCACTTCCCTCACGTTATGGTGGCAGGTTGGCGTTCATCACAACGCGCATCCTGTGGCTGTATTTTGCATCCTGCAGAGGCCCATCACCTCCCGGTCAACCAGCCGGAGAAAATTATAACAAAGACCAATGAACTTTGTCAATATTTCCGCCCCAAGGATAAGAGGAGGGCGATGCGGGAAGAAATCGCGACCCGACAGCGACATCGGCAAGGGGGAACACGGGGACGCCCGATCGGGATGACGGGCCCCGCTCGAGGGCCTCTTGTAGCTGTTCTGAGACACAGCCAAAAGGGGCATGGGGCTGTGCTTTCTCTCCACACTGCCTTTGGAACGGTTACCGGTTGTTTCAAGTTGCCCCGAAGGGCCTTATGTAGTATCTTATTCCTTGTCGTCCGAGAGGGCTCTCCGCGTTCCATGTGGCTGGCCTGAGGCCGGGGCAGATGTTCTGCGAGCACGTTGACCACTAGTGGCGGCGCACTCTTTTGGACCTGTGCTGCGCTCCTTGCAGAGGTGTTGAGGGAACAATTGAGGAGTGAAACATGCGCGTAGTGGTTATGATCAACGGCGAACGGTGCACCCTTGACGTCCGGCCAGAGGAGCGCCTGCTCTGGGCGCTCCGTCGCCACGGGTATTACGGCGTGAAGCACGGGTGTGAGACAGGTGAATGCGGGGCCTGCACGGTGCTCCTGGACGGGGTGCCTGTGCCGAGCTGTGTGCTCTTCGCTGTCCAAGCCGACGGCCACACCATCACCACTGTGGAGGCCTTGGGCACTCGAGCCCAACTTCACCCCTTACAGCAGGCGTTTGTGGAGATGGGTGCCATCCAGTGTGGCTTTTGCACACCGGCCATGCTCCTGGTGGCCGCTGCCCTGTTGGAGCACACGCCTGCTCCCACCGAAGCCGAGGTGCGCGAGGCCCTCAGCGGCGTGCTCTGCCGTTGCACCGGCTACGTGAAGCCTGTCCAGGCCGTGTTGTTGGCCGCGGCTCGCCTTCGGGGCGACGCTCCCCCCGCCCCCCCGGGGGATCCCGGCCGAATTCCCACCCTCGACGAGGTGTTTGGCCCTCTGCCCTCACCCGAGCCACCCCTGACCGACAGCGAAGGGGGCACAGTCGTACAGGCGACCACGAGAACTCGTCCTCCGCTTGTGTTCACCTCCCGAGAGCAGTGGCGGGTGGTGGGCCGGCCTGAAGTGAAGGTGGATGCTGTCAAACTGGCCTTGGGCAAGCCGGCTTTCACTGATGACGTGGAGCAGCGAGGTATGCTCTACGCGGGCATCCTGCACTCCCCGGTGGCCCACGCCCGCATCAAGCGCATTGATGTGAGCCGGGCCCGGGCCCTGCCCGGCGTTCACGCTGTGTTAACCTACCGGGATGTCCCCCGGGTGATTTACTCCACGGCCGGCCAGTCCGACCCCATCCCAGGCCCGCTGGACACGTTCAGCTTGGACCAGAAGGTGCGCCACGTGGGCGACCGGGTGGCCTTCGTGGCGGCCGAGACGCCCGAGCTGGTGGCCGAAGCGCTGCGCCTGATCGAAGTCGAATACGAGCCCTTGCCGGCCGTGCTCGATCCCCGCGAGGCCATGCAGGACGGAGCACCGGTCATTCACGATGAGCCCGAGTACGTCCCCTTCGCCGGCTCGGACCCACAGCGCAACGTGGCGGCTGCCATTCGCATCGACATCGGCGACGTGGAGGCCGGCTTTGCCGAGGCCGACTTCATCTTTGAGGCGGAGTACGTGGTGCCCAAAGTCCAACAGGCCAGCATCGAGCCTCACGTCGTGGTCACCTGGTGGGATGAGGATGATCGCCTCGTTATCCGCACCTCTACCCAAGTACCCTTCCACGTGCGCCGTATTCTGGCGCCGGTGTTGGGCCTGCCGCCGAAGCGCATTCGGGTGATCAAGCCCCGGATTGGCGGGGGCTTTGGTGGCAAGCAGGAGGTGCTGATCGAGGACGTGGCCGCCCACTTGACCATGGCCACGGGCCGGCCGGTGCGCCTGGAGTACACCCGCGAGGAGGAGTTCATCGCCGCCCGCTCGCGCCATCCCATGCGCATTCGCATGAAGACGGGCGTCATGAAGGACGGCACCATCGTGGCCAACGAGATGTACGTGCTCTCCGACACGGGCGCCTACGGCTGTCATGCCCTCACCGTGGCCGGCAATACGGGCCACAAGGCAATGGCTCTCTACCCGGGCAAGTGGCGCGAGCACCCTGATGGCTACCGGTACGCCAACATCCGTTTCCACGCCGACATCGTCTATACCAACACGCCGCCGTCGGGGGCCTACCGGGGATACGGCGTACCCCAAGGGTTCTTTGCCGTGGAGGTGCACATGGAGCGCATCGCCCGCGAGTTGGAGCTCGACCCGATTGAATTCCGGCTCAAAAACGCCCTTCAAGCCGGGGATGAGCACCCCTTCAGCCGCGCCTGGAGCGAAGGGCGGGAGCCAAGGCCGGAGATCATCCACACTTGTGGCCTGCGGGAGTGTGTGGCCGTGGGCATGCGCATGGTGGACTGGCACGCCAAGTTCAGCAATCCCGCGTGGCACGAGGTGCCGGAGGCCCCCTGGTTGCGGCGGGGCATTGGCTTGGCCCTCGTCATGCAGGGCACGGCCATCCCCTACTTGGACATGGGTGGGGCCAGCATCAAGATGAACGACGACGGGTCCTTCAACTTGCTGGTGGGCGCCACCGACTTGGGCACCGGATCGGACACGGTCTTGGCCCAGATGGCCGCTGAGGTGTTGGGATGTCCCCTGGAGGACATCGTGGTCTACTCCAGCGACACGGATTTCACGCCCTTTGACAAGGGAGCCTACGCCTCCAGCACCACCTACATCTCGGGGTACGCGGTGGTCAAGGCTGCCGAGCAGGCCGCTGCCCAGATTCGGCGCGTGGCCGCACGGCTGATCGGCCGTCAGGGCGGAGCAGAAGTGTCACCCGATGAAATCGAGCTGCGTGACCGGCACGCTTGGGCGCCCGACGGGCGCTCGGTCACGCTGGAGGAGGTGGCCCTCAATTCCCTGCACCACGAGGAGCAGCACCAGATCATGGGCGTGGCCTCCTACGTGTCGCCGGAATCGCCCCCGCCGTTTGCCGCCCAGTTCGCCGAGGTGACGGTGGACACCGAGACAGGCCAGGTGACGGTGGACCGGTTGGTCATGGTGGTGGACGCGGGTCGCATTGTCAACCCAGCTACGGCCTCAGGCCAGGTGGAAGGCGGCATGACTCAGGCACTGGGGTACGCCGTCTGCGAGGCCATGACGTATGACGAGCAGGGGGTGCCGCAGGAGCGCTCCTTCACAGACTATCACATCTTCACAGCCGATGAGATGCCCGCCCTTGAAGTGGCCTTTGTGGAGACGTTCGAGCCCTCTCACCCCTTTGGCGTCAAGGCCGTGGCCGAGATCCCCATGGACGGCGTGGCCCCGGCCGTGGTCAACGCCATCTACGACGCCGTGGGCGTGTGGATCACGGAGATTCCCGCCACGCCGGAGCGGGTGCTGCGGGCACTTGGGCGGGTGAAAGCAGAAGGATGAGGGAAGAGTGATGGGCTTGTACGAGAAGTACTACGCTCCCCGAACGCTTGACGAAGCGCTCAACCTCTTGGCCGAACACGCGCCCCGCGCGCGCCTGATGGCCGGCGGCACCGACCTGCTCATTGAGCTGGAGCGCCGCCAGCGCGAGCTGGAGGCCGTGATCGATATCACGCGCATTCCCGGCTTGGACACCATCGAGATCGACAACCAAGGACACATTCACTTGGGGCCGTTGGTCACCCACAACCAAGTGGCGGCCAGCCGGCTGGTGGTCAAACGGGGGTTCCCGTTGGCGCAGGCGGCTTGGAGCGTGGGGGCGCCCCAGATTCGCAACCGGGGCACAGTGGCCGGCAACGTGGTGACGGCGTCGCCGGCCAACGACACCATCCCCGCCCTCATGGCCTTGGATGCCCGTGTGACCCTGCGCAGCGCGGCCCGTGGGGAGCGCACAGTGGCGTTGGAGGCGTTCTTCACCGGCTTCCGGGAGGTGGATTTAGCGCCCGATGAGATGATCGTGGAGATCGCCTTCCCCGCCTTGGGACACAACCGGCGCGGTGCCTTTGTCAAGCTGGGATTGCGACAAGCCCAAGCCATTTCTGTGGTCAACGTGGCCATCGTGCTGGTGGCCGACACGAATGCCTCGGGGGGACTCTGCCCCCCGGTCTGGAGGGCGCGTGTGGCTTTGGGCAGCGTGGCTCCCACCGTGATCCGTGCCCGCCGGGCCGAAGAGGTGTTGGTCGGTGCGGAGCTGGACGAGGCCACCGTCGAGCGTGCGGCCCGGCTGGCGGCCCAAGAGGCCGGCCCTATCACCGACATCCGCGCCACGGCCGAGTACCGGCGCCATGCCGTCTACGTGTTGGTGAAACGCCTCCTGCGCGCCCTGCGGGATGGACGGGAGCGAGAGGGGTTTCCAGAACAGCGGGTCTACTTGTGGGATGAGCCCTGCCATCCCACCAGCCCTCTGCCCGCCTCGCCCTCCGGCGACGAGGTGCAGGCCACGGTCAACGGCCGGCCGGTGACCATGCACGGCGTGCGTGGCAAGACGCTCCTGTGGGCCCTGCGAGAACGGGCCGGCCTCGTGGGCGTGAAGGAGGGGTGTGGCGAGGGGGAGTGTGGCGCCTGCACGGTGCTCCTCGACGGCGCCGCCGTGATGAGCTGTCTCGTGCCGGCCGAGCGGGCCCACGGCGCCACCATCGTCACCGTGGAGGGCGTGGCCCAAGAGGAGCGCCTCCACCCGGTACAGGCGGCCTTCGTGGCCCACGACGCCGTGCAATGTGGCTACTGCACGCCCGGCTTCATCATGAGCGCTGTGCAGCTCCTGCGCGAGCGGCCTGTGCCCTCGCCAGAGGAGATTCGCCAGGCCATCAGCGGCAACCTCTGCCGGTGTACGGGCTACTACAAGATCGTCGAGGCCATCGAGGCGGCCGCCAACCAAGGCAGGGCGGGAGGCCGTGAGTGAGGGCGCAGGTCGTCACATCGATGCAGTCATCACCAAAGCGGACACCCAGGGAGGAGCGGCGCACGATGGGTGAATTTCCCTTCTTCGTTCCCGACGTAGGCGCAGCCGTGGGCGATTCCATTCCTCCTGACAGCATTGTCAGCCGTACCCTGTACCGGGCTGGCCGCACGCGGGCGGTGCTCTTCGGCATGGCCAAGGGCCAAGAGCTCACCGAACACACCACACCCTACCGAGCCCACCTCTTCTTCGTGCGCGGACGGGCCCGTGTACAGGTGGCCGGGGAGATGTTCGATTGCCGAGGAGGGGCGTGGCTTGTGCTGCCGCCCAACGCGCCTCACAGCGTGGAGGCTCAGGAAGAGACACTCTTTGTGCTCATCATGGTGAACGAAGCCCCTGAAGGGCATTCTGAGGGAGATATCTCTCGTCCACCCACACGCTGACAGCATCTCCCTCCACAAGGCCCAGAGCACGACGCAGGTTGACGGCGGCCACCAGTTCTACTTGATTGTGCGGGTAGTCGGGCACATTGGGGAGGATGATAGCTGCTTGCTGTCCCTCGGCTGTCTTCAGGGGAACACTGAGATACCCTTTGGCCACCCGAACCAGATAGGCTCGGGCTTCGCAGAACTCCGGACTGATCGGTTCGATGGTGATGCCGGGAAGCGCCCGGAGGCGTTCCCAAGCTGCCTGTTCGGCCGGGGCCTCCAGGCGCACGTTGAGCGTGCCCGGGTAGGGATCGATGCCCAAGCGGGCCAGGAACTGGGCGCGCACCCAATCCAGCGCGGTGAACGCGCGCCCTTGGCCTAACCCGCTCACGAGAATGCCGCGCAGCATCACGGTTCCCATTCCCGCAGCTCGGCGAGCACGGCCTGCTCCATGGCTGCCATGGCCTCGCGCTGTTCCCCTTCCCACTGGTAGGTGAGCGGGGCGACCACAACGCCCGGCCACGACTGGTCCTTCACCTCGGTGACTGTCAATTCGGCCATAGCGATGGGGAAGGGTGCGGCCTCAATCTGGTCCTTCACCTCCTTGGCCGTTCCCTTGATGAGAAAGAGAATGTTGTCCGGGCCGATCACTTGGAGCGTGGCCCGCCCTTCCCGCTGTAGGTTGGCTTGCGTGGCGCTGCCCACGTCAACGCCGAAGCGCACGGTGCGCTCGTCCTTGGCGGCCGCCCACGTCATGACAATACTGGGCCAGCCGTCCTCGCCGTGGGTGGCGAGCAGGACAGGTGCTCCTTGTCCAAGGAACGTGAGGAGTTTTTCCGGCATAGTTGTGGTGACTTTGCTCATACTGCCTCTCCCTCCTTCATGTGCTTCTGACATCAGCGCCCAAGGTCCGAGCCCCCGCACACCCCGTTGCCGGAGCGGTGGCCCGGAACTCACTGACCGTGCCCAACTCCTGCGCTCCTCTGCGCGCGGACGATTATCCTGCAGTTCCCTGTGGTGCTGCGGCCCGCTTGTCGGGGCTGACCCATCGTTCGAAGAGATCGTGGGGCAGCTCGATGTCGAACAGGTCGAGCACGCGGTTGACCGTTTGGTTGACGATGTCGTCCAACGTCTTTGGGCGGTGGTAGAAGGCCGGCATGGGGGGCATGACGATGGCGCCCATCTCTGCCACCTGAACCAGAAGCCGCAGGTGACCCAAGTGGAGGGGCGTTTCGCGCGGCACGAGCACCAGGCGACGGTGGTCCTTAAGCACGACATCCGCGGCCCGCA
Organism: Ardenticatenia bacterium; assembly: GCA_030949995.1. Classification (GTDB taxonomy): domain Bacteria; phylum Chloroflexota; class Anaerolineae; order Ardenticatenales; family Ardenticatenaceae; genus WFWG01. Next base: position 27,118 of record JAUZRY010000096.1, read on the forward strand.
GGAGCAGGTTGTCGCTAAAGGACATGGCAATGCCAGCCAGTGTCTTCATGGAGCAGGGGATGACCACCATGCCCATGGTCTTAAAGGAGCCCGAGGAGATCGAAGCGGCGATGTCCTTAAAGCGGTACACTTCGTCGGCTAACGCCTCCACCTCGCTTACCTGGTAATCGGTCTCCAGAACGACGGTCTCGCGGGCGGCAGAGCTCATCACCAGGTGGGTTTCGATGTCGGGCACGTCGCGCAGCACTTCCAGGAGCCGAATGGCGTAGACGACGCCGCTGGCCCCCGAAATGCCCACAATCAACCGTTTCATCGGCTTCTCCTCCGAAAATCTTCGATGATCTCCCAAATCACCGAGAACGCCCAATGCTCCAACTGATCGGCCCCCGAGGGCGGTTTCTGGTTGGGCAGTGTCTCCGGGGCGAAGAACTCCACGGCGCTGGCGTCGTCCCCAGGCTTGGGATCTCCGCCCACGATGCGCCCCCGGTAGACCACGAAGAGAATGCCCGTGTTGGGCCTGGAGTAGACGTTGAGGAGCTCCTCCACCTGAAAATCCAGGTTCGTTTCCTCCTTGAGCTCCCGTACCACGGCGTCCTCCACGGCCTCGTCGTACTCCACGTAGCCGCCCGGCGGAGCCCAGTAGCCCCTGAGGGGCGTACAGAGGCGGCGAACTAGGAGCAACCGGCCTTCCAGTGTGGCTTGGGCCAGTGCGATGGGCACAGGGTTGCGGTAGTGGACGAAACCACACGCTGGGCACACTGGGCGTTCCCGTCCGGCCACCTCGCGTTGGTGCAACCGGGTACCACATTCCGGACAGAACCGCACGGACATCCTCCAGAGCTCACAGACGCCTTGGTTCTCCCGAATCGGCCTTGACCAGGGCGCGTACCGGTTCGCTGATATCGTGGGACTGGTGCCGGAAGGTGAGCCACACCCGCCGCTCCTGATCCCGCCAGACGGTGAAGTGCTCACAGTAGTCGGGCTCCCCGGGATCTCGGCCCAAGACGGCGAACAGGAAGGCCCGCATGGGCCCCGAGTGGCCGACACAGATGACGTGCCGGCGGCGAGCTGGCGGCGCTGGCCGGATGCTCAATTGGGCGCGGATCACCTCGGCCACGCGCGTGGCCACGGCCTCTGGCAATTCCGCGTAGGGAGAGGGGTGGGTGAGCCAGTAGGCGACAGGGTCGGGTGGCTCCAGAAGGCGTCGTGGTATGCCAGGCGCGCGGCGTTCTGGGGTGAGGGCATCTCCTGACAGGCCGCGTGCACGGCGTCGTGGAGGATGCGCATGGCCTCTTGGAGGTAGCCGTCCACCCACATGCGAAAGTTGCACAGTTTGGCATGGGCTGTGGGTGGCGACACCTGCGCGGGCATACCGGCGCGCTGCAGAGCATTCGTGATGCCACGGTACATGGCTAGAGCCGTCTGCTCCGTTCGGCGAGCAGGGCCGTGCAAGAACGTGACCTCATCGGCCCCCACGCGGCCCGCGAATGCCCGCCCGGCCTGTTCGGCGGCTTGCCAGCCGGCCTCCGTCAGGGAGACATCGTGTTCATGTGAGGGAATGTGAGCGTGGCGTACCACGTAAACGATGGTCTCCCGTTCTGCTTTCCGTGCCGATGTATCCCTGGCGCTCATGGTGCCTTCTTTTTCTGGTGAAGTTGCCCGAGCAGAAAGCCGGCCACATAATCAGTAGGCTTGGCCTTGGGCTTCATGGACGGATCGACCTTCTGTTTCGGGCTCCACACCGTTTCCGGCCGACTCTGAAGGATGAACACACTTTCGGGGAAGGGCAAATCGCGGTCAACAGCCCACTCAATGTCCTGTGGACATCCGTAATGGCGCTCTATCGCCTTGCCCAAACGGGCCAACTCCTTCACCTCGTCGTCGTTCAGGCAAGGAGCCATCTGACGTTCTTCGGGCACGGCCACGACGGTGACCTCCCGGTAGTGGACGTTCGGGATACACTCCACCATCTTCGGGGAGATGACCCGTTTCACAATATTCAGGGTCACTTTGTCCACCCAATATTCGTCGGGGGTGACCTCGCCAGCCACGACGGTTTCCCCAAGCCCCCAGTTGGCGTTGATGGCGATCTTGGAGCGGTCGCCGTTCAGGGGGTTCAGAGTGAACATAACACCGGCCGAACGGGCATTCACCATTTTCTGAATGCCCACGCTGATGAATACCTTTTCGTGGGGAAATCCCATCTCGGCCCGATAGGTGATAGCCCGAGGGGTGAAGAGGCTCGACCAGCAGATCACCGTGCGGATCAGGACGTGATCTCGTCCTTGGACCCAGAGGAACGTGTCCTGCTGGCCGGCAAAACTGGCACCTGGCAGGTCCTCGGCCGTAGCGCTGGAGCGCACCGCCACGGGCAAACCAACGGCGCCCACGCGCGCCATGAGCTCGTCGTACGCCTCTTGAATGGCCAGGGCAACCTCCGGGGGGGACAGGTGTCTCGCTGACGAGCTGGCGAATGGTACGACTGGTTTCTTCAACACATGTGATGTCATCAGGGCGTACAGCGTTCAGGCGGCGGTAGATCTCGTCCCGGATGCCTCCCTGCTCCAGGAAGATGCGAAATGCCTCGGTGGTGACGGCAAAGCCAGGGGGCACCCGGATGCCGGCTTGGGTGAGTTCACCCAGGCTGGCGTTTTTGCCCCCCACCAAGGCGTGGTCTCGCTTGTCAATTTCCTCGAACCAGAGCACAAACGGGGACGCCGTCATCGTTTCCCCTCCCTGCTCTCTGTGTGTTGGATGTGAGCGATCTCCTCTTCATGGTTTCTCTGCTGGCACTCCTGGTGCGAGCGCAAGGGCACCGTCCGCGGGCCGGACGGCGCCCCTGGACATGGCGTCCCGTTATGTGTCGAGAAGTCTCACAACGCCCGTGTTGCCGTCCACCTGAATGTGTTGGCCGGTCTTGATAGTCTTGGTGCCGTATCCCGTGCCCACGACAGCCGGGATACCGTACTCACGACAGACGATGGCGGCGTGAGACATCATGCCGCCAATGTCGGTGACCACGGCCTGAACGCGCGGGAAGACGGGCGCCCAGCTCGGCGTGGTGATCGGACAGACCAGGATTTCGCCCTCCTGCACTTGGTCGAGCTCCTCAGCCCGCCGGATGACGCGCGCGGGGCCCTCGGCCTGACCAGGGGAGCCAGCAAAGCCCTTCAACATGTCGGTGGCAGCTTGCTCTGGTTTCTGCCACTCCTCAATGGTCTCGGAGGTGATGCCCCACAGGATGATGGTGAAGGGCTCGGTGAGCACCTCTGGCGGCGTGCCCAGTGCGGGTGGCGGGTTCCACGCCTTCATCTTCTCGATGAGCTCCTTGCGGCGGGCAATCCGGGGAGGCCAGTAGCCGGGACCACGGGCTGGCGTGCCCACAGCCCAGGAGGTGACCAGATCGTAGAGGGCGCTGTAGATCTCGAAGCGGTGGAGGTAGAAGATATCGTCCACCTCTTCGAAGAAGCCGTGCTGGACGAAGATGCGCCCAAATTCCCGCACCTTGTTCCACATGATGCTGTGGTGCCAGTGCTCCACGAAAAAGTTGTGTTCTTCCACATAGGGGTAGACGGTGCGGGCCAAGTTGAGCAAGTCGAGAAATGCTTTGCGGGCCTCATCGTCGAGGAGGGCCGCGTACTCCTCAGCCAGCCGATCACGTTCACGCCGGATCTCCTCCAGGGGGCGCTCCAAGGAACGGCCCTGTTCCAGTTGTTCGATATACCCCCGAATAGCGGCGAAGGGAACGTCCAAGTTGTCGTTCCAGCTCCGGTGATGGTGGTAGAAGCCCGTGCCGGTGGAGAAGTTGAACCAGGGCTGTCGGGCTGCCTCCAAGGCCTTGAGCCACTGCTGGCCGGCATCGCTCTGGGCCAAATCGTTCATGATCCCTTCAGCGCTCTTCTCCTGTTTGATCACATCGGCCACGCCCAGTTCCAAGGCCTTGGTTGCCAAGCCGCGCAGCTCCTCATCAGGCCGGTAGAGGATCACGTCGATGCCGGCGACCATGCGGGCAATGGTCTGGTCGGGGATGTCGGGGAAATTTTTCTTGCAGAGGTCGAAAAAGGTCACGTAGGCCCCGTAGCCCAGGTTGAGGAACTCGAAATGGTATTGCCAAATCTTGTAACAGCTCTCAATGAGCCTGTTCCAGGCTTCGAGCAGGCGGTAGCCGCTGCTTATGCCCACCCCTCTCATGACGAGGGATTCGTCCTCGTACTCGGGCAGGTCAGGCACTTCGAGGGCTTCTAGCTCACGGATGACCCCTTCGGCCTTCTCCTTCCACGTGGCGTAGAGGGTGTCCCAGTTCTCGTAGTAGTAGCCGGCACGGCGCTGGAAGTATTCCAACCGCTTCTGGACCAGCTCGGGATCGGTCACGGCGTTGGGGCTGATGTAGAGGTAGCCACCCACCACACGCTGATCGATGCCCAAGGCCGGCGGAATCACGAAGATGCGCGTGGTATACTGGCTGAGGGCCACCCACCAGCTTTCGGCTGTGATGGTGTCAAAGGGGTAGAGCGGCTCGGGGTGATGCATCCGGTCCTGGTACCAGAACTTGCCCTCCTCAAACTCCCGCCGCTCTTCGCTGAAGAGGTAGTAGTAGGGGTACATCTCCTCCCAGCCTTCCAGCTCCGGGGGAATCTCCACCTCGAAGGGGCTCGGGAACCGGCCGTTTGTCTGCTGGGTCATCGCCTTTCCTCCCTATGTGTGTTTGGCCTTTACCCGACCGTGAATCCACCACACAGCATAACGCGATCGCAGGGCTCGTTCTAGGTTCTGGTCCTGTGTGCGTTCGGTCTCACCTCCCTTCTCGGCGCTGATGTGAGGTCTCCCTGAAGAGGCGAACGTGAGAACGAGACCACCTGTCCTTCGGGTGGAGAGGCTGGCCACGTTCGTGCCGCTGGTCAGGGAGCTGTCTGGATGCTGCCGATTTCAGTGGTCGGCAGCATTGGCCTACGAACCCAGCAGGGATGATAGGATGGCCTGTGCTTTGGCCACAGCCGTGGCAGGCAGGGCGATCTTGTCGAATTCCGGTCCCGGCCCGCGTGTGGCATCGAAGCCGACTTTGGCCGTTGTGCCCGTTCGGCCGACTGATGGATCGATGACATATCCCTCGAGTCCTGGCACGATCACTGTATCCCGGTCTGGCTGGAAGCGAGTGGCCAGTGCCCACGTGACCTCACGTGGGTTTCGGATGTCCACGTCGTCGTTGACCACAGTCACCACTTTGAGCCGGCGGTCCACGTGGAGGGCGAGGCCGATCAGGCGCCGTACCCGGGCCGGTGAGCAGGGGCGCACGGCAATGACGGCGGAGAAGCCCGGTGTGCCGGGGTTCACAGTCACGTCAACCACCTCGGGCACCAGGGCCTGAAGCCGGCTCCGGAGCTCGGTGCCGCCGGCCAGGGCAAAGAGCACGTCAACATCGGCCCCCCACGGGCAGAGGGCAAGGTAGATGAAATCACGGCGCCTGGTGATGGCGGTGACTTCCATCACCGGGCTGGTGTTCGTAAAGTAATAGCCGGTGTTCTCGCCCATGGGCCCCTCTGGCTCCCGGTGGCCCGGCAGCACGTGCCCTTCGATGACAATTTCGGCCCGTGCTGGCACTTCCACGGGCACCGTCTCGGCCGGCACGAGCTCGAGAGGGGTGCCCATTAGGGCGCCGGTCACCTCCAACTTGTCCGGGCCGGCGGGGTTGTCGGGCACGACGGCGCCCACCAGAAGGGCTGGGTGGACACCCAAGGCCACCGCCACCGGGAGCGGCTCCCCGCGGGCTTCGGCGCGGGCGTAGTAGGTGGCTAGGGGTGGGTTGGCCAGAAAGATGCCTAGCCGGCGTTCGCCCTTGATCATCATGCGGTGGATGCCGAAGCCCCGCCGCCCTGTTTCCGGGTCCCTGGCGAAGACCACACCGGCGGTGATGAAAGGGCCGGCATCGCGCTCGTAGTGGGTGAGCACCGGCAGCGCGGGGAGCCAAGGACCACCGGCAACGATCACCTCCTCCTTCACCGGTGCCTCCTCAGGCGGAAGGGTCACAGTGGGCCGCGCTTGGCCCTTGCGTTCCACGTAGGTAGCTTCTAAGTGTGCCTCGTCAGTGCTCAGGGCAAGGGCCAAGTGCCGGCGGGTGACCAGTACATTGCCGGCAACCCGAGCATTGGGATAGCCGGCAACGTGCTCGAAGAGGACGGTCAGGCCCTTCTCCTCTACAGCCCGCAGGAAGGCTGCCATCTCGTGTTGTGGGCTCAGCTCCTGGGGGACGCGCAGCAACGCTTCCCCCAAGGTGTTCAAAAAAGCGCGCAGGTCCATGGGTGTGGCCTGTTACAGGTATTTGGCCGGAATCACGTCCAGTTCTTCCAGGATCTGAATGGAGAAAAGCTGGTCGCACGGTTGGCCTCGGCCAAAGCGCACGTGGAGCCGGTCGGGATAGGCCTCAGGGGAGGCGGAAACCCGTGCCCGCACGCGTTTGTAGGTGTACTTGTGAATGCCGGGCGCTAACGTGCGGATGGAGAGGTCAAGTTCCTCGTCTTCCCGCAGTTCGGAGAGATCGTTGACGAAGACTTCCCACACGCGCATAATTCACCTCACTTTACTCGGCCGGAAAGCCATAGGCTTCCCAGTTGGCCAGCACTTTGTCCTGAATCTCCTTCGGGTAGACGGTGCGGAAGGCGACCAGCCTGGGCACTTCGTTGAGAGGGTCCCAATCGAGGGGCCAGGTGCAGTCGAAGAGGACTTGGGCACCTTTGGCATATTTGCGCTCGTGAGCGCTGAGGAAGGGATAGAGGGCTGTACCCACAGCGTGCTCGTAGACCCGGATGTCGCGCACAGGGTGGCAGCGCGTGCAGAGGGCGTGGAAGACTTCGTCCCAGTTGTAGATGTCAATGGTGTCGTCCACAACGACGACCATGTGGAACCAAGGCCCCAGTTTGCTCCCGAAGGCCAAGTTGGCGATCTGGGTGGCAATGTTGCTGTAGATGGGCTTGACGCCCACGATCATCATGTGGTGAGTGGACTCGGGCGGCATGTAGACGCCCGTGATGGGAATGCCTTGGCTTCGCAGGAGTTTTTCCAGCTCCAGCCCCAAGGAAAAGGAGCGGAGCAACTGGCCTTCGTCGGTGGGAAC
>JAUZRY010000097.1 GCA_030949995.1 Ardenticatenia bacterium
GTAGGAATAAGCGCCCCACGACCATCTCTAGATGATATCCTCAAGTACCCCTCTTATCCCTTTGTCTTTCGTTGAAACACAAGCACAGGTGTGAATGCCGTATTGCCCCTGGAAAAAATCCTCGTTCTGGATATGAACCCCCTATTGTTTTTATGTATAATGAGCTTAACACATTTGGCTTTTCTTTTTTAACCTTACCTGGGGAGGCAAATGGGCTTGAGACGGAAGAAATTACCTTATCCATATTGATATACTGAAGAAGAGCTGCCCTTTTGCCAAAAATCAATGTATCCATCCACTCCTCTGATTGAGGGTCCACAGCAAACACGAGCTCTCCTGAAAACACCACAACGCGCCTGCCAGTCAATTCTGCTTCCCGTTTCTGACCATAAAAATCTACGGGCTCCCCGAATACGCTCTGCAGAAACTCACCCATACTCCTGAGCGTTTCTGGCAACGTGATGTATTCAAGGCTTTCAAGCATGGCTTGCAGTCTGGTGTCGGTGATCACATAGACTCGTCCTTCCTCATCGGTATACAATCGGAGGTTTTGGAGGTTGTTGAGCGCGTTGTCAACCGAGGGGGGCTGCTGAATCGCTTCCACAAGCTCCTGGGGCTTGAGTTTTCGTTTTTGTTGGTTGGCCTGCGCTATCAGCTCCGAGAGGGCTGGGCTGGCGCTGAAGGCTTCAAGAAGCTGGCTGTAGGTTTCAGGCGCCTGTTCGTGGAGGGCCTCGAGGGTGGTGGGGGCAAGCTGGAGGCCGCGCTCGGCGAGGGCTTGGGCCAGGGGGTCGGGCACGGGGGTGGGCGTGGGCACAGGCGTGGAGGTGGGCAGAGGGGTGGCCGTGGCCGTGGGCGCGGGCGTGGCTATGGGCGCGGGCGTGGCCGTCGGCGACGGCGCGGCCGGCACCCCGCAGGCCACCACCAGCGGCGTGATGACCACGACAGCCGCAAGGCAGAGGGTGCACCACAAGAAGTGGTAGCCGGAGCGCGGGGAGACAAGCACCATCATCCTGGCCTCCTCGGCGATGTTCCCAGAACTTCGCAGTGCGCGAGGGCGTTTACCAGGTCCTACGCCTGTGGGCAAGTATAGGACAAAGGAGAAGATCGAACAAGCAGCAAGCAAGATGAGCGCACTGGAGAAGGCAGTTGGCCGACAGGACATATCCGAGACTGCCATACGGTGGTGCCCAGAGGTTGTGAGCACTCCGTTTGGGCAAACGGCTACAGCGCGATCTGCCCTGTCCTGGCGGGCAAGGAGAAGGAGGGGGCTGTGTCTTCGCCTTCTGCAGTTAGTCGGAGGAAGGACACAAAAAAGCCCCGGAGCACGTGCCCCGGGGCGGGTGGAGCAGGCCAGGCTACAGGAAAAGGGGAGCCAACACCAACGAGACGATGCTCATCAGCTTGATCAGAATGTTGAGGGAGGGGCCGCTGGTGTCCTTGAAGGGATCGCCCACCGTATCGCCCACCACAGCGGCCTTGTGAGCCGGTGATCCCTTGCCGCCCAAGTGCCCGGCCTCGATGTACTTCTTGGCATTGTCCCACGCGCCACCTGCGTTGGCCATGGTGAGGGCGAGCAGGAAGCCCACCACAATGGCGCCGATCAACAGGCCGGCTAAGGCCTCAGGGCCCAACACCAGGCCCACCACCACCGGCGTGATGACGGCCAGGGTGCCGGGCACCACCATCTCCTTCAGCGCCGAGGCGGTGCTGATGTCCACGCAACGGGCGTAGTCGGGCTGAGCTTTGCCCTCCAGCAGGCCGGGGATCTCCCGGAACTGGCGGCGCACCTCCTCGATGATGGCGCCGGCTGCCTTGCCGACGGCCGTCATCGTCAGGGCGGTGAAGAGGAAGGGGAGCGTGCCGCCGATCAGCAGGCCTGGGATAATGCGCACGTCGCCCACCAAGTCCACCACTTGCAGGTCCACGGCTTGTGTGTAGGCCGTCATCAGGGCCAGCGCGGTCAACACGGCGGAGCCAATGGCAAATCCCTTGCCCGTGGCCGCGGTCGTATTCCCCAGCGAGTCGAGGGCGTCGGTGCGGTCGCGCACCTCCTCGGGAAGCTCGGCCATCTCCACAATGCCGCCGGCATTGTCGGCCACCGGCCCGTAGGCGTCCGAGGCCAACGTGATCCCCAGGGTGGAGAGCATCCCCACGGCCGCCACGGCCACGCCGTAAATGCCACCCAGGTTGACGCTGGCCAAAATGGCGACAATCACAACCACTACGGGCGGCACGGTGCTCAGCATGCCCACGGCCAAGCCCTGAATGATGGTGGTGGCAGCGCCTGTCTCGCTGGCCCGCGCGATCATCTGGGTGGGCGGATACGCGTACGAGGTGAAGTATTCCGTGCTGAAGGCGATCAGGATGCCGGCCACCAGGCCCACGAGAATGGCGCCGTAGATCGACCACGCAAAGCCCATACCGGTCACCACAAAGTAGGCCAGCACGGCGAAGATCAGCGCGGCCCCGTAGATGCCCCGTCGCAAGGCGTTCAGCAGGTCCCCCTGGGTGGCGTCCTCCTGGGTGCGCACGAAGAAGGTGCCGATGATGGAGGCCAGGATGCCCGTGCCGGCCACGAGGAAGGGCAGTCCGATGCCCTTCAGGCCATAGAGCACCCCCCCCCAATGGCTGCAGCCGCGATGATGGAGCCCACGTATGACTCAAAGAGGTCCGCGCCCATGCCGGCCACGTCGCCCACGTTGTCGCCCACGTTGTCGGCGATCACAGCGGGGTTGCGCGGGTCATCTTCCGGGATACCGGCTTCCACTTTGCCCACCAGGTCGGCACCTACGTCAGCCGCCTTGGTGTAGATGCCGCCCCCCACGCGGGCGAAGAGAGCGATGCTGGAGGCGCCGAAGCCAAACCCGGCCAGGATGTCGATGTTCTGAAAGATCATGTAGAGCACGGCAAGCCCCACAATGCCGAAGCCGACCACGGCTAACCCCATCACAGCTCCGCTGGAAAAGGCCACGCGCAGCGCGGGATTCAGGCCCTTACGGGCCGCGGCGGCCGTGCGCACGTTGGCCCGCACCGCGATGTTCATCCCGATGAACCCCGTCAGGGCGGAGGTGAACGCCCCGGCAACGAACGTCACGGCTGTGGGGAGGTTGATGAGCACGGCTAAGACGACGGCCACGATGAGCACGAAGATCACCAAATACTGGTATTCCCGCTTCAGAAAGGCCGATGCCCCTTCCTGAACAGCCTGTGAGATGCGCATCATCTCCGCCGTGCCCGTCTCCGTGGCGAGCACCTGGCGGGTGAGCACGCCGGTCATGAGCAAACCGAGTAGGCCGGCAACGAAGCCTAGAACTACGGGGGACATGCACCCACCTCCTTCGTTCGCAGATTTGGGGGAACATGTCACGATTCTAACACACTTTCAGTGGGTTCGCAATTTCCTCACACTTTGTGCGTTTTGGTACAAACTCGGCCTCTTCCCCCGCACGGAGCCGCTCAGCGCTTGCCCCAACCCCGGCTTAGTGGTATTCTACCTGTGAACCAGGGCAACGGGAGACGGGGGAAGCAGATGAGGGAGATTTGGCGGAACGTGTGTCCGGCGTGTGGGGCGGCCAACGCCTCCGGTGTGGCGTTCTGTGGCACCTGTGCGGCGCCCCTGACGACCACAGCCTTGGCCCGACGGGAGCCGCCGAGGGCCGTGTTGGCCCGTTGGCGTGGTCGCGACACGGCACTGGCCGTTGGTGTGGGCGCTGTGGTGGTCCGGCTTGGCGTGTGGGCTGTCCGGCGCGTGGTCAGCACCCTGGTGACACGCTGGCGCCGTGACGGTGATTCCCCGAGCGCTCCTGCCGAATTCCCCGCACGGCCTCGGGTCCGCGTGCGGCGCCTGTGGGCTGTGGGCGATGCCGGTGGCCTTCGCCTGTGGGGACATGACGAGATCATCGTTGAGGACGACTGGGGAGCTGAGCATGGTCGCTAGGCCGATCGTGGCCATCGTCGGCCGGCCTAACGTGGGCAAGTCCACGCTCTTCAATCGTATCATTGGCGAACGCAAGGCCATTGTCGAGGACCGGCCGGGTACCACGCGGGATCGCCTCTACGGCGAGGCGGAGTGGAATGGACGGGCCTTCATCGTGGTGGACACAGGTGGGCTGCTGCTTCAGGACGAGGACGTGTTCGCGCCCCACATTCGAGATCAAGTCCGGGCTGCTGTGGAAGAATCGGATGCCATTCTCTTCCTAGTGGACGGCCGCGAAGGGTTGACCGCAGCCGACGAGGAAATTGCCGAGCTCCTGCGCCACACGTCCAAGCCGGTCTTTCTGGTCGTGAACAAGGCCGAGACTCTGTCCCGCCGCCTGGACGCGGTCGAGTTCTACGCCGTGGGGCTTGGTGAGCCCATGCCCATTTCGGCGCTCCACGGCATTGGCACCGGCGACTTGCTCGACGCCGTGGTGGCCCGGTTGCCCCCAGCCCAGTGGCCGGACGAGGAGGACGAGAGCGTCCACGTGGCCATCGTGGGCCGGCCGAATGTGGGCAAGTCAAGCCTGCTCAACCGGCTCTTGGGCGCGGAACGGGCCATTGTGAGCGAGCAGCCGGGCACCACCCGTGACGCTGTTGACACCCGCCTCACGTGGGACGGCCGACCGGTGACCCTGATCGACACGGCCGGCATTCGCCGGCGAGGGCGCATCGAGCGGGGCGTGGAACGTTACAGCGTCGTGCGCGCCCTGCGGGCCATTGACCGCGCGCACGTAGCCCTCCTCGTGGTGGATGCCACCGAGGGCATCACCGCCCAGGACACTCACATCGCCGGGCACATCATTGAAGCCTACAAGAGCGTCGTTGTGGTTGTCAACAAGTGGGACGCGGTGCAGAAGGATGCCTACACCATGCTGGAGTACGAGCAGCGCGTGCGGCACGCCCTCAACTTCATGGACTATGTCCCCGTCATTTTCGTCTCGGCCAAGACGGGCCAGCGCGTCCGCAAGAGCCTTGACCTGGCCGTCAAGGTCTACGACGAGCGCTTGGTGCGCCTTCCCACCGGCGAGCTCAATCGCCTGATCGCCGACGCCGTGGCCCGTCATTCGCCCCCTAGTGAGGGGCGGCGCAAACTGCGCATCCGGTACGTGACCCAAGCCGATGTGAATCCCCCCACGTTTGTCTTCTTTGTGAACCACGTGGACCTGCTCCACTTCAGCTACGAACGGTACTTGGAAAACACCATTCGTGCCAGGTATCCCTTCCTGGGCACCCCTTTGCGGTTAATCTTTCGCCAGGGTGATGGGGACAGGCGTGTGGAGCCCCACCGCCGGCGTCGACACCGCCGCGCGCGTGCGTGATGGCCTCGAACCAACCACGTGGTGTTTGGAGGGACCCAATGAGCGCGAGTATAATGCGTCAACTTGAGGATGTCATCTTACGCCGACACCAAGAGCGCCCCCCGGGATCCTACACGGCCTCCTTGTTCGAGGCCGGCCAGGACAACATCCTCAAGAAGGTGGCCGAAGAGGCGGGTGAAACTATCATCGCCAGCAAGAACGCCTCCCGTGCTGAGGTCATCTACGAAGTCGGCGATCTCGTGTATCACCTGCTCGTCCTCTTGAGATGGCACGGCATTTCGTGGGCCGAGATTGAGGCTGAACTCGCCCGGCGCTATCGTTCCACATCAGACCAGGAGGGAGGAGGTGACCATGATCTCACGGGCCCTGATTAGCGTCTCGGACAAACGTGGTGTGGTTGAGTTGGCCCACGCCCTTGTGGAGCTGAACGTTGAAATCGTCAGCACGGGGGGCACGGCCCAGCTTCTCAGGGAGAACGGCATTCCGGTAACCCCGGTCGAGGAGGTGACTGGGTATCCCGAGATGCTGGGCGGGCGAGTCAAAACGTTGCATCCCGCAGTCCACGGTGCCCTCCTAGCTCGCCCCGACCATCCCGGTGATGCCGAAGATCTCATGCGCCACGGCATCGTGCCCTTTGACCTGGTGGTGGTGAACCTCTATCCCTTTGAGGCCACAGTTGCCCAACAGGGCATTACGCTCGAACAGGCCGTTGAGCAGATTGACATCGGCGGTGTGGCTTTGCTTCGGGCGGCCGCCAAGAACTTCCACCATGTTACCGTGGTCAGCGATCCTGAGGATTATGCGCTGATTGTGGAGATGCTGCGCCACCACGGGGGCGTGAACGATGAGCTCAAGGCCCAGTTGGCCGTGAAAGCGTTCCAAGTTACGGCGAGGTACGATGTGTCCATTTCTATCTGGCTGGCCGCCCGCGTTCGGGAGCACAAGGTGATGCCCATTGAGGAGCGCTTTTCCCCGGTCTTGACCCTTCATGGCGTGAAGGCCACCACGCTGCGGTACGGCGAGAACCCCCACCAGCAGGCTGCGCTCTACCGCCGGCCCGGGGCCGGCGGGTTGGCCCACGCCGAACAGCTCCACGGCAAGGCCATGAGCTATACCAATTGGCTGGACGCCGAGGCCGCCTGGTTGGCCGTGAGCCAGTTCGACCGGCCAGCCGTGGCCATTGTCAAACACGCCTCCCCGTGTGGCATGGCTGTCCACGACCACGTGGCCGTCGCGTACCGTCATGCGCTGGCGTCCGACCCGGTGAGCGCCTTTGGCGGAATTGTGGCCGTCAACCAACCGCTCGACGTGGAGACAGCTCGGGAGATCACGCAGCTCTTCACCGAAGTGGTCCTGGCGCCCGATTTTGCTCCTGAAGCCCTGGGGATCCTCAAAGGGAAGGCCAACCTGCGGCTCCTGCGTGTGCCCCCCCTGCAGTTCCCCGAAGCGGAGCTGGACGTGCGTGCCATTCCCGGCGGTTTTATTGTCCAGACACGGGATGGCGTGGAAACGCCGATCACCATGCGGCCGGTCACCGAACGCCATCCAACGGCAGAAGAAACACGAGTGCTCGAGTTCGCCTGGCGGGCCGTGTTGGCTGTGAAGAGCAATGCTGTGCTGTTGGCACGGCCGGCCGATGGAGGCATCGCCACCGTGGGCATGGGGATCGGTCAGCCCAGCCGGGTGGACGCCGTGCGGCTGGCCGTGCAGAAGGCCGGCCAGCGGGCTGAGGGGGCCGTCTTGGCTTCGGATGCCTTCTTTCCCTTCCCCGACGGCGTGGAAGTGGCGGCCGAGGCCGGTGTAGCCGCCATTATTCAGCCGGGTGGCTCCCGTCGGGACGCGGACGTGATCCGGGCTGCCGACCGGGCTGGCATGGCCATGGTCTTCACGGGAACTCGTCATTTCCGCCACTGAATGCCGGCATGGCCAACACCGGCAATACGGGGGCTCATGGAGGGTGGGCACTGGGAAGGGGTTCGGAAAGGAGTGAAGTTCGGTGAACGGCGATGATGCGCACGGTGTCCATCAACAGCATGGCCTGCGACGGCTTGTGCACATCTTGAGTGAGGTGCCCCTGTTGGCCCCCCTTTCGCGCAGCCAATTGGCCGAGTTGGCACGCTTGGCCAACGTCGACGAGTTTCCTCCGGGCGCGGCGATCATGCAAGAGGGAACGCCGGGTGAGTGTTTCTACATTATCGAGGAAGGCCACGTGGTCATCCTCAAACAGTTGGGTGACGAGGAGCTGCTGATTACCAGGCGTGGCCCAGGGGCGATTGTGGGGGAAATGGCCCTCATTGAGGAGGCGGTGCGCTCGGCAACCGTGCGCGCCGAGACACACGTACGGGCGCTGCGTATCTCCCGGGAGGGCTTCGAGCGCATGTTGGCGGCCAGTTCCCAAGTCGCCTTGGATCTCATCCGGGAGATTAGCCGACGCCTTCGGGATACTGACCGCCAGATGATCACGACTCTGCTCCAGAAGAACCGGGAGTTGCGCCAGGCCAAGGAGCTCCTGCGGAAGAGTTACGATGCCACGCTCGTGGCCCTGAGCAAGGCCCTGGACTTGCGGGATCGCGAGACTGAGGGGCATTCCGTGCGCGTGGCCACCTTGGCCGTGGAAATTGGCACCGCCTTGGGGTTGGATCAGGGACAGTTGGAACACCTCTGGCGGGGTGGCCTGTTGCACGATATTGGCAAAATCGGCGTGCCCGACACGATCCTCCAGAAGCCGGCTCCCCTCTCGCCACAGGAATGGGAGATCATGAAGCAACACCCTGTGTGGGGCGCACGTATCTTGAAGTCGGTGGACTTTCTGGTCGAAGCCATCCCTGTTGTGCGTTATCACCATGAGGCGTGGGACGGTAGCGGGTACCCAGAGGGTCTGCGTCGGCAGGAGATTCCCCTGCTGGCACGCATCTTCATGGTAGCCGACACGTATGATGCCGTCACCAGTGACCGCCCGTATCGCTCTCGGCGTTCGCCCGAGGAGGCGTTGGCCGTCATTCGCGAGGAGCGTGGCCGTCGCTTCGACCCGGAGATTGTCAACGTCTTCGAGGCTCTCTTCCCGCGCATCAGGCGAGCGGCGTTGAGCACGGTCTCATGAGATGGCCATCAGGGCCCGCCGTAGGGTGTCGAGGGCCTGGTTTGCCACCCAACGCCGGCTGTGTTCGTCACGGCCGCCGAGCTCCAAGCGATGAGTTACGGGCGTTCCCCCAGGGCGGGCCAGCGCGATGAGGGTGGTGCCCACGTCTTGGCCGTAGAAGCCCTCGTCTTCACCGGCCGTGCCCCACACCACCAAGGCCCACGTGCTTCCGCTGCGACGTTGGAGGCGTGTGGCCAGCGCGGTGGCGTGGGCGTCGTCTGGGTTGCCCTCAGGTGGGGGTATCACCTCGGCGTGAATCACCACCTGGTCGTCTCCTTCTGCCTGTTGAAGGCGGTGGGCAATGGCCCCTTCGGTGTTTGTCTCCAGGAGGGCCAGCGTCTCCTCCCGCTGGCGCACCAGGCGGATGACCACCTCCTCGATGCGCTCGTCACCTTCCCCGTAGATCCACCTGCCAATGCGCCGGCGCACCTCGCGTTCGACGTGGGCAATCATCCTCTCAGCCTCGTGAGGGCCCGGGGCACGCGCGGTGATGCGCACGTCCACCTGGCCCATGTGGGCGGCCAAGCCCACTGTGGGGTTGCTCAAGCGCATGAGATCGGCCAAGCGTTGATCCACCGCGCTCTCCCCCACCCCGATAGTGCGCAACACCTTGCTCCGAATGGTCACGGGACAGCCCACGAGCTCCCGAAGGAACGGCAGGACGTGCTCTTCCATCATGCGCTTCATCTCCCGTGGCACCCCCGGCATGGCGATGATCTGTTTGCTGCCGTGGGGGACGATGAACCCCGGCGCCGTGCCAATGGGGTTCCAGAGCACCCGGGCGCCCTCGGGCACGTCGGCCTGGCGCAGGTTGTTCTCGCCTGGCTCGCGCCCCATGCGCCGGAAGAGGCGCTCGAGGTGCTCCACCACCTCGGGCCGTCGCACCAAGGGACGGCCGGTGACATCGGCGATGGCCTCCCGGGTGACATCGTCCACCGTGGGGCCCAACCCCCCCGTGGTCAGCACAACGTCAACGCGCCCCAGGGCGTGGCGGATCACTTCGGCGATGCGTCGGCGGTTGTCACCCACGGTGGTTGTGTAGTAGAGGTTGACGCCGGCCTCGGCTAGCCGCCGAGCAATCCACGCGGCGTTGGTGTCCACGATCTGGCCCAGGAGCAGCTCAGTGCCAATGGTGATCACCTCAGCGTTCATGTTTCTCCCCCAGGTGGATGTGGTTGGTCAGGATCCAGAGGTGCCCCCACCGGCGAGCTTCCACCCGATAGTGACCTGAATCGTGGGTGGTCATGCGAAGCGTTGTTCGCCCTGCCACACGGGTTACTGGCACCCCGTTGCGGTAGAGCGTGATGTGGGCCCTTCGGGGCACGTGAACGAGGAGGGTGACTGGGGCAACGGCAGGCACCTCATCCCCCACGGTGAACTGACGGCCGTCGGGCAGGTGGGCTTCGAAGCGCACTCCGGCTGCCTCGCCCCACGTGCGGTTGGCCATGATCACTCGCCCAGCCCGCAGAGCGTCCAAGATTTGGGACGCGGCCGCGGTGAACTCTGCCTCCAGCGGGCGGTCGAGCACGAGGTAATCGGTCAGCGTGCGGAAGACGCGCTCGTAGGGGAAGACTTCCCACGTGCGCCCCAGGGCACGCACCTTGGTGGCGTGCACGTCGGCGCCCACCACGCCCGTGGGCCGCCACCCTTCCACGGCCAGCCGGTCCCACCAGGCCAGGGTGGCCGGCGTCGGCCCCTTGATGACAAGTTGGGGGAAGAAATAGTTGACATAACGCCGGCGACGGCTGTAGCGTTCGATCCACTCGCTCATGTAATTCCACAGTTCGATGCCGGTGAACCCGCGCAGGCTCCAGTCGTCCCACCGGAAGGGGCGGGTGTACTCGTGGGTCACCTGCTCGTCCGGGTGGGCCACGAATCCCAGCCCGCCCTTCTCGGCCACGAGGCGGACGTACTCGGCCGGGGGGAGGGTGTGAGGAATCACCTCGTCCAGGCCACAGACCAGGTAGTGGTTGCGCTCCGGGGTAATCTCGTAGCCGGCCAACACGGCCACGCCGTCGTACCAGCCTGTTTCGGTGGCGGCGCGCAGGTCGTCGTGGTCGGTGATGATAATCCAGCGCAGCCCGGCCCGCTTGGCGGCCTGGGCGACGTCGCTCACGCGGCCAGTGCCGTCGCTGTAGGTGGTGTGAATGTGGAGCACGCCGGGACAGAGGTGATAGGCGGAGGGGGGTGGCTCCTCTCTGGACATCGCCGCTCACTCCTCCTTGGGCCGGTCGAAGCTCGCCACAAAGGGCTTGATGTCGAGTACCGGCGTGCCGTTGAGGGCGTCCAATTCCCGCACGTGGAGGATGTGCTCGTTCTCCACGCGCTCTAGGCGGGCGACGGTGGCGCCGATGGGGTTGGGACGGTACTGAGTGCGCGTGGCGAAGACACCCCGCAGGGGCACGTTGGGATCGTCCTGGGGGTGGAGTTGGAGCTTCACCTCGGCAATGTGGTGGAAGTGGAAGAGGACCAGTATCCAATCGCCCGGCGCCAAGCCAAGCGTCCCCGGCGCCCACTTGGGATCGAGCACAATGCGCATGGACGTGGCCCGCAGGGTCTCCACAGGGGTCCACTCGTTGAAGTCGTTTTCGACAAACCCAATGGGGGTGTAGCAAATTTTCGTGTTCATGGCTTGTTTACCAAGTGAAGTTCCCACGTGACCTCGGCCACGCCGCGCAGGCTGGCTGTGGCCGAGCAGTACTTCTCCTGGGAGAGGGTGATGGCCCGTTCCACTTTGGCCCGGTCCACGTTGCGTCCCCGGACAGTGTACGTGAGGTGGAGGCGTGTGAAGGCGCGCGGGTGCTCCTCGCGCCGTTCGCCCTCGATAATCACCTCCACGGCAGAAACCTCCTGGCGCATCTTGCGCAGCAGGGCCACCACGTCCATGGCCGTGCAGCCGGCGGCGCCGATGAGCAGCAGCTCCATGGGGCGGAAGCCGAGGCCGCCCCCGGGGGCCGCGGTCCAAGGTGAAAGGTAATCTTGAGTCAAGTCGTGGCTCCCGGGAACGCTGGCGGTTCTCCTCCAGACACACGAGCTTGGTAGCGGCTGCCTCCTTTCAGGTGGGGGAGGAGTAATATGTCGAGCAGGCCGGTCAGGTCGGGCCCCATGTGGTCGGGCGCGTAGGTGGGGTCGAAGAGGGGCGCGCCACGGCGGTTGGCCCAGTAGCACCGGAGGCCGGCGGCCTTAGCCCCCATGGTGTCGATGGCTGAGCCGGCCACGTGAAGCACGCTGTGACATGAGCGCCGCTGCTTCCAGCGGGAGGCAGATGCGGGGGCCCGCCTGTTCGCCGGAGAAGATGTGGTCAAAGGCCACGTTCCAGGAGGTGGGGAGGGCCTGGAGCATGGTGTCGTCACCGTTGAGAACCAGCCATAGCGTCCTCGCGCACCTCCACCACGCAGCGCACAAACCAGGCGGCAGCGGCTTCTCCGAGAGTGGAAAATGGTGGTGAATATCACTCTTGAAAGTTTCGATTTGAGGCGGCTTATAAACCGCGCCACTGAGATTTTTCACATAAGGTCATGGTGCAGGCCTCGTGCAGGGCTGCTTGGTCAGGCGACGGAAGGGCACGCGTCCCTTGAGCAGGGAGTTGCTGATCAGCGTGCCCGCCTGCTGGGTGCGCCGCCAGAGAGCCAACAACGCCCGAGCACGGGCCTCGCCCAAGCCCAAGTGGGCTTGGAGCGCCGGCACCAGGCTGCGCTCCAAGTCCACCAGCGCGCTGTACACGTCAAACGTGACCAGGCGGACCATTGTTATCGAAACACCTGGGCTACTCACCGGCGGAGGGCTTGGTGGCCTCGGCGGTGTGATCTCGGGGCGGCGGATGCCCTCCAAGTTCGGGTCACTTAGATCGACGGGTTGGGGCAACAGGAGCCGTCGGAGCCAGCTTCACCATCTCGCCCTGGTAGCTTTTGCACATGATGATGGTGGAGGGCGAGAGGCGCATCACGTGCTCGGGAATGTTGCCGAAGAGACGCTGTTCAAAGACGCCCTGTTCAGAGGCGCCCATGATCACCACGTCGTCGGGCCGGATCATGCTCACGATGCCTGTCACCACGTTGTCAGCCTCCTGCTCCAGCACGTGCAACACGAATGCCCAGCTCCTCAGCAAGGTGGCTGATCTGGCGGCGGAAGTGGTCCACCTCCTCGGCTGGCTGGCCGGGCGTGATCACGTGGAGGGCACACACCTCGACGGCGTGCCCCCCGTGTTGGGGCTGGGCGTAAAAGGAGATGATGTCACGGGCCAGGGCAAAGGCCAGGCGCACGTTGGCTCCCCGCCCACGGCAGGGCAGCAGGAGGCGCTGCGGTGCCGCCCAGGGCCGGCGGAAGCGCACCACGGCCATGTGGCAGGGAGGGTTCTTGCTGATCAGGTCGATGACCGAACCGAAGGCCACATCGCGCGAGTGGGTGTAGCCGGGCCACCCCAGGAGCATCAAGTTGGCCCGCCGCTCGCGCGCGGTGTTCATAATGGTCTCGCCGATGTTCCGCCCCAGGCGGATCATCGTGCGCACGGGCACCTCGACGTGTTTGCCGGCCTCAATGGCAGCGTCCAAGACATGGCGGCCGTGGCGCAAGAAGATGCGTCCCT
>JAUZRY010000098.1 GCA_030949995.1 Ardenticatenia bacterium
GCGTTTAGATATTCAGCCGTATATAACACTAGATGGAATTGAGGCTGAAAATCCAATGAAAGAAAGGGTGAGAATATCATTAATAGTTGTAAAAGATGAACGGGCAATAGTGGATCTTTTTGTTGCACAGACTGAGGGAGAAATAACGAATTATTCCTTCTACCACGCCACTGATCCGCGCACAGGGGAGGTGAGCAATGTAGCAGTGCTGCTCACAGGCGTGGACAAAGAAGCTGAGCAGCGTTTGGGCCAGAACGAGTGGAATATACTCAAAACTGCGTTTGAAAATGTATACTCCTCGCCCGAATATGGGCTGCTGACAGGGCTGGTCAACCAAGCCTTTGGGGTTGGGCAGAATATCAACCTCGCGTATGTCTCCTCTGATGTGTACCCAGAAGCATTTGCCTTGCAATATCCTGGCACCTTTGTTTTTGCTGAAAGCGCTGAGGAAGGCAGCAGCCTTGTGCATATTAACCTTTTCAAAATAGCACCTGAAGCAATATACCAATAACCAAAAGTGTTGATGTGCGTGGAGTATACCGTCTTTCACGAAGGATATCGGCCTGATTTTTGGCCTAATTATAAGGAAGCTAATTTTCGAGATGTTGAGCTTGTGCAAGGCTATGAGGAGCAGTTTTTCCGCATGATGCCTTTTAGGGGCAGAGATGGGATATGGGGTGCTATTATTAATAAAGAAGGTTACAGAGAAAAGGGGTATACCATAGATCCTGAGATTATGGGCTATGCTCAGGCTGTAAGCGAGGATATCATAGCCAGGCTCAGGGAGTTTATGGCGCGCTCCGAGCTTTTAGGAGGGGCAGGGGCGCTCTATCCAGGCCTGCTGCCTGCTGTATCGCCGGCTGTGCCAGGTGCTGGTGAGCAAGCTGGGAATCCTGCTTTGTATCCGGGCGGGTTTGTGTACCAGTGATACAGCCAGCTTCTGGCAAGCCTCTGGGATCAAAGATCAACAGCAGATGGCTAATAAAGCCCTCAATTACCCTTGTTTTGTGTAGTTTTGATTGACATGCATGCGAGAAAGTGTATATAATGGGAATATGAAGAGAAGATTCTTTACCTTGTTCTTCGTGATTCTTGGTGTATGGTTGTTGTGGGCTGTTGATAGCACATTCGCTCAATGCGCAAGGACTGTATGTTGTGAAAACGAGTGTAGGTTAGGGTGTTGTTATGATTTTGCGGGTAATATTATAGACTATTATCCTGACACCTCGTGTACTCAGGAGTGTCCAGGGGAACAAAATCCTCCTACTCCACAGCCACCACCGCCTTCCTCCGGCGGCAGCGGATCAGGTGGGGGCAGCAGCCAGCCGGCGCCCACGCCCACGCCCTACGGCGCGCAGCCCCAGCCGACAGCCCCAGCGGGCCAGCCCACGCCCACGCCGGTTAACTGCATGCTCAGGTGGGACTGGGTTGTCTGCGGGCAGGGGGGAGTGCATAGAGCGCGGGCCCTGTTGTGGGGAGAATGACTTTGCCTGCACAGGCGGCTATAGCGAGGGCATAGCGGGCTGGCAGAGGTGTTTGAGATGTGGGGGGAATCGTGACATCCTCGCCAGCGTGCGCTGCTACAGCACGGGAGCACAACCAGCGGACGTTGCCGAACGAGCTGACAGGTGGTTCTTGCTCCTCAGTGCTCAGGACGTAGGTGTCAAGGGGCGCACCGGAGAATTTCCGGGCTGACGAAACGCAATTTCACGTCGTAGTTGAGCAACAGCTCGGTGAGACTGTGGACGGTGCGGCCGTAGCGGAGATCGCCTACCATGGCCACAGTCAAGCCGTCAATGGTGCCCAGTTCCTCCAAGATGGTGAAAAGATCGAGGAGAGCTTGGGTGGGGTGTTCGCCCGGGCCGTCTCCAGCGTTGATAACGGGTTTCTCGGCGTAGTGGGCGGCGATCGCTGCGCTGCCCTTCTCCGGGTGGCGGAGGACGATGACATCAGCATACTGTTCCAGCGTCCGGATCGTATCGGGCAAGGATTCACCCTTGCTCACGCTGGAGAACTGAACCCCCTGGGTGATAGGGATGACGCTGCCGCCCAAGGCTCCATGGCCGCAATGAAGCTGGACGACGTGCGCGTGCTGGACTCGTAGAAGATGGCTGCTAACGCGCGATGCTTCAGCAAGTCAACGCCGCCATGCCGGTCCACAACGTCCCGCATGCGTTCGGCCAGGGCGAAGAGGTATTCCAAAATTTATGCCGGTTGAACCGGGAGACGGCCAGAATGTCCTGGCCGTAGAAGGAGTTGGGCCCGGCAGCCCCTGGAAGAGGGAATGTGGTTGCTCGACGAGCACCTGTGCATTCATCTCTCCTGCAATCCTGTCTGCCTTGGTTGATCAGCGGGCGCGCACATTGCGCCCTGAGCCGGGAGGGGCCACCACACGCCCGCCTTCGTAGGCCAGATTGCCCCGCAGCCACGTGCGCACCACCCGTCCTCACAGGCGCAGGATGGGACAGATCACATATGCAACACAACGGTTGGATCATCTGGGCATTGTGGCGGGCATCTGTCGGGAGATCGATCTGGCAGGTCAGATCGACCGCATCGTGGGGCCGAGGGAGCGTTTGGTCAGCGTGGGGGAAGCCGTGCAAGCGATGGTGTTGAATGCCTTGGGCTTTGTGGGACGCCCTCTCTACCTGCCCCCTGAATTCTTCGCCAACAAGCCGCTGGACCGGTTGTTGCGTCCGGGATTGACGCCCGAGATGCTCAACGATGACAGCCTGGGGCGGGCCCTGGACATCCTGTATGAGGCCGGGCTCACGGAGGTCTTCGCCCAAGTGGCTTCCCACGCTCTGCGCCTCTTTGGCATCCGGCATCGCTTCGTCCATGTGGACAGCACCTCGCTCAGCGTAGAGGGGGAATATGAACGACCGGAGGAGCCGGAGGTCGTGCGCATCACCCACGGCTACTCTCGAGATAAACGGCCCGACCTGAAACAAGTGGTGGTGGCGCTGCTGACCGGGTACCGCTCGGCCCTTCCCCTGTGGATTCAGGCTCTGGACGGCAACGCCTCGGATAGCCGGGTCTTTCCCCAGGTGGTGGAAGCCTACATGGCCCAACTGCGGGACGGGGAGATGCCCTACCTGGTGGCGGATAGTGCCCTCTACACCCAGGCGAACATACAGCGCCTGGCAGAGGTGAAGTGGTTGACCCGGGTTCCCGAACGAGTCGGCCTGGCGCGAGCGCTGGTGGAAGAGGTGTCGGCCCAGGAGATGGTGCCGGCCGAACGGGAAGGTAGCGGATTCGTCAAGAGCGCAAGGAGGCGGAGAAAGCCTGGCAGGGTTGGCTGCGTCGGGAATTTCCCTCTCGCGAGGTGGCGGAAGAGGCCATTCAACGACTGACTCAGAAGTTGGCGTATCACCGGGTAGAGGCCAGTCTTCGGGAAGTGGCCCATTACGGCCGGAGGGGACGTCCGGCCTCGGGAGCGGTTCCCGAGAGGGTGGGATGGCGCTTGCAGGGGGGAGGTCGTGGAGTGTCCTGAGGCCATTGCCCAGGCCGAACGCCGGTTGGGTAAGTTCATCTTGGCGACCAACGAACGGGATGCGCACCGTCTGCCGGCGGAGGAGATGCTGTCGGCCTACAAAGGGCAAAGGGGTGGGGCCGGAACGGGGGTTCCGCTTTCTGAAAGCCCCGTGGTTCTTCGCCGATGCGCCGCGTTTTTCAGATGTTTGCGGGAATCGACCTGCTGCTGATCCGCACTCCAGAGGGGGGGTCAGCAGCAGGTTCTGACCCTGAAACCGGTCCACCGCCAAATCCTTCGGCTCCTTGGCCCCAACGTGGAAAAATGCTATGGACACCAGTTAGGTGCGGAATGTGGGTTCAGGCGAGGAGTCTAGATTTTCAAACGCAGTTTTGAGCATATTCCACTCGTTCTGGCTCAACCGCTGCTCAGCCTCTTTGTCCACGCCTGTAAGCAGCACTGCTACATTGCTCACCTCCCCTGTGCGCGGATCAGTGGCGTGGTAGAAGCCTGTTGTTATTTCAAACAGAGGAGTAATTAAGAATTCCACAAGTTTATTCGGGTCATTCACAACGAATGAAAACACTTTGGTTTCTTTGCCAATCTCAAGGTTGGTGAAGAGCGGGTTTATTACTTCTTCACCTTTTTTGCGTTATGTATGACGGTGGTTCTAGGTTGTACATTCTCACAGATGGTAACTGTATTCTGCTTTCATTGACTTGAAATACACCGCCCAAGCCTGACTCTTTGTTGAGCACAATCATAGGAACAAGTTTGATGTTGCCTTGTTCGTCTTCAACATAAGTAAAATACAGATCATCAATGAATTCAGACATTATGCTTATGTCTATGCCAAAACGACCAACATAGAGTAGGGGAACTGAGTAGACAAATCCATCCTCCTCTGCTATATTTATCGATGATCGCCAAGTACTTGAAAAAACAAAGGCGTTTTCCCAACGCTTACCCCTTGGGGCATTGGGGAAAAGTAAGCTGACTTTTTCCCCAAAAACCACGATGTTTCCTCCTTCATTTAGCATAGCTTGCACGCCTTGTGGCAAGACTGTTTTTCTATAGAAACTCTTCGAGGTTTCTTTCGAAAGATAAGAACTTATGGCTGTCTGATATGTCCTTTCATATTTGGATGTGAGCCATAATGGCTTCAACTTCTTGGGGGGTATGACAAAGGACATTGCCGTGGTCATCCACATAGTAAGTCAGTTGGGGAGGTAGCGCGTCAAGGTCACCTTCTGTCGCATTGAGGAGGGTCTCTGAGAGCTCCTGTGGGCGCATTTTGCCGCCTGGTTGTAGGCCCTGGCGCAGGAGTTCAGGGAGCCGTGGGTTGAGGCGGGCGCTGTCCTGGAGGAGGGCAAATACTTCAGGAGCTTGTTCCTTAGAGGGCCTCGAGGGTGGTGGGGGCAAGCTGGAGGCCACGCTCGGCGAGGGCCTGGGCCAGGGGGTCGGGCACGGGGGTGAGCGTGGGCGCGGGCGTGGAGGTGGGCAGAGGGGTGGCCGTGGGCGCGGGCGTGGCCGTCGGCGACGGCGCGGCCGGCACCCCGCAGGCCACCACCAGCACAGTTACAATGGCGCCAATTGTTGCTCTCACTCCCCAGGTGCTCATTATTCAGGTGTACAGAACTGGCCGTCAGTCATAGGATGCTTATCCCTGGTGGCCCCTGCGGTCCTGACGCTGGGCTTGTCCTGGCACCCCAAGGCACACACAGGTTGACCCCGAGGAGGAGGCATGGAAAGGCGCTTCTGGACATGGCGCTGGTGGATTCTCGTGCTCGTGGTGGGTATGGTGGTTTCGCGTGTGGGCGCTCAGCCGGCCAATCTGTTGACAAATCCGGGCTTCGAGAGTGACCTCTCCGGGTGGTCGTTCTCCCCGAGCACCGCGCAAGTCACCCTTGTGCCGACAGCGTACGGCGGCGCTCAGGCGGCAGCTCTCGCAAAGAGCAACGCCAGCGGGTGGGTACGCCTCTGGCAGCGGGTCCCGGTCACGCCCAATGTAGCCTACCAGCTTACGGGCTGGGTGCTCTGGAACGACAATGCGCTCTCCAACGCCCGGCTGCAGGTGCGGTGGCACGGCACCGCTGGGCCATTGGGAGGGTATGTGGCCGTGGATGCTCCCGCCCGTTCCCCCCAATACCAGCGCCTTGTGTTGGGGCCGCTGACAGCGCCCCCGGACGCGGTGGAAGCTGAGGTGACTTGCTACACGTTTGTGAACACCCCGTCACCAGCTCAACCACTGCTCTGCGATGAGCTCTGGTTTGGCCGAGTCTCCTCCTTGCCGTCTCCCACCCTCACGCTCACGCCAAGTGTCACGCCGATGGTCACGGTATTCCCTACCGTGACTCCGACGCCAACGGTGCTGCCTTCACCAACACGATCCCCCTTGCCCACACTCACGCCGACAGGGGCGCCCACGGCCACGCCCACGCCCACGCCGCAACCGACGGTCACGTCCACACCCACACCTACGGCCACAGCCACAGTGATGCCGTCGCCGACGCCTGTTCCCACGCCTTGGTCGGGCCGGGCCGTGCTCATCTCTGAAGTTGCTTGGGCCGGCACCCGTGCCAGCCCCAATGACGAGTGGGTTGAGCTGTACAACCCCAATTCCTTCCCGGTGACGCTCGACGGTTGGGGCCTCCGCGCCCAAGATGGGACGCCCGTCATCAGCCTCAGCGGCACCATCGCCCCCAACGCCTTCTTCCTGCTGGAGCGCACAGATGACTCCACCGTGGCCGATGTGTCGGCTGATCTCCTCTATACCGGCAGCTTGGAAAACGAGGGCGAGGTGCTTGAGCTGGTGGACCCGTCCGGCACCGTCGTGGACCGCGCCGACGGGGGCGGCGGTTGGCCGGCGGGCGATGCGGCCGTGCGGGCCACTATGGAGCGGGTGAGCCTCGACCCCGAGCGCCCGGCCACGTGGGCAACGAACGACGGACTCCACATCAACGGCGTCGATGCGGCCGGAAACCCCATTGTGGGCACACCAAGAGCGCCCAACTCCACCTCATACCCAACGCCAACGTCCGTCCCCACGCCGTCGCCAACGCCCACGGCCACACCATCGCCTTTGCCCCCCACCGCCACCCGGGAGCCAACGCCCTCGATCACCCCTACGGCCACTGCCTTGCCCTTGGGCGTGGTCATTAACGAGGTGCTCAGCGTGCCGAGAAATGTGGACTGGGACGGCGACGGCACACCCTCCGCGGCTGACGAGTGGGTGGAGCTCTACAACGGCAGCGGCACCCCTGTGGACCTCGGGGGATGGCAGCTCGACGATGCGCCGGGAGGAAGTCGGCCGTACACGCTGCCGGCCAACACCGTCGTGCCACCTGGGGGATTTATGCTCCTCTTTCAGGCCGAGACCGGCCTGCGTCTCAACAACGACGGCGATCAAGTGCGCCTTTTGGGACCCCACGGTCAGGTGCTGGATGCCGTCACGCTGCCCGCCCTGGCCCCCGATGCCAGCTTCAGCCGGGACGAACGTGGCGCCTGGCACGCTGATTGGCCGCCGAGCCCAGGTGCCCCGAACCGCCCCCCACCTACGCCCACGGCCACGGCCTCCCCCACCGTGACGCCCACGCCGCGCACAACGCCCACACCGGCGCTCCCGGAACGCCTGGTCATCAGCGAGGTGCTCTACGACGGCACCCAACCAGGCGACGGCGACGAGTTCGTGGAAATCTACAACCCTGGGACAATCCCGGTGAGGCTGTCCGGGTGGGGAGTGGGCGACGCCCAAGTGGCCGGAGTGGCTGAAGGGCTCTACCGCTTCCCCGCTGACTGGGTGCTCGGGCCGGGGAGCACGCTTGTGATCGCGCGGGACGCCGCGGCCTTTCGCGCCCGCTTCGGGGTGTGGCCCGACGCTGAGCTGGAACCCGAGGAAGACACGCCTGACGTGCCCACCCTGCCCCGCGACCCCTCGTGGGGGCGCGGTCGCTGGGCCCTCAACAACAGTGGCGACGAGGTGGTGCTGGTGGATTGGTTCAACCGAATTGTGGACGCCCTAGCCTACCGTCACGGTGACTTCGTGGCCATCGGCCGCACGGGTCATGACGTGACTGCGCCGGCTCCCCGCTCCCTGCACCGCCTGCCTGAGAGCAGAAGCCTACACCTGAACGATCTCCTGGTCTACGCGCCCCCGTCACCAGGTCGCCCGCTACAGGGCCCGCGGGCCTTTCCTCCACCCCCGCCTGCGCCCGCGTTCGGCCCATTCCGCGCCTACTGGGGCACGCTCCACGCCCACTCCACCTACAGCGACGGCAGCGGTCCACCCCCCTTGGCCTACGCCGTAGCACGGGCCAACGGGTTGCACTTCATGGCCCTCAGCGATCACAGCCACTGGTTTACGGCCGAGGAGTGGCAGCGCACCGGTGACGCTGCCCGGGCAGCCACAGTCCCGGAAACGTTTGTGGCCCTGCGTGCCTTCGAGTGGACGGGGAAAGAAGAGGGACACATCAACGTGTTCGTGGCCGATGAGGTGTTGAGCCGCGAAGCGCCCGAAGGCGATACGCTGGCTGATTTCTACGCCTGGCTGGCCACCCAACCCCAAGCATTGGCCCAGTTCAACCACCCATTCGAGGGTCACTTGACGGACTTCGAGGCAGCCCCTCCGAATGTGCGCCCCCAAATGGCCTTGCTGGAAGTGGCCAACGGCGGGGGCACGCCGTTGCGCTTCGCCGACGCCTACTGGCGCGCTCTGTGGCAGGGCTGGCGCGTGGGCGCGGCCGGCAATCTGGACACCCAAACGCCCGACTGGGGAGCTGATGGCGAGCTGCGCACGGGCTTGTTGGCCCGCGCGCTGACGCCCGATGCTCTCATCGAGGCCATTGCCTCGCGGCGCGCCTTCAGCACGGAGGACGCGTCCTTGGCCCTGGTGCTTCGTGCTGGCGAGGTCTGGATGGGCGGGGCAATCGACCCCGGCGCCGTCCGGTTCACGCTGATGGTGGCCGACCGGGAGCGAGAGCCCCTGGAACTTGCGCTCTGGCGAAACGGGGCGCCGATCTTTCGGGACCGGCTGGTGCCGGACGCTGAACCTGTCGCCCGCGAGGTGGAAGTCCCGGCCAGGCCGGGTGACATCTTCGTCGCCCAGGCCGTTCAGGCCGACGGCCAAGTGGCGTGGTCCAGCCCCATTTGGGTGCGTGGCACGTGGAGCCCGCCTCCCGTGCGGGTGAACGAAGTGCTCCCCGCGCCCCGTCAAGTGGACTGGAACGGTGACGGCGTGCTCTCGTCTGAGGACGAATGGGTCGAGCTCTACAACCCCCTTGACGAGCCGGTGAGCTTGGCCGGGTGGTTGCTGGACGACGGCGACGGCGGCAGCCGGCCCTATCGCCTGCCGACGGGCACGCTGATTCCACCACGGGGGTACTTGGTGCTCCACAGGAGCCGCACGGGCGTGGCCCTGAATGACGCCGGCGACGAGGTGCGCCTCTTCGCCCGAGATGGCACCTTGGTTGACCGCGTTGCCTTTGGGCGCCTGCCTGTCGACCAAAGCCTCTCAAACGACGGCGCCGGCGGCTTCCAGGCCGATTGGGCTGTGACGCCCGGTGCTCCCAACATGCCCCGTCTACGCCCAACGCCCTCGCCCCGTGGCGACGGTGAATCGAGCATCCCACCGGCCGCACCTGTCGAAGGGCCACGGCGCCTTCCCCCGGCCGACGTTCGCCGACAACCGGTAGGCACCCGCGTCATCACGTGGGGCGTGGTCAGCGTGCCGCCCGGTGTGTTGGGCAAACGGGTTTTCTACGTCCAGGACGGTGAAGCTGGCCTGAAGATCTACGTCCGGCGCGGTGAGCTTCCAGACGTGGCCCCGGGAGACCGGGTGGAGCTCACCGGCGTGGTGGGGCAGTACCGCGGCGAGTTGGAGGTGCGGATCAACGGGCACGAGGACGTGCGCCTCCTTGAACGCGGACCAGCGCCCCGGCCGTTGGCCGTGGAGCAATTGAGTGCCCATGTGGCCGCGCGTCTGGTGAGTGTGACCGGCACGGTGGTGGAGTGGCAGCGCGCCTCGTGGACCCTGAGAACGGGGACAGGGGCCGAGGTGGAAATCTTCTTGCGACGTACCACCGGCCTGCGCCGCCCGTGGCTGGAACAGGGTGAGCTCCAAACGGTAGTGGGCATTGTGGGGTACTGGGATGGGCGGTGGCAACTCTGGCCCGCTCTGCCCGAGCATCTCACCGGCGGCGCTGTGCTCTTGTTGCCTGAAACTGGAAGTGACCGGGAAGGAGAGTGAGATGTGGCCCTCTTGTCTCCTTGTAAACTTGACAAGAGCTTCGGGCACGTTTATGATTGGGTGCGAATAATGATGGCTGGTTTGTTAAATGAACAAAACAGAAAAGGCCAACAATGATATTAAAATGTGTAATCGCGGTTGTGTACAGAAAAAACCGATGGTGGCTGGCGGCGGGCGAACACCGGCATAGCAAAGGCGCACACGGCCATCCACGGTGGTGGTGAAGAGACGGGTGATCGGGTGATAGCGTCTGGTGGCCTCTTCTAGCTTCGTCAAACTGCGCAGGAGGATAGTGAGCACACATGAACACCAAATACATTTTTATCACCGGCGGTGTCGTGAGCTCTCTTGGCAAGGGCATCGCGGCTGCCTCCCTTGGTCGGCTGCTGAAGGCGAGAGGCTTTCGCGTCTCCATCCAGAAATTAGATCCCTATCTCAACGTGGACCCGGGCACGATGGCTCCCTATCAGCACGGCGAAGTCTTCGTCACTGAAGACGGTGCCGAAACGGACTTGGACTTGGGCCATTACGAGCGCTTCATTGACGAGAACCTCTCACAGCTCAACAACGTCACCACCGGGCAAGTCTATCAAGAGGTCATTGCCAAGGAACGGCGGGGCGATTACCTGGGCGGCACCATTCAAGTGGTGCCCCATGTAACGAACGAGATCAAGCGCCGTATTGTCCTCGCGGCCCAGAAGTTACAGGCCGAGGTGGCCATTGTCGAAATCGGCGGAACCGTGGGCGACATCGAGGGGCAGCCGTTCTTGGAGGCCGTGCGCCAGATGCGCAAGGACGTGGGGCCACACAACGTGCTCTACTTTCACGTGACCCTGCTTCCCTACTTGGCCGCCAGCAAGGAGTTAAAGACCAAGCCCACACAACACAGTGTCCGCGAGCTCCGTGGGGCCGGCATCCAGCCCGACATTATCGGATTGCGCTCAGACTATCCCGTTGACGAGGGTATTCGCGCCAAAGTGTCCCTCTTCTGTGACGTGGAACCACGTGCCGTGATTCCCATCCTCACCGCGAACAGCATCTACGAAGTGCCCCTTATGTTGGAGGAGGCCGGCCTCGGCGACTTAGTGGTGGAGAAGCTGAACCTGTGTCCTCAGGTGCATCCGCCGAACTTGCGGGATTGGGCTGACGCGGTGGAACGGCTGCGCCAGGAAAAGCCGGCCGTGCGTGTGGCCGTGGTGGGCAAATATGTGGAACTTGAAGACGCGTACATCAGCGTGCGCGAGGCCCTCATTCACGCGGCCCTTTGGCATAACCGGGACGTGGAAATCGACTGGGTTCACAGTGAGGAATTAGAACACGGACACGTCTTCCAGCGGCTAGCCCACGCGGACGGCATCGTCGTTCCCGGGGGATTTGGCGAGCGGGGAATCGAGGGCAAAATTCTGGCGGCCCGCTACGCCCGCCGGCGCGGGATTCCCTACTTGGGCCTCTGCTTGGGATGCGTGCTG
>JAUZRY010000099.1 GCA_030949995.1 Ardenticatenia bacterium
AGGGTGGGCCGAGGCGCTTAGTAGTCTCCCGGGGGCGCAACAGCGCACGTCCGGCTGCGGCTCGGACGCCCTCCTCAAGACTTGAAGGGGTTTTGTCACGCTGAACGATCGGCCCTCTCCAGCCTGCGCTGCACGGGGATGAAGAGACTGGTCCACAAGGCGTTCCACACGCGCCCGCGTAAGCCGGCTGCCAGGCCAGGCGTCATGTCCACAATCTCCCGTCAATCAGCTCCACCCGAGTCGTCCTCGGAGAGAATGCCGGCCTCGGCCATCTTGTGGTACTCCTCCACTGTGAACTTGTGTCGCACCGCGCCGGCGCTGCGCCACTGCTCACCTCCTCCAGCACGGCGCCTGTGCCCGCACCTCACTCCGTCCTCCTCCTCGGCCGCAGGCCCCAGGATGGCTCTCCACTGACACGACCAGCTCCGGCAGAAGCTGGGGCGCAGAGCTCCTCCCACGCCCCCGCCCGCATCACCACCCTGTATCCCCCTCCGCCGACGGTTCACGGTAGACTTCCACCACCTCCCCCTCCACGTCCACCACCCACACTTCCACCACCCCGTGGCGCCCGTACAGGGGCACTTTCAGTGCCCGGTCCTGCGAGACCGTGCTCTCCGACACCTCCACCACCAGCAACGCGTCCTCCGCCCCAGGGTGGGCCGAGGCGTAGTAGATCCTCCCGGGGGCGCAACAGCGCCACGTCCGGCTGCGGCTCGGACACCTCCCCAAGACGAAGAGGATCTTGCACGCTCAAGATAGCTCTTCCAGCCACCTGCACGGGGATGAAGAGGGCCACAAGGCGTTTCACCGTGCCCGCGTGTCGGCTGCCAATAGGCGTCATGTCCACAATCTCCCCGTCAATCAGCTCCACCCGGTCGTCCTCGGAGAGAATGCCGGCCTCGGCCATCTTGTGGTACTCCTCCACTGTGAACTTGTGTCGCACCGGCCGCACCGCCATCGTTCACCTCCCTCCAGCACGGCGCCCAGGCCCGCACCTCACCCGTCCTCCTCCTCGGCCGCAGGCCCCAGGATGGCCTCCACTGACACGACCAGCTCCGGCAGAAGCTGGGGGCGCAGCTCCTCCCCACGCCCCGCCCGCATCACCACCCTGTATCCCTCCGCCGACGGTTCACGGTAGACTTCCACCACCTCCCCCTCCACGTCCACCACCCACACTTCCACCACCCCGTGGCGCCCGTACAGGGGCACTTTCAGTGCCCGGTCCTGCGAGACTGTGCTCTCCGACACCTCCACCACCAGCAACGCGTCCTCCGCCCCAGGGTGGGCCGAGGCGTAGTAGTCCTCCCGGGGGCGCAACAGCGCCACGTCCGGCTGCGGCTCGGACACCTCCCCAAGACGAAGAGGATTTTGTACGCTTACCACAGCACTCTCCTGCAACGTCAACGAGAAAAGCCGGTTGAGTCTGTTCACACATGCGGCGTGTCGGCTGCCGATAGGCGTCATGTCCACAATCTCCCCGTCAATCAGCTCCACCCGGTCGTCCTCGGAGAGAATGCCGGCCTCGGCCATCTTGTGGTACTCCTCCACTGTGAACTTGTGTCGCACCGGCCGCACCGCCACGTCCTTCTCCTCCTTCTCGTTTTTGCGTGCAGGGCCTACGTGCAAGGCTAATGATACCATTGTCCCCCCCGGAAAGGCAACCGGTGACCGTCGTCGGATTAGGCAGTGGAAGATACTCTGTGCTATTATGGTGGAGGAGTTTCAGCAGTCCAACTTTCCTCCTTTTCCCCCTGTATGGCGAAATCCGACAGCAGCCGCAACACGAGTGAGGTCCGATGGGCTGGAACAAGGGTATCATGCAGCGTGGACGCGCGGTTGTGTTGGTTCTGAGCACATTGGGCCTAGTTGTCGTGGCATGTACGTGGTTTGCCCCCCGTTCTGCCTCCCAAGATGAGCCGCCGCCCCCGCTGGATTGGTCATCAGAGACCAATCCGGCTGCCCTGAAGGCCGCGGAAGCAGGTCGCCTCGGCCGTCCGGCGGTAGTGTTCTTCTACGCTGAGTGGTGCCCGGTGTGTCAGCAGGCAGGGGCCGAACTGCAGGCCCTTCCGCAGGTAGCTGGAGGGCGGCTGGCGGTGATTCGCATGAACGTGGACCACAGCGCCAGCCGCCCCTTTTTGCGCAAGTACCGGGTGCGTGGCGTGCCCACGTTCGTGTTGATCGATGACGATGGTACCGTGCTTGCCAACGTCTCGGGCTGGCCAGGCCGCGACGCGATCGAACGGGCCTTTGTCCAAGTGTTGGCCAGCCGGTAGAGGACACGCCGCCCGCAGACCACAACACCTTAGGAGGAAGACATGGATCTGGGCATTGCCGAAAAAGTGGCGTTGGTGGCAGCGGCCAGCAGCGGGCTCGGCAAGGCAACAGCACGCCGGCTGGCCCAGGAGGGTGCTCGGGTGGCCATCTGTTCTCGCCACGCGGGACGTATCCGCCAAGCTGCCGAGGAGATTGCGGCCGAAACAGGCGCCACGGTGTTGCCTGTTGTGGCCGACCTCACTCGGGCTGAGGAGATTCAACATTTCGTGAGCACGGCCACGGCGGAACTTGGCCCGCCGCTCATCCTCGTGACGAACACGGGCGGCCCGCCAGCGGGGTCTCCCCTCTCCTTTTCTGACGAGGTGTGGTGGTCGGCCTTCAATCAAGTCTTCTTCTCGGCTCTGCGCCTGATTCGCCTGACTGTGCCCCACATGGAAGCCGCCGGTTGGGGCCGGATTGTGAACATCACCTCGATCTCGGTCAAGCAGCCAATAGACACCTTGGTATTGAGCAACGCCACTCGGGCCGCGCTGGTGGCCTTGGCGAAGACGTTAAGTACGGCGTTGGCGTCCAAGGGTATCACTGTGAACAACGTGGGGCCAGGGCCCATTGCGACGCCGCGCATTGAGGAGTTGATGGAGGCTGCTGTGCACCAGGAAGGCATCTCGCCGGAGGAGGCACGCGCCCGCTGGGCTGCGCCCATTCCCATGCAGCGCTTAGGACGCCCGGAGGAGTTGGCCGATGTCATTGCCTTTCTCTGTTCGGAACGAGCCAGCTTTATCACCGGCGTCACCATCCAGGTGGACGGGGGAATGACCAAGGGGCTCTTCTAGCGAGCGGCCATGATCGTCTCCTGCTGGATCGAACTGGATTTGCCCTCACGCACGCTGAAGGAGAAGCGGCGCATTCTCAAGTCAGCTCTCGCGCGCATGCGGCAACGGTTCAATGTGGCTGTGGCCGAGGTGGACTTCCAGAACGTGGCCGGGGCCGCGGCTATCTGTGTGGTCACCGTGAACAGCAACGGCACGTACGCGCGCGGGGTTCTGGAACAGGCCATTGCCTGGCTGGAGCGGGAACGTCCTGACGTGATGATCATCTCCTGTGAGTTCGAGGTGGTGTAGGGCCGAGGGCGCCGCGCTGATGGTGCCCCCAGCCCCACAAACACGGTTACGCTATTGGGGTGACCAGGGCGTAAAGTTGGTCCAATTGAGCCTCGATGAGGTCAACAGCTCGCCTGACGGTTTCGATGTCGACGGCAAAGCGAGCACCGGCCGCCGCGTAGAGTGCGGGCAAGGAACGTGTGCCCCCCCAAGGCCAGCGCCGCGCGGTACTGGCGCACAGCCTCGGCCTGATCCTCAAGGGCGTTCCCCCAGATTTGTACTGCTCCGAGCTGAGCCAAGCCGTACTCCACGTAGTAGAAGGGGATCTCAAAGATGTGCAACTTGCGGTGCCATCCTGTGGCCTTGATCTCCTCGAGACCGCTCCAGTCCACGCCCGGCATGAAGCGGTCCCACAGAGTGGCCCACGTGGCATCACAGGCGTCAGGGTTGCGGGCCTCGTCGGGGTGCTCGTAGACCCAATGCTGGAAAGCGTCCACCACGGCCATGTAGGGCCAAAAGAGCACGATGTTCTCCAGATGCTCGATGCGAGCGCGAGCATACTCCTCAGGGGTGTAGAATCCGCCTTCATCCCGACGCCAGTAGGGTGATGAGAGCAACTCCATGGCCATAGAGGCCACCTCGGCGAACTCCATGCCCACTTCCCGCTGGTGAGCGTAGGGCAAGCCTAAAGGACTCGAACGTGTGAAAGGCATGGCCTGCCTCGTGCATGAGGGTACGCACATCGTGTTGCAGTCCCACGGCGTTCATGAAGATGAAGGGGCGGCGGGAAACGGGATAGTCCATGCAGTAACCACCCGGCGCCTTGCCCTTCCGGCTGGCCAAGTCCAAGTAGCCCTCTTGGCGCATGATGTCGAAGTACCCACCCAGGGTATGATCAACCCGGTGAAAAATGCGCGTGGCTGCCTCCACGAGCTCTGTCTCCGTGGTGAAGGGGCGCAAAGGGGGACGGCCGTCGGGGTCCACGTGTAAGTCCCACGGGCGCAGGGCGGTCACTCCCAAGCGCTGGCGTCTGCGCTCGTAGAGGCGTTGGGCCGCAGGGACGACAACTGCCGCAATGGCCCTGTGAAAAGTGAAACAGTCCTCAGGCGTGTAGTCAAAACGGGCCATGAGCTGCCAGCGGTAGTGAC
Source organism: Ardenticatenia bacterium (assembly GCA_030949995.1). Lineage (GTDB taxonomy): Bacteria > Chloroflexota > Anaerolineae > Ardenticatenales > Ardenticatenaceae > WFWG01. Next base: position 4,523 of record JAUZRY010000099.1, read on the forward strand.
GGTACGAGGCACAGCCGGCGTTCTGCGCCTGGCGGACGCGCACGTCAAGCAATCTCTGCCACAGGTGGTTGAGTGCCTCACGGTCGGCAAGCTGGCGCCCCATCATAGCCCGCCACGCCCGTTCGCGCGTTGCCCGGTCGAGTTCCTGCAGCAGGGGGCGCATCTGGGGCAGTGTGCGCTCCTCCCCCTCCCACTCGACCGTCTGGGCACCGGTAATCTTGTTGTACTCGTTGGTCAGGTGGCGCTCCTCGACCATGAGCGGGATGTTCTCCTCCCTGAAGAGGCGCACACTGACCTCCATTCGCTTCATGGGCAATTCGAAGTTCACCGGCCGCAGCCCACTTTCCAGCAGTCGGCGTCTCAGATGGTGCTCCGCCTGCTTGACTCTGGGCATCATCTCCTTGACGAAGGCCTTGTACCGTCGCTCGGCCTCCTCGTCCGCGGTGTTGAGAGTCGTGGCGACATAGAGCCGAGCATATTGCTCGGAGAGATGGTCAGCCAAAGCCGACCAGTCGGCAAGCCACGCTTCCACCGTCTCGGCCGTGAGGGGCCGGCGTTGTAGATCCTGGTAATAGGGAGCAACATCCTCCCACGTCCAGTTGAGCACAACGTTGGGATCGCACGGCAAGTTCATGGACATACCTCTCCTCCTCATCGTGCTACTTCTGCTACCCACGGTGTTGTCAGAAAGTTCTCTCCAGCTCCAGCCCGGAACACTGCTGATGACACTCGACGTGTCCCTTGGGACCCTACGACAGGCGGGCCAATTCCACCACCGTCGCCCCATTGCCACCCTCATAGCGGTCGCCGGGCCGAAAGGAGATCACTAGGGGGTGATGTGCTAGCATCTCGCGCACGGCGCGTCGGAGCGCACCGGTGCCCTTGCCGTGAATGACGCGCACGGAGGGCAAACCGGCTGTATATGCCTGGTCCAAGTACTCATCCAAGGCCGCGAGGGCCTCCTCCACCGTCTGGCCGCGCAGGTCGAGTTCGCTGGGGGGACGGTGGGTGGTTCGGCGGCGCACGAGGCGCACACCTGTGGGCAGCGATGGTGAGGTTGGCTTCTCCTCAACACGCCGCTCGAGTTCCTCCACGCGCACGCGCAGGCGAAAGGCACCGGAGGCCACCTCAGCCTCGTTGCCGTGGAGGGCCACCACGTGAGCCTCGCGTTCCAACGCGGGCACCCACACGCGGTCGCCCACTTGAATCGGTGGAGGCGATACCTTTTGCTGTGCTCGTGGGCGCACAGGGGCCAAGTGGTCCCGTTCAATGCGACGCAAAGTGTCCCGCATGGTGCGCAATTCAGCCACACGCTGTCCATAGCGCTCCAACTGGCGAGTGACTTGGCGGAGCTGGGTGCGCACGGCCTCCACTTCCTGTCGGGCCTCCCCGGCGCGCGCGGCTGATCACTTCAGCGCGCTCGCGCTCGATGGTGGCCAGCCGCTCCTGGAGTTCGGCGCGCAACGCTTCGGCCTGACGGCGGGCCTCTTCGGCAGCCTGGGCTTCGCGCTCGGCCCGCTCGCGCGCCGCACGGATGTCGGCCAAGAGCGCTTCGAGCTCCAGCTCGTGATGGGAAAGGTGTTGACGCGCGCGGGCGACGATCTCCGGCGCGAGACCCAGCCGCTCGGCAATGGAGAGGGCGTTGGAACGGCCCGGCAAGCCGATGGTCAGGCGGTAGGTAGGGCGCAAGGTCTCCTCGTCGAACTCCACACTGGCGTTTTGGACGCCGGGGACCGTGTGGGCCCACACTTTCAGTTCCGAGTAGTGAGTGGCCACAATGGTGCTTATGCCCTTCTCCACCACGTAGGCGAGCAAGGCTTGGGCTAGGGCGGCCCCTTCCACGGGATCGGTGCCGGCCCCAATTTCGTCGATGAGGACCAAGGAGCGAGGAGTGGCCTGCTCCAGGATGCGGATGATGTTGGCCATGTGAGCGGAAAAGGTGGAAAGGTTCTGCTCGATGCTCTGCTCGTCGCCGATGTCGGCGAAGATGTTGTCGAACATGGGCATGCGGGAGCCCTCGTCGGCCGGGATGTGGAGGCCGCACATGGTCATCAGGCAGAGCAGGCCGACAGTCTTGAGGGTAACCGTTTTGCCCCCCGTGTTGGGGCCGGTGATCACCAAAGCGTGAAACTCGGGGCCCAGCCAGATGTCCACGGGGACAACGTGCTCGGGCGGAATCAGGGGATGGCGGGCCCGGCGCAGGAGCAGAGTAGGGCGTATGGCCCGCGCGCTCCAGAGGAGATGAGAGCTCCGGCTCGGTGGCTCGAAGCTCCTCAGCGTACTTGGCTTGGGCCATGTGGAGGTCGAGGCGCGCCAGGGCCTCGACCGTCCACGTGATCTCATCGCCATTCTCGGCTACGAGCGCGCTCAGCTCGCGCAAAACGCGCTCCACTTCCCGTTCCTCGGCCAGCCGGAGCTCACGCCATCGGTTGTTGAGCTCCAAGGTCTCCAACGGTTCCACAAAAACAGTGGCTCCCGAGGCGGATTGGTCGTGGACAATGCCCCGGATCCGCCCCCGATGTTCCACCTTCACAGGTACCACGTACCGTCCGGCCCGCTGGGTGATAATGGGCTCCTGAAGCCACGTCTGGTTGTCGGGGTTGGCAATGATGCGCTGAAGTTTGTCGAGGAGGCGATCGTGGACGGTCACCAGCTCCTGCCGAAGTCGGTGGAGCTCGGGGCTGGCCGAGTCCTTCACGGTACCGGCCTCATCAACAGCGGCCTCGATGGTCTCCACGAGGGCACGGCAGGGCTCGATGCGGTCGGCAATGTGGAAGAGGGCCGGAAACTCGTCTCGCCCGTGGAGAATGATACGGCGAAGATGGCGTGCGGCCTTGAGCGTCTGGCAGATGTCCAACAGCTCGTTGGGCTGAAGGATGCCGGCTTTCTTGGCCTGCACGACGAGGGGGCGCACGTCCCGAGCACCCCCAACGGTGGCACCCGGCCTGGTGGCCAGGAGACGCCTGGCCTCGGCAGTGAGGTGTAATCGCCGTTGGATCTCATCGGGGTCCGTACTGGGCACGAGGGAAAGGGCCAGTTCTCGGCCTGCCGAGAACGCCGTGTGGTGGGCCAAGCGGGCTAAGATTTTGGGGAGTTCGAGAGTGGTGGCGGATTTTGGGTCTGTTGTGGGCTGTGGGTTCATGGTTGACTCCACCTGATGACGGACACCAAGGACAGGTGATCGCCGTTTTGAGAGAGGATTCTGGGGGATTGTCCACGAGCTCGAAAATGTACACGCCGGCGTTCTCGTAGATCAGGCGCGTGTAAGGGCTGTTGATGAGGTTTTCGGGCTTCATGTGGCCGCCCTTGGCGCCGATGTAGATGTGGGTGACGCCTCGCTCTCGAAGCATGGCACGCAGGCGGGGGTCGTCGAGGGAATCGGCTTGGCTCCACGGTTCCAGAAGGGCGTTGATGGATGTTACCACGTCGCGGGGGGCGGCGACCGAGTAGAGGGCCGGCGGCACAATGGTGGGCCGGTCGGTCAGGATTTGAATCCAGTAGCCACCATCTTGGCCGGCGAAGGTGTTGCCCTGCCACCGCCAGACGTTGACGGCGAAGAGGGCGTCGGGCGGCATCATGTCCCGAATCCACCTCATGGCTTGCACGTCGGCCGGATAGGCCAGAACTGTCACCGGGTTGACGATGGACCGCATGCCCCACGCGCCCCAGGTGCCCACGCCGAGGACGAGCAGAGTCGTGACCAGGCGCTGGAAGCGGTAGGGCACCAGGACTCCGGTGGCAAAGGCCAGCCATCCGGCAGCGGCCAGGCTGAGGGGAAGAAAGAGGGTGATCACACCGGCGCCGTTGTGGACGAAGCGTAGGGGGCGTAGCCCCACCTTTTCCAAGTTGAGCAACAGAGCAGTGAGTAGACACCACGGCAGCAGCACCCCGAGAATGGGTCCCGCGTATCGCCTCGCGGTGGCCGGCCGACCCCACACAAGCACACCAAGCCCAATCAGCCACACGCCGGCGGCAATGCGCATCCACAGTGACGCCCCGCCCCATCCCAGCAGGCCGCTGATCCCTCCCGTGGCCAGGGCCATGAGCTCTTGGTTCCTGGGAATCCAGACAAGTCTCCAGGGCACAACGTTGTAACTGGCCCACCAGCCTTGGGGTGAGAGGGGCGCCGTGGCCATTCGGTACACAGTTGGCGTCTGCAAAATATACCATATCCAGGGGGAAACCAGAAGCCCCGTCATCAACCCGGCGGTGCTCCACCTGGCTATGGCGCCCCAATCGTGGCGGAGAACCAGCCATCCGGCCAACACGGCGGCCAAGGTGAGGGCGAAGAAGGCCACGCGCACGTGAACGAGGAAGAGCACCGCGCCCCAGATGACGGTGAGCGCCCAGCGTGTTGCCGATGGGCGCACGGCCAGGCGCCAGAGGGAAAGGGCGAAGAAAAAAGGGAGCACAAGTGTGCCCAACAGGTGAGTGTACCGCCCCCAGGAGACGTAGTAGGCCGGCATCCAGGAAACGAGGGCGGCAAAGGTGGCCGCGTAGAGGCCAGCCCGCCGGCTGTGAAAGAGGTGTCGGCCGGCCACGTACATGGAAAGGGGCGTCAGGGCATTGAGCACTTGGCCTGAGATAAGCACTACCCGGGCCACTTGAAAGGGGTCCTCCTGGTGCAACAGCCAGGCCACCAGGGCCACGAGCGCATGGTATCCCCAGTGGTAGAAAAAGCGCCCTTGGGGAATGTACGGGTCATACGTGGCCGGCAGGCCCCGGTGTTCCAGCAGGAGGCGCACAATCATGACGTGGTGGACTGAGTCCACCCAGGCGGGGAGCACAAGAGGGCGAGCCTGGAGAAAGCGCGTCCAAGCCGTGAGGATCAAGATTGCCCCCATGATCAGGCCTGCCCAAAGGCGCCAGCCCCGCCGACGGGAGAACAGCCACGCCACGCGGACCATCGTGCCTACCAGAGCCGGGCCACGGCAACTCCGATGTTGTCCAGGCCACCCCGCTCGTTGGCCGCGTCAATGAGCCGGCGGACGGCCATGGCCGCGTTGTGGGAGCTTTCCAGGATAGAGGCGATGTGATCTTCTGGCACCATTTCCCAGAGGCCGTCGCTACACAGGAGCAGCCAATCGCCGGGCTCGAGCTGGCGGATCCAAATGTCGGGCTGAACATCGTCTTCCATGCCCAACGCGCGGGTGATGATGTTACGCTGGGGGTGCAACAGTATAGCCTCAGGAGGAAGCTCACCTCGCCTGACGAGTTCGGCCACCAGAGAGTGGTCCTGGGTGACCTGGTAGAGGAGACCGTTGGAGAAGTGATATGCACGGCTATCCCCCACGTTGGCAATCGTCACCATGGTGTCGGCGATCAACGCACACGTCAGCGTGCTGCCCATGTCGCCGGCTTCTTCCCGGTGGACGGAGGCGTACTGGCGTACAGCTTGATTGGCTACGTGAACGGCCTGTTTCAGCAGTTCAGGTGGAGGAGGTATGTGGTCGAGGCCATCATCGCCGTCGAGCAGCGTCTGCACGTAGCCGAGGAGCGCCTCCGTGGCCAAACGGCTGGCCAGATGGCCGGCCCGATGACCGCCCATGCCATCAGCGACAGCTAGGAGGGCATAGGAAGGGGCTTCTGGGAAGAGGTAAACCATGGCCACGTCCTGGTTCGAGGGCCGAATGAGGCCGATGTCGCTGTCGGCCGCTACATCGATGGAGATGGAAAGTCGGTCAGCGTTGTGAATGGAGTCCGACATGTTTCACGAAGCACTCTGGTGATGTTGGCAATAGAGCTTATGGCCGATGGTAGATGCCGACGATGCAGACGGAGCCTGGCCCGCCCAAGTTGTGGACCAATCCCCGACTGTTTCGCCCCACCTGAACCTGGGTACGCCCTGCCCGCTCCAGAAGTTGTTCGTAGATGATGTAAGTCATGCGGACCCCACTGGCCCCAATGGGATGGCCAAAACATTTCAGGCCACCGCTGGGGTTCACGGGCAAGTCGCCCTCCAGGGAAGAGCGCCCCTCCCGAACGAAGGCGGCGCCGTGCCCTTTGGGCACGAACCCCAGGTCCTCGTAGTTGAGAATTTCGGTGATGGTAAAGCAGTCGTGAACTTCGGCCACGTCAATGGCCCGCAGGGGGTCGGCAATGCCGGCGGCGCGGTAGGCCCGGCGGGCCGCAATTTGCGTGGCCTCGAAGCCGAGCAACGATTCGCGGCGTCGGCCGTAGCGTCCCCCGCTGACAGTCGCCATTTCGATGGCCTCGATGAGGATGTACTCGTCGGTGAACTGCGGGGCCAGTTCTGCTCGGCACAGCACGGCCGCAGCCGCGCCATCGCTGGTTGGGGTACAGTCGTAGAGCCCCAGAGGCTCGCTGATCATGGGGGCCGAGAGGACATCTTCGACGGAGAGTTCTTTGTGGAACATGGCCTTAGGATGTCGGTTCCCGTTGTAGTGGTTCTTGACGGCCACCAGGGCCAAGTCCTCCCTGGTGGTGCCATATTCGGCCATGTGCCGGCGGGCCATCAGGGCGAAAAGCCCGGGAGCCGTGAGCCCCTTCTGGACAATGGGATGGCCGGTCACCATGACTTGCCGGATGAGGCTATCCCGGGAGGGCACATCGCGCATTTTCTCGTTGCCCACCACGAGCACAACGTCGTAGCATCCGGCTGCCACCGCCATGGCCGCGTTGCGAAGGGCATCCATGCCGGTGGCACAGTAATTGGTCACTCGGGTCACGGGGAGACCTGGTGTGCCCAAGATGTCGGCTATGAAGTCCCCGGCGTAGCCGGGAAAGCTCCCCCCCACTGTGGGATCAAAAGTGCCCAGCCAGGCAGCCTCAATGCGCTCCTTCTCGATGCCGGCGTCTGCAAGGGCTTCGTTGACAGCCTCGAGCCCTTGTTGGGCAAAACTTTTGTCCTGAAGGGCTCCAAAACGGGTGCATCCCATCCCAATGATGGCCACGCTGTCGCGCAGGGCCTCGGCGCCCATGGTGTCAGCTCCTGCTTATCATGTTTGTAATCAAGCAGAGGTCACAAGATGTGTACTACTATACCATAGGGAGGGGCTGAAGCCAACTTGTGGACGAGCTTAGGAGCGCACGCGCACTTTCCAGGCGTAGTGAGGCATAGCCTTGGCCATGTGAAAGAGCCGAAAGGCAAGCTCTACATCTTGGCCGATACCGAGGGTGCGCGGGTCGCCGTCCGTGCTCTGAGTGGTGAGCCGGGCTCCTTCCGGCGTGTCCACGGTGACCATGCCAACGGGGAGGTGTGGAAGAGGTAACGCCCATTCAACCTCGAAGGTCGCGACGGTACCACGCCGGCTCAGGCGCACGGTCTCAAAGTGATCTTGGGCCCCACACTCGTAGCAGTTGGGACGGTGGGGCCACCAGACAGCTCCACAGGCGGTGCACCGCTGGGCACAGAGCGCCAACAGTGCATCCTGTTCGCGGTGAAGTAAGGGAAGAGATGTCCACGGTTCAGCACTCGGCGGGAAGAGGGGCTTGTCACGGATGTGGCCGCGAAAGAAGAGGGCTTGCGTGTAGGTGATTGGGCCGGCAGTCTCAAGCCAGAACCGGCCCGGCCGGCGCGGCGGACGTGCCCCTATGGCCTGGGTGACGCGCAGGAGGTAGGCATCAACCCCATCGCCGTAGCCGACGAGGAGTATCAAGTCATCAGGGCGGGCGCTCTCGAGGAGCAGGGCGAGCTGGGCCAGGGGGAAGGCCGTGCCCAGGTTGCCAGCGCGCATGAGCAAGCGCGGAGCCGGCCCATTGGGGCCCATGCGGGTAAGGGAAGGAGCAAAGGGGAGTTGGCGCGCCAAGCGCATGTACGCCCGCCCGTCAGGAGTATACAGTGCAGTGCCGGCGATAGCCTCTGGGCTAACGCCAGCTTGGTGAAGAAGTGCCTCTACAGCCTGGCGCACGAGGGCAAAATAGCCTACCTGAGCCGCAAAGGCTTCATCATCAGCGCGCACGTAGCGGCTCTCCCCGTACCGCCAACTGTCAAACGTAGGAGCACTCATGTGGACCCGCGCCTCGACCACGGCAATCACGTCCTCGCCCTGGCCGACGAGCAGGGCTGCAGCCCCATCCCCCACCACAGCTTCAGTCAACGTGCCCGGTTCGGGAGTGCGCATGTCAACGGCCACCACAACGGCACGGCGAGTCGGCGCCGCGCTCACAGCGTCAAGGGCCAAACCAAAGGCGGATGTGCCAGCGCGCAAGGAGCCGGTGACATCCACGCTCCGGCGCACCGGTAGATGGGCCGCAGCAGCCACCACCGCCGCGCTCGACTTCTCGCCAAACGGAGGTGTAGTGGAGGCGAAGAACACCGTCTCCACATCCGCGCCCTCACGAGGCCCCAACGCCTCCAACACGGCCTCAACCGCCATGGTGATAGTGTCCTCATCGAACCCCGCCACCGCCCGCTCGCCAACGAGCAACGCGCGGGCCTGTTCCAAACGCCACGCCTCGCCTATGGCTTCCCGCGATAGGCGGTGGTAGGGGATGTAGAGGCTAAAGTCGAGGATGCCTGTGGGGGGCATGAGAACTAATAATCCACCCGAATGTTACCTAAGTCATTAATCTCATCTGGCTTAATCGTCCATATTTTCGCCTTTCCTTCTGGTCCTAAGACAATAGCATATTTGATTGCCAAATCACCAACAAAGATCACATAATCACGCGCTTCGACGTTGATGAAAACAAAAATCCCTTGCTCATCTGTGGTTGCAGAGGGACTAAAGGCGTTGTCTAGCACATAGATTCCCTTCTCTTTATCATCAGGGGTATCCTCGGGATAATACACCTCCGCGAGGCGGACTACAACGTTCACTAGTGGGTCGCCATTAGTGGTTGAGAAAAGTCGCCCTACAACAACAGCCTTGCCCGCTTCGGGCTGGGGAACGTCGACCATTGAGCTCGGAGCAGAGGATGCAAAAGGGAGTCGTACTCTGATATCTTGTGCACAGGCAGTCAAGAGCAGAAAAGTCACAACGAGGAGTGATAAGACCTGAGCAATATTCCTAATCTTCATGTAAATTCCTCTCGAGTGCTTGGGCTCCAATCTTGGATCTGCCCCAAAGTAGAGTATACAGGGAGAGTCGGGACAGGTCAAGCCACTCTCCACAACCGTTGTGTCAGAATACTTCGAAGGGAGTACTAGGGTTCTCTACCAGAAGAGGGTATTGATTATAGGGAGTTCACGATGTACACTGGATGCAAGTGGTGGAGCTACCCCCAACGTTCGTAAAAGGTCCAGAGGAGGAAGTCCATGACACGCAATCGAATCTCACTGCTTTTAGCCGTGCTCTTGCTTCTTGTGGCCGTTACTGCTGTCTCTGGTCAGGCGTATACGACTTCTTTTATCACCTCAATCACCTATCAAAATGTGGGCACGGCAGACGCGAATGTCACTTTTAACTTCTACAACGAAGCGAGTGGAACGGCAATCCCCTATAGCGTGACATTACCTGCCAATGCCGGCTCGTCCCTATATGTGGGCAACGTATCGGGCATTTCCTCAGGCTTCCAAGGATCAGCCGTTATGTCTTCTGACCAGCCGTTAGTGGCAACCTTGGTTCAAATTCCACAGTCAACCACTGTGAAGAACCGGCCGCTTTCCAACGGATTTTCGGCTGGTGCTTCCCAAGTGCTCATTGCCACTGTCCTAAAGAATACTTTTAACACGAATACGAAGTTTTCGGTGCAAAATGTGGACACCACGAATGTTGACATTACTGTGGAATTCTATCCCACTGGCAGCAGTACGCCTATTACTGTGACCGAGACCAACATTCCGCCCGGGGCTGCGAAGTATTTCGATACTGGTGCTCTTTCCCAATTGGGAACGAGTTTCAACGGCTCAGCTATTGTGAAGGCAGTGCAAAGTGGCACGACGACGCCCGCTAACATTGTAGCTTCTGCTCTCGAGCTACAAACTACGAACGTAGGTGCTCGTGCTTTTGAAGGGGTCACGGGTGGAGCCACAACTGTGTACATGCCGACCGCGCTGTGCGACTTCTACGGAACAACCACATACTATGCCATCCAAAATATCGATAACACCAACACAGCAAATGTGACAGTCACTTACAGTAATGGCAACACCGATACAAAGTCAATTGGCCCTGGCCAGAAAGCAAGCTTTAACACTTGTGACAGCAACTCATCTGGATTCAGCGGCGCCGCCACAATTACAAGCACTGGTGCTGAAATTGTCGCCATCGGCAAAGTCGGTGGTGCCGGTCGATACACAGCGTTCTTGGGCGAGACGGGCGGAGCGTCCCGGCTAGCTCTTCCCTATGTGCGCTGGACCAGTGACACGAATTACAACGCGGGCACGCGCCAACGTGCCTTTATCGCCATCCAAAACATAGGGACGAGCACTGTGAACAACGTGCAAGTCAGCTACATGAACAAGAACGGTGAAGTGGTGGGTATCCACACAATTAGCAGCATCGCCCCCGGAGCTAAGGCAAACTCGAAAGCCATCGATGCCACACTCCAGGCAGGTCATTCCCAGACAGAATTGGACGAGTTCGGAACACCTGATGCGAATCCTGGAGGTGGATACGGTGGCTCGGTTATTATTGAAGGCCCCTCCGGGAGCCAGTTAGTGGCTGTGGTGCGGATCTCCTCCAAAGTCGGCTCCAGTGTCGTCGCCGAAGACTACAACGGAATCCCACTTCCATAGCCTCTTCTTGGAAGATCAGAGCTGTGAGGGGAACCTGGATCTCAGTCAGGTTCCCCTTTTTCACATCTGCCTCCAGGAGGCAATAGTAATGATACAAAGACCGCTTTTCGTTCCACCTGTAAGCACCCTTACAAAACTTGCTCGATTAGGACTACAAAACTGGAAAACACTTCAAACTATTGTGCGTATCAAGCGAGAACGCTTAACATTTCTCAGTACACTAGCCCTTCTTGACCTTTACAATACAGTCCGGGAACTCGAACACCATAATGTGCAGGGGATTTTCATTGAGGCAGGATGTGCATTAGGCGGATCTGCACTCGTGATTGCCACTGCTAAATCTCGGAAGCGTCCCTTTTTGATTTTTGACACTTTTGAAATGATCCCCCCGCCTTCACACAAGGACGGCATAGATGCCCACGAACGGTACCAAGAAATTGTGCGAGGTCATGCTCGTGGTCCCGGGGACACTGTCTACTATGGGTACAAGCCCAATTTGCTCACTGAAGTTCGGGAACGCTTTGTGCATTTTGGTTTAGAGCCGGCTTCTCACAATATCACTTTCATACCAGGTCTCTTCCAAGACACCATGAACCTTCACCAGCCTATCGCCTTTGCCCATGTTGACAGTGATTGGTACGAATCGGTGAAGACATGTTTAGAGCGTATTGTCCCTTTCATGCACCCCCAAGGTGTCCTCGTTGTTGATGATTATGATCAATGGTCAGGCTGTCGGAGAGCCGTCGATGAGTTTTTCGAGGGGAGGTCGGGCTTTGTGTTTCAAATGAAATCTCAGCTTTTCATTCGACGTGTGAGGCAGGACCTGTTCTGTTGAGAAGTCTTGAGCGTACGATCACAGAAACTCTTCATAGAACTGCTCGTACTTCCGTGCCACCTGTTCCACAGAGAACTTGCCCTTAACATGTTGATATGCCCGCGCGGCCATTTGTTGTGCTTCAAGAGGGTGAGACAGCATATACAGAATAGCTTCCGCGAGTTTTAAGGAGTCTCCAGGAGGCACGAGAAAACCCAAACGGCCATGTTCAAGAATCTCCACAGTTCCCGATACCTTAGTTGCCACAATGGGAACTTTAGCAGCCGCGGCCTCGAGGACAACTGTAGGCAACCCCTCCCACAGAGAAGAGGAAACAAATAAATCGAAAGCGGGCAACAACCTTTCGATATCACGGCGGATTCCCGAGAAACGAACAATAGAAGAGAGTCCCATTTGCCTAGCCTGCGTTCGCAACTCATCTTTCAAAGGACCACTTCCTATCAATACAAGGTGGACATTGTTATGAAGGGAAGCAACATGCCTCAGTGCATCCAACAAAATATGATAGCCCTTTTGTTCAGTGAACCTCCCAATACTGATTAACCACGTTCCATGAGGAGGCAATTGCCACATTGCAGCTACCTGATAGCGAGTATACGGCATGCTCGTCGTGAACCTCGTCAAGTCTAGGGCATTGTAGGCTATTGTACTCCGCTTAGAGACGAGCCGTGCGATTGGACGGGTGTCCAGATTCGAGACCACTTGGCGGGATACACCAAATTCATGATCAAAAAGAAAGACCCATAAAAAATGAGTTAACAGCCAACGACGCCACAGCCGACGTGGCCACTCACGTTCATTGTGAACCGTGCGCAATAGGGTCCGAGCTCGAAGAGGCCGTTTCAACAGTACGGCGGCTATGTCACCGAACTCCTGATGACTATGCACAATGTCCACAGGAGTCTCCACACGTCGAACAATGCCGTGCACAGCATTCCAAAAATTCCGATATGGATGAATTGGTCGCCATTTGGCCGCCACAAGAGCTTTCACACCACGTTCAGCCAAGACCCTTATCCAATAACGTTCATCTTCGAGGTCGAAACTCCACAACCCACAGAGTACAGGGACCACACGTCTTTGATCAAAGGCTTGAACAAGTTGAACACCAAATCGCTCGATACCCCCTAGACGAGAGATGGCCAGCCCGGCCACAATGTGAAGCACCCGTAACGGGGCGGTGCCCATGATATGCTTCCCCTACTTGTACTTTGGAGTAACGTGCTCATAGTCACGTCGGATAGCCTCACCAATCCAAGCTATCTGGGTTCGGATACGCTGATGAAGACGTGTGATATGCGCAGACACGGAGCCCCGTTGGTTCCACAATTGCGTTAGCCGTTGAACGAGCCGATCACTGGTGACTTCTTCTATGTTTATGACCCACTGCTCAAGCCCCACTGTGCGGAGAACCCCTATGGTCTTTGGCTGATAGGCTATGGCCAACGCAGGTACCCCTTGGGTGAATGCAAAAATCACAGAATGCAACCTTGTACCTAATAATATATCCATCAATCCGTATGCTGAAATGAGATGATTCTTCGAACTAACATGTTCCACGACGAATATTCGATCGCGACAATTCGTATATTCATAGACACGTTTTGATGGTATCAAATCATTTTCTGCTATCGATGGGCCACGAACTTGAGGAAATAAAAAAAGCATATCCCCGATATCGGCTGACAAAGACATCAAGAGCTGATGCTACAGCTCGTTCATATTTCTCTTGTCCGTGAAAGGCCGAATTCAGGCGCTGCCAATCCAAAACAGTTACTCCCAACTTTGGGCCCTTCAGTTCAGAAAAGCGAAACGGAGACAGGAGTTCATGGCCCTGATATACGGGCAGAGTATTCAGAGCAAAAGCCAAATCAGGTACCACCACGGCTCGAAAGGATCGTCGGCTTTCAAGTGAAGCAACTAAGCGTGCAGAGAGCTCATCACGCAAGAAGATGAGGCGTGTTTTGGAGAGTATATGTCTGAGAAAGATACGTTCTCTTACATGACGAAGCGGTCCTATTGATTGTGGCAAAAGATAGAGGGGTTTTTCGGCTACGATGGCCATCCACAGATGAAAGGCGGCCAAGAAGAAAACAAAGCCTGTACGCCCACTGCTGTAGAGATAATTCCCTGGAGCAGCGACTACCAAGTTGGCTTGCAGAAAAATTTGCACAAGATCTCTTAAAGGATAAGGAAGATGAGCCGGTATTCGTTTGTGACGTAACCCCAATAGCATGTCACCCATCCACATTGGAGCTCGTGCTAAGGTTGACCACATCCATGTTGCCGTCCCAGATGGAGAGGAACGTTTTAAGTACCACGTCAAGGATGGAATCACATTGCCCCAAGACCGAAAACTGTCTGGATCGTTCGCGATGAGAGCAATATGTGCACGAGGAAATACATCTCGCAGCAGTGTTAAAGAACGATTGAGAAGATAGCGGTCACCTTCATTGTGGGCCGAATGAAGCCCTGTAACAACAATGTTCATACCGCCTTGACCCTAAACATTTTTGATTTAACAGCACACCATTGCAATATTAATAATCCATATCCTGCAACCAACAATGCTTCAGAGATGACGTAAAGCAAGGCAACACCAGCTAGGTGAAAGCGTGGAATTACCAAGAAGTTACCGATGACATTCAGAAGTGCAACAAGAAATTGTACCCGTACGCGCAGCTTCTGATAGCCAACGGCAACTAATGCAGAAGACAATGCCAGTGTCAGAGAACGGAAGAAGAAAATTGGGCTTAACAGGCGAAGAAGCCAACTAGTAATTTGATAGCTTTGTCCATAGAGAAGTTGGACTAAGGGTTGAGCAATCCATACAGTTACGACCATCAAACTTATACCAAGTGCACTATACCACCATAAACTCCTCAGAACCTTTCCACTAAAACCATCAGGTGTTTCCCTGTAAACGCCACTCAGAAAAGGCATGGTGACGCTGTATACGGACATGGGAACAAGTAGAAGTGTAGTTAAAAGAGAAACTGCCGGGCCGTACAAGCCAGCAGCCTCACGGCCCAAAAGGGTCGCTACAATTGTGATATCAGCACGCCCATAGATTAATGAGAGGAACATCGAAAGCCCAAAGGGCAAGGCAGAGCGCACTGAAGACCAGATTGCTTGGGGTACTAGGTGAAACCCCTCACGATATGCGATCCACACCAACAACAGAAGAGCAACGATCCCTGTGGTGCTCGCCCTTACAAAGAAAAAGGCCTCTACTGTTTGTACACCTTGCCAGATGGCTCCCAAATAAGTGCCTAGAATGGCCACCTGGAAGCCTGCCATAGTCAAGAAAGTCATATGATTTCTGAGTGTAGCCTTAAAAAATGTCCACACTAAACTTAAAAGCTCCTCAAACCAAACTGCTAACGCGCCCCACACCATTACTTGAGGAGTAAATATATTATGTTCCCATATCAAGCTTATGATCCAAATAACACTCATCCAAAGGATACCCATTCCTCCTTTAACACACACGGCCGTCGTCCAAGCAACAATTAATTTATGTTGATCTTGTCTTCGTATGGCTCCACAAGTGTACAAAATCCAAGGATCAAGTCCCAAAGAAAGAAGAACTGAAAATATCCGAAGCAATGCCCACACGGCAATATATTGGCCGAACGTTCTCACTGAGAGGTGTCGTGCAAGGAGGATAAAAGCTAACGCAGAGAAAGCCCTTGAAGTACAGCCCCTAACAAAGGCCAAAATGTCGTTGGGAGTGGGCGGGATTCAACCCAGATCGTGCTCTCCTCTGAAAGCACTCTTGCTAATCCAGATATCCCAATGCTTGTAAGCGTTCTACCACGGAGGAATGCACTTTGCCTGTCAGAGATCCGGCTTGGTCAACAGGACCCACATCATGCTCCTGCCACCATACATGTAACAGGGAGAGGAGTTGTTGGGCAATCTCAGGTCTTTTGTCTATAAGGTTATCTGTCTCCTGAGGATCAATCTCAAGATCATACAACTCCTTTGAACCATCAGTACCAACGATAACCTTGTATCGCTCCGTGCGCAAGGATGTTAAACCACGGACAAATCGCTTGAAATGTTCCGGTTTCAGGCCAAATTTTGCGAGTACCGTAACGGGTGGCACACTTGGTTTTCCATACTCGCTAATCACATATGGACGTACCGGTGAATCAGACAGCAGATGATAATCCTCCGCAGATGGTGGTATGTCAACCCCAGCAACCCGCAGAATGGTGGGAAAGATGTCCAATGTGGAAACAAGATGCTGAACTCGCTTCCCTGGTTCGAAGAGTGGAGGATACGAGATCACTAACGGGACTCGAATAAGTGTCTCGTACAAGCAGTATTGGTGGTTCAAGAGCTCATGTTCGCCAAGATTTTCGCCATGGTCACCACCAACAACAATACATGTTGAGTCTCTCATCCGTTGGCGGCTCAACCATTCAAGAAGCTGTCCAAGGTAAAAATCCTGATACGCCAATTCAGCAGCATACAAGTCACGCCATGCTGCGAGCTCCTCATGAGAAAGCAGCTCAACCCCAGCATTGTGTCGCCAGAACAGGCGCTGCTGATCAGCCCCCCGAAGCTGTTTAGCCAATCTCGGTTGACGAGCAAAGCGGTGGAGCCATTTGAGAGGAGGACGATAGGGTAAATGAGCCTCCATAAAATGGACAACGGCAAACCAAGGACCTTGTTGAGCCGTGATCCACTTCATAAGCGGCCTTAACGTACGGGACGCCCCTGCATCAATACGCTGCGTGGCCCGATGATACAAATAGTTAACAATATTTCTTGGCGCATCCAGTTTAAGAATATGTTTCTTGATTGCGGACAAGTACATGTTGAGCTTCGGCCTATCATGCTGTACTATGACATCCTCCGACGCCTGCCACAGTTGCCAGAGTTTATGCACAGTCATAAAATCACGCACGAGACCGAAACCAGTCGAGAGCCAACTGTTGCTGGTGATGATGAACGTGGAGTAACCATGAGATCCCAAAATTCTGGCCAACGTTTCAAAACGGGGATCCAGATGTCGGGTTGCATAAATGCCTGTCTGACTGGGAAACAGCCCGGTGAAGAGTGAAGCAAAAGCTGGTAACGTCCACGGAGCTGGTGAAATGGCATACTCATACAGAGTACCTTCAGCAGCTAGCTGATCCAGTGCAGGAGTTGTCAATTTATCGAAACCATAACAAGAACAATAATCGTATCGGGTTGCATCCAAGATGATGAGCAGAATATTCGGTCTTTGCATCATGCCTCCCCTCGATAAAAACCGATCAGATGATCGATAACGTCGTCATTGAGGAAACGTTTTCCTACCTCTTTTGCCACCTTTCGCAACTGGGTTAACCGTCCTAAGTCATTGAGCACACTCGCTATTCCGTCAGCCAATGCGCCTTTATCCCCTGGAGGAACTAAAATACCAGCCGCCCCTTTACCTAACATATCGTGCCGATCACCCACGTCACTAGTAACTACCGGAACACCAGCAACCAAGCTCTCCGCTATTTTCAATGGCCAACGAGCTCGTGCCACCACATCGTCATGGACTGGATCCACCGTTACAGTTGCCAGTCGCAGAAGCGCCGGCACCTCTGAAAATGGGATGCGGCCTACAAATGCAGTTTGCCCTATCACGCCCCGCTCGACCGCATATCGACGAAGCGGTTCAAGATCAGGTCCTCCACCTACCAATACGAGATGAGCCCGTAGCCCTCTGGAGGACAACAATGCAAAAGCATCAATAAGCAGATCAACAGGATGGTTTGTTAAAGAAAGGGTACCGACATACATGATTACATGTTGCTTTGGAAATAAGCCAAGTCGACGACGCCAACGTTCTACTGTCTCCGGAACGTAC
>JAUZRY010000100.1 GCA_030949995.1 Ardenticatenia bacterium
CCACAACAACGAGGACATTGCCCGTGGCATCGACGAACACATGTTTCGTCAGCCCGTAGGCGTCGTGGCCGCCATTACCCCCTTCAACTTCCCGGGCATGATCCCCCTCTGGTTCCTGCCATACGCCATTGCCTGTGGCAACTGCTTCATTCTCAAGCCGAGCGAGAAGACCCCCCTGACTGCCCAGCGCCTTTTCGAGCTCCTCGACTCCCTTGACTGCCGCCTGGCGTTGTCCAACTCGTCAACGGGGCCAAGGAGACCGTGGAAGCCATCCTGAACCACCCGGCCATTCGAGCCATCAGCTTCGTGGGCTCCACGCCGGTGGCCAAGGCCATCTACCGGCGCGCCGCCCAACAGGGCAAGCGCGTCAAAGCCCAAGGCGGTGCCAAGAACCCTGTCATCATTATGCCCGACGCGGACATGGAGATGGCCGTGCGCGTGGTGGCCGAATCGGCCTACGGCTGCGCCGGCCAACGGTGCTTGGCACTGGCCGACGCCATCACCGTGGGTGACGCCCACGATCTCTTCCTGGAAATGATGGCCGACCGGGCGGCCGGCCTAAAGGTGGGCTATGGCCTTGACGAGGGCGTTGAGATGGGGCCGGTGATCACGCGCGAGAGCCAATCACGGGTTGAGGGGCTCATCGCCTTGGCCGAACGGGAAGGGGCCCGCGTCGTGGTGGACGGGCGGGGCAAGCGCGTGCCTGGCTACGAAGAGGGGTACTTCGTCTTTCCCACCCTCCTCGACCACGTGCCCCCGGAGAGCCAAGTGGAGCGCACGGAGATTTTCGGCCCTGTGCTGAGTGTTTTCCACGTTCAGGACATCGAGGAGGCCATCCGCCTCGTGAACAGCCGGGCCTACGGCAACATGGCCTCCATGTTCACCACCAGCGGCGCCCACGCTCGCCGCTTCCGTTACGAGGCCAACGCGGGCAACATCGGCATCAACATCGGCGTGGCCGCCCCAATGGCCTTCTATCCCTTCAGCGGTTGGAACGAGAGCTTCTTCGGCGACTTACACGCCCAAGGGCGCCACGCCATCGAATTCTACACCCAAACGAAAGTGGTGGTCGAACGATGGGGGTAGAGGCGGCAATCCGGGTCGACAACGCCCCCTGTTCGTGGGGGGTGTTGGAGTTCGACGGGCTGGCCCATGTGCCGGTAACGGCCCACCAGTTCCTTGACGAGGTGGCCGCCAGCGGGTACGCAGGCACCGAGTTGGGCGACTGGGGCTTTCTGCCCATGGACCCCGTGGCCTTACGGGACGCGCTCCACGCCCGTGGCCTTGCGCTGGTGGCTGCCTTTGTGCCTGTGGCCTTCAAGGACGCCCGTGCCCTTGGGCAAGGGCGGGAAGAGGCGTTGGCCGTCGCCCGCCTTCTCGCCCAGGCGGCGTCGCCCGACTGGCGCCCACTCCTGGTCCTGGCTGATGCCAATGGCCAGGACGCCGTGCGCACCCGCTGGGCCGGCCGCATCACCCCGTCCCACGGGCTTTCACCCGAGGAGTGGACCACGTTCGCCCGTGGCGTCGAGGAGGTGGCCCGTGTGGTTCTCCACGAGACCGGGTTGCGCACGGCCTTCCACCACCACTGCGCCGGCTACGTCGAGACTCCGGACGAAATCGCTGCCTTGTTGGAGCGGGTGGACCCACGGCTCGTTGGCCTCACTTTCGACACAGGCCACTACGCCTACGGCAGCGGGTGCCAGGACGGGACGGCTGTCCTGGAGGGACTGAAGCGCTTCGCCGATCGCATCTGGCACGTTCACTTCAAGGACTGTGATCCTGTGGTAGCCAGCCGTGCTCGCCGCGAGACGTGGGATTACTTTCAGGCCGTACGCCGGGGCCTCTTCTGCGAGCTTGGCCAAGGGTGTGTGGACTTCGCTGCTGTGATGCGCCTGCTGCGGGAACACGGATACCGTGGCTGGATTGTGGTGGAACAAGACGTGTTGCCCGGCATGGGCACGCCGGCAGGAAGTGCCCGGCGCAACCGGGAATTTCTGCGGCGTGTAGGCTTGTAACTGCAGACACCGTAGCCACACAGGTCAATCACAGAAGGCTACGCCACTGAGAGCAGTCTACCAATGGGGACCCGATCATCTGCTTCGTCTACAGTTCGCCTAGGCCTCATCGGCGCTGGCCGGATAGGCCAACTTCATGCCCGCCACCTGGCCTTTCATGTTCCCGCCGCCGAGTTGGTAATCGTGGCCGATGTGCGCCTTGAAGCTGCCGAAGCGTGCGCGCGGACTTGCCGCGTGCCACACGCCGTGGCTGACTACCGCGAGGTCATTGCCCGGCCCGACGTGGACGCCGTGGTGATCTGCTCGGCCACGCACACCCACGTGGAGATCATCGAGGCGGCGGCTGCCGCAGGCAAACACATCTTCTGCGAGAAGCCCCTGGCCTTGCGGCTGGAGGAGGTCCTTCGGGCCCTCGAGGCCGTGCGAGCGGCCGGCGTGAAGCTTCAAGTGGGGTTCAACCGCCGCTTCGACGCCAACTACCGCCGCGTGCGCGATGCCATTGTGCGGGGTGAAATAGGCACGCCCCACCTTCTTCATATCATCAGCCGGGATCCGCAGCCCCCACCGCCCGAGTACATCAGGGATTCCGGCGGCCTCTTCCTGGACATGACCATCCACGACTTCGACATGGCCCGTTATCTGATCGGCAGCGAAGTGCGCGAGCTCTACGCCGTGGCAGGCGTGCGCGTGGACCCGGCCATCGGCGAGGCTGGCGACGTGGACACGGCTGTGGTGCTTCTCTCCTTCGAGAACGGCGTCTTCGGCACCATTGACAACAGCCGACGGGCCGTCTACGGGTACGATCAGCGGGTGGAAGTCTTCGGCAGCGGCGGGTGCATTCGTACGGAGAACGAACATCCCAATACTGCCTTGCTCAGCACGGCCCACGCCGTTTGCCGCGATCTCCCCCTGCACTTCTTCGTGGACCGCTACACGGCCAGCTAAGTGGCCGAAATGGAAGCCTTCGTGGAGGCGGTGCGTGATGATCGGCCGGTGCCGGTCACCGGCGAGGACGGGCTCAAGGCCCTCGTCATGGGGTTGGCCGCGCGTCGCTCGTTGACAGAGGGGCGGCCTGTCCGGCTTGCGGAGATCATGGGGGCATAGAGGCCACACGGCAGGCCGGTCCGGGCCGCCGTGGCCCGGACCAGCACAGGGTTGTGTTCTTCCTTGTGGGAACGCGTGATTGTCACAGGTGATCCCACAGGGGTGTTGGATTGGAATTATGACGTGAACCTATGCCGCGCGCGCCCGGCCGCGTGGCGGAGCAGGCTGACGAAGCGGCGTGGCACTTGTCGCAGCGCCCGGGCGGTCAAGGGGCGACGGGCCTCATCCCACAGCGCTAAGGCGCGGCGTTCGTCCTCTTCTGTCAGCCGCCACGGCGCAAAGCGCGCCGTGCTCACCAACAACGCCAGGCGTTCCAGGGCGCGGCGCACGCGGGGGACACGGCTGGCCACGTGCTGGAGATATTCCCACGGGGTCTGAGAGGGCGAGGGCTGTTCGCCCAAGAGGCGCCCCAGGAAGACCAGTTGGTCGTAGGCGCGCTCGACCGAGGAGACTTCGCGCCACCGCCGTCGCATCAGCATGGCGCCGGCGCTCACCACCAGGACGCTGCCCAGCGCTGCACCCACCGGGACGAAGAGCACACCCGTGGGCACTCCCCTCGCACGGGGACGGGCCGGCAGGGTGGGCAGCTCGGGATCAAGGGCTTCTTGGAGATCTTGGAGGCGGTCAAGGGGATTGGGCTCCTCCTCATCGGAGCGGGCTGCGGTTTCGTCCTCTTCCTCCTTCTGGCTGGCGCCGGCGGGGCGCTCCAAGGGGGGCTGAGAGGCCGTCGGCTCGAACTCGATCCACCCGTAGCCCGGGAAGTAGACTTCCACCCACGTGTGGGCGTTCACGCCTCGTACCTCGTACACCTCCTTCGCCGGATCATAGTCGCCCAGCGCATACCCTTGGGCAATGCGAGTGGGCACGCCCACGGCCCGCAACATGACGGCCATGGCCGAGGCGTAGTAGTCGCAGTACCCGGCTCGCTCCCGGAACAGGAAGTAGTAGACGCCGTCTTCACCCGGACGCGGCCCGGGAATTTCCTCGTCATACCGGATGTCCCGCAAGTACTGCTCGATGGCCTTGGCCTTGTCGTAAGGTGTTTCCAGCCCGGCTGTCAACTCCTTGGAGAGATCGATGACCTCCTGGGGCAGTGAAGGGGGAAGTTGAGTGTAGTGGGTGGCAATGTAGTCGGGGTAGTCAGTGCCGGCCTGGCGCAAACTCGCCTCGTCCACTACGGCCAAGGCGGAGACCACCTCGTAGCGGTCTCCAGGAATCAGGGGCTCTTGGGCGTAGAGCTGGGCCACGGCCGTCTCCGGGGTCTCGGCCAGGGGACCGGAGTTGGATGCGGGGCCGGCCAAGAGCACGTTGACCGGCATGGAGACCTGAACCGGCTCCGCGGGCGCGAAGAGAAGCGAGCCGACCGGGCGTATCATCTCCACGGTCACCGTGATGCGCTCGCGGCCGGCCACGTTCTCGATGAGGGGCAGCGAAGCCGGGTTCTCGTCCACGGTAACCAGCCGGGTGTCCGTGGTTGTCCAGCCGGCTCCCGTGTAGGTATCGAACACCACGGTGCGCCAGTACCGCCCCTTGGAGGTGTAGACGTACATCACCACCTCCTCGGAGAGGTTAAGGGGGCCACGCAGCGTCATGCTCCGCCCAAACCAACCGCTGCCGGGCCCACTGCCCCGCCCCCCCTGGTAGTTCAACGTGCCGAACAGGCGGGCCCACGTGCGCTGAACTTCGGCCCAAGGGCGCCCCAAGTACGCGAACAGGGGATTTGAACGGGCCTCTTCTGCCAGTGAGGGGGTGGCCCACGCCAGCAGAATGACGGCCAACGCGAAGACAACACCGTCACGGAGAAAGTCAATGGTGATGTCCGGGGCGTAGACGATGCCAGCGCGCTGCCATTCTTCCTCCCGTTCGAAGAGATGGGTGCGCACGACGAGCAAGTAGCTGAAGATGAGGAAGAGGACTAGGAAGCCGGTGACGTTGGCTGAGGTGTAATAGGTGTTGATCAGGATCGTGGTGCCGGCCGGGATCAGGGCACTCCAGGGGTTGTAGGCACGGAAGAGATACCATGTGCCCGTGTAGGCAATGAACCACAGCAGCACGGCCATCTGGAGCACAAATATGGCCGTGTCCGCACTTGCTCCGCCGGCCACAATGGTCTCCATCCATGCCACTATCCGTTCGCCCAACAGGATGAGTCGCTCTTGCCACCCGGCTGTTTCTGGGGTGAACCGAAAGCCCAAGCGCGCGATCCACACCAAGCCCACCAGCGCGGCCAGCGGGTGGGCGATGCTGCCCGGGAGGCGGCTTTTGGCCAAGAGGAGTCCCACCGGCACAGCGACCACCACCACCCAGGTGAGCATGTCGAGGTCTTCGGTCCACTCGGCGGCTTGGAGCGACCACACCACGGTCATAGAGGGCGATCAGCAGCACCACAGCCAGCCACCCCTCTCGGAAGTGCCACCGCCGCTTCATCGTCCTCCTCCCGTTCCATTGCTCCCTCAGCCCGATCCCGAAACACCGCCTTCATTGTAGTCGGAACCGACGGGCTCCCCAAACCCCACCGTGAAGGGGATGTGCAGGGCGAGTGGGGTTTGACAAGCGGCCCGGAAGCAGGATATAGTCCATAGGCACGTTGCGCGTCTGGCGTATGGCTGAGTTGTGAGGAAGAACGATGATCCCGTTTCCCACCACGCTGCGTCGTCCTCCGTGGGGCAATATGTTGGTGTTGGCTATGCTCTTCGGAGGGCTTTGGATATGGCTCACCCGTGTGCCGGCCGACACACCATCGCCGGCCATGACCGCGGAGATGGTCCCCCAACGGGACTTCATCGCCCCTGACTTCGAGTTGCCCACATTGGATGGCGCCTCGGTTCGCCTTTCGGAATTGCGGGGGAAACCGGTCATTGTCAACTTCTGGGCCACGTGGTGTCCGCCCTGCCGTGCCGAGATGCCGGCCTTGCAACGGATCGCCCAGCGTTATGAGCAGCAGGGGCTCACAGTGATCCTGGTCAACCAGGGCGAATCTCCGGGGCGGGTACGGGATTTCTTGAACTCGCTGGGGATCACCCTGCCCACCCTCCTCGACGACGGGCGGGCGGCCCAAGTCTACCGTGTGCGTGGTCTGCCAACGACCGTCTTCGTTCGCCCCGACGGCCGCATAGAGGATCTCATCACCGGCGGTCCCCTCACTGAACCCTTCTTGGAGGAGAAAGTGAAGGCCATGCTCCCCGGAGGGTGAGCTTAGCCCAAGGCCTGCCACAGGCTCATAAGGGCCAACATCACACCTGCGGCCACTAAGATCCGGCCCACGATCACAGCCCGCTGAGCCCACGCAACCCGTTGGCCGTGCGCGCGGTGGCCAGCCCGCCCGAGGCGAAGACGGGAGGGGTCTGAGGGATCGTGGCCACCCACGTGGCGTAGCCACCAGGCACGACGACAGTAGACGAAGGTGGCCAACTCGCTGGCCGTGATGTGGCGCTGCCCCCGGCGTGATGGTTTCTCCCCTCTTCTCCCCTGTGCCTTCACCGGTTCATGTTCCCTGAAACGCGAGAGTGAAGTGCTAAACTGCCTACAAGCGCACAGAACCGCGAGGCTGGTGAAGTACAGCCTTGTTCCACCCCGATCGGGTAGAGAATCGTACCACAAGTTCCCTTGGCCTGACAAACCCGGTGAAAACTCGTCACCCTGGCGTTTTCGCGTTTGGCGTGGTCCTGGTATACTTGAACACGAAGAACGGGCGCAAACTCTGATCATCCGGGCGGATGCCCCTCGGTTGGCGGCCGAACCCATGAGCACAACTGTGAAAGGCCTCGAGTGGCTGCGCACGTTCCTGCAGGAGCGCCGTCAGATCCTCGTGGTAACCCACAACGATCCCGACCCGGACGCGCTAGCTGCTGCTTACGGCATGAGCACCTTGCTGCGCGTCTACCGCCGGCGGGGACAGCGTATTGTGCCGGCGTTCGGGGGGCTGTTGGCACGGGCCGAAAATCGTGAAATGGTCCGTGCCCTCCGGCTGCGCTTCCGTCACGTTGAGCGCCTCAACCTGAACGAGTTCGACGGCATCGTGTTGGTGGACACGCAGCCGGGTGTTGGCAACCACGCGTTGCCGGAGGACTGTGTTCCCGAGGTGGTCATTGATCATCACCCGAGATTGCGTTCCACCGGCCAGGCCATGTGGGCTGATGTGCGCCCGTCGTATGGGGCGACTTCAACAATTGTGGCGGAGTACCTGATGGCAGCCAACGTGCCCTGGGACGAGCGAGTGGCCACGGCACTTTTCTACGGCATTCGCACCGATACCTTGGGTTTGGCCCGTGGGGCCACGGAGCACGATGCTGCCATGTACTTGGCTCTGCACGCCCACGTGAACCAACAGGCGCTGGCCCGCATCGAACGGGCCCCCCTTCCCCGTCGCTACTTTCGGGCGCTGGCCAAGGCCCTGGAACAGGCCACGATCTACCACAACGTCGTCTTTCTCGACTTGGGCCAAATGGACCGGCCGGACCTGGGCGCCGAGATGGCGGACCTCTTCCTCCGCCTGGAGCGCACCGAGTGGGTGATCAGCGTGGGGATCTACGATGACATGCTCATTGTCTCCGTGCGCACCAACAGCCCCACCCCACGGGCTGGCCACCTTGTGCGTCGGGCTGTGGGCCGGCGGGGGCGTGCCGGAGGACATGGCACCATGGCCGCTGGCCGGATTGTGCTGGATCACCGGAACCCCGAGGAAGAGAGCCGACGGTTGCGTCACCGGTTTTTGGAGCTCCTGGGATTGGCCGATGTGCGAGGGCGGCCGCTGTTGGCCCGTTGAAGGCGCGTATGAGCTCCTTGCGCGACCTGTTCAACCAGATTGCCTACCTGGTCGGCCAGCTTGACTGGCTCACGGCTGTTGACCTGCTGTTCGTCACCGTCACCTTTCACGTCGTCCTGGTTGCCCTGCGGCGAAGCCGTGCGGCCACACTCCTGCGGGGCGGCTTCGTGTTGGTGGCAGTGCTCTTTCTGTTCACCGTGTTGCTCCCCCTGCCCACCTTCGTGGCCATTCTGCGGGGCTTTCTGGTGCTGGTGCTGATCGCCACACCCATTATCTTCCAGCCGGAGCTGAGGAGGGCTTTGGAACACTTGGGGCGCATTGTGGGATTCACCTCCTTGGAGCGCCAAACCTTGGCCGCCAAAGTCATTCAACCCATCATCCGGGCAGTGGACAACATGACCAACAACCACATAGGCGCCCTCATGGTATTGGAGGGGGAGGAACGGCTGGACCACATTATCGAAACGGGCGTGCCGGTGCGCTCTGTTCTCACCACCGAACTCCTCGAAACCATTTTCTTTCCCAACAACCCCCTTCACGACGGCGCGGTCATCATTCGCGACGACCGCGTCATGGCAGCAGCCTGTGTGTTGCCCCTTGCCGAACGCTTCCTGGTGGCCGGACGCCGGCGGGGCACACGCCACCGGGCGGCGTTGGGGATCACCGAGGTGAGTGACGCCTTGGCCATCGTGGTCTCTGAGGAAACGGGGGCCGTGGGCGTGGCGCGGTTTGGCGAATTCGCCCCGAACTTGGATGAGGCCAGCCTGCGAGATCACCTCTTCCGCTTCTACACGCCCGAACGCGATCGCCCGCGCGGCTGGGCACACGTCTTCTCCCTGCTTCGCCGGACCCTGGCCCCTCCTCGTCAGCTAGACCGACAATGGGGCACAACGCAACTCGGAATCCTGGTCATCTCAGCCATGTTGGCTGTCGCCGCGTGGCTCATCGTGACCTTTCAGTTCAACCCGCCCCAGGAAGTGCGCTACACGAACGTGCCGCTTCTCGTGGAGGGCATTCCCCCCAACATGCTGTTGGTGACTCCTCTGCCCGAGACAGTTTCGGTCACCGTACAGGGGCCTGTGAATGTCCTCCGCCTTCAAGACGCGGGCCAATTGCGCGCCGTGGTGGACGTTGCCGACGGCCAGACCGGTCAGTACGCCGTCCACGTGCGCGGGCTGCAGCGCGAGCTCCGCGTGGTCAACGTGCAGCCGTCCACGGTTGAGGTGGCTCTGGAGCCGAAGGCCCAGCGGCGGGTGCCCGTGCGGGTGGAGTTGGTGGGCACTGACACGCTTCCCCTGACCGTCGAGATCGGGGATGAGCCGACGGCCACACCCCCAAATGTGCTGGTGAGCGGCCCGGTTTCGAATGTGGAGCGCGTGGCAGCCGCCGTGGCCAGGGTGAACTTGGAGGCAGCCCGAACGTCGTTCAGGGGCGAGTTTCCCGTCATCCTCGTGGATGGAGACGGCCGCCCGGTGGACGGGCTCATGGTTGAGCCGCCCCGGGTGGAGGTGTTGGTCTCCATTCGCCCTCAACTGAACACGCGTGAGCTGAACATTTTCGTGCCTTTAGTCGGCGAGCCGGCGGAAGGATACTGGGTGAGTCAAGTCTCCGTGCAACCTTCCAAAGTCACGGTGCGCGGCAGCCCGACGGTGCTGGAGACCTTGGGCGGCTTCATCAACACCCAACCGGTGGACATCAGTGGTGCCTCGGATACCCTGACCCGCAACGTACCCCTCGATCTTCCCTTCGGCCTGGTGGCCTTGAGCCCGGAAGGGCGCCCTGTGGGCGTCGTGGAGGTGACTGTGCTGGTGGAACCCCGTCGGGTTACGCGTTCCATTCGCCGGCCGGTTGAGCTGATCAATGCCGTGCCGGAGACTTCAGTGGCCCCGCCGGAAGTGGCCGTGTTGCTCACCGGCCCCCAACCCATCCTGGACGCCATTGCGGAGGATCCCTCGCTGGTGCGGGTGCTGTTGCAACCGCCTCGGGAGCCTGGCACGTATCGGGACAAGTTGGAGGTGATCGTCCCCAACTTTGTCCAGGCCGAGGTCATCCCCAAGGAGGTGGTGGTAGTCGTGCCCAACACTACGGCCACCCCAACGCCGTCCCCTACTGTGCTCCCGCGCATTGTGCCGCGCAGGTAGGCGTGGCCTCATCGCGGTTCAAGGGTGATCGTCTGGAGAGGATACCACATGTCGCCGTTCTGCCTGAGCACCACGCGGAACGGGTCAGCCACGTAAGCGCCGACGAGGAGGCGATACGTGCCCGGGGGGAACCGGTTGGGCAGCTCCAAGGAGAAGCGCCCCACGACAAGGGGGTCGGTCACCCACGTGCGCCACAGGGTGGTGGGGAACTGCCCGTTGCCCACTTCTTTGTCCACTTGGGCCACGTGTTTGCCTGCACTGTTCACCACGTGAACGGTGAACGTGATGCGCTCTTCGACCGGAGCCCACGTGCGCCAGGCCAACCACACGTCGAGTGTCCCGGATTGTGTCCACATGACCCGCGAGCCGGCCAACAGCAGGCCGGCCTCAAAGGGCACGTTGTGTGGCTCCAGCACGATGTCGGCTGTGCGCCCCCGGTCCTTCCAGATCATCAGCCCGCCTGGCAGCTCCGCTACGGGCTTAAAGCGGGGCACGCGGATCGGTTCTCCCTCTGGTGCCGACAGCAACCAGGGATACAGGGGAGCTACAGCACTTCCGGAAGGAAGCTGCCGGGCAATGACGTAGTCGGGGACGCGCCCCGGGGCAGTCAGGAGGAATGGGGGACGGTGGCGCACGTCCACGAGCCGGCGGTTAGCCACGTGGGGCAACACCTCCCAGTCGGCCACAACGGCGGCCTGGCGTGGTAGGCTGTGGAGGGCTTCGTCCCAGACACGGTGCTCTGGCCTGGGCTGAAAGCGCTGGGGAACATAGAGGCGCGCGCCCGGCAGTGGGCTCCACCACCAGGCCGCCACCAACGCTCCCCCCAACAGCACCATGTGGAGCACTCGGCTGACCTGGGGGCGGTGGCCAAAGACGCGGGCCAGGCGCTGAGCGCCCACGACCCCGCCAACGAACAGGAGGGGAATCAGGGGGGCGGTGTAGTGGTATTGGATCATGTAGTGGAACCGGTAATTGGAGAGCAGGAGATACCCCAACGTGGGCGCCATCAGGAGCAACGTCGTGCCGCTGAGCAAGGGCAGGCCCACGAGCGGCGCGCTCATCTGCCAGAGAAAGGCGACCTTGTCCCGGTCTCCCAGCAGGCGCACGACTGTTTCGGGCGAGGTGAGCACAGTGCGCATTGCCTCCGTCGGGGTGCGCCCCAGCGCTGAATAGCGGTCCATGAAGGCGAATGCCGTCCCAGTGGTTGAGAAGGAGGGCATGAGTATACCAAAGAGCACGATCGTCCACGTGAACGCCGCTCCCGTCCACCACCAGCCGAGCCGCCATTTGTGCTGCACGGCCAACACGGCCACGCCGAAGGCCACGGCGATGAAGGCCACTTCCTCCTTCACCAACAGGGCCAGGGCCACGTTGAACGCTGCCGCACGGTATCTGAAGTTCACCAGGGAGCAGGCCGCGGCCATCAGGAGGGGCACGGCCAGGGAAATGGCGTGGAACTCGTTGAGGGCCAGGTAGTGAAGGGGTGGGTAGAGCAAGAAGGCCAGTGCCCACATGAGGCCCCCCGTGCCCCCTACACGGCGGCGCGCGAACGCGTAGAGCAACAGGCTCGTCCCGGAGAGAACCGTGGCCTGTGCTACGAGCAACGTCCTGGCGTCGGGCCACAGCACGTACAAGGGCACCAAGGCTACCAATAAGGGGGAGAAGTGGTACCCGAGGAAGAAGGTGCTCTCGCCGATGAGGGAGGTCCAAAAGGGCCTCCCGTTTGACGTGCTCCAGAGAAGCTGGGTGAAGACGGCCAGGTCGAACCCTGTCTGAAAGGCAGCATGTTGGCGCAAGGCCAAGGTCACGAAGACACTGTTCCAGGCCACCACGGCGCCGATGAGCGCCGCAGTGTGGTATCGGGAGGGTGTTGTCCTGATGGTGTGGCCATGAGCACCTTTCACACGTGTGTCCATCAAGGCACCCTCGTCCATCACGGCGGTTCCACGCGCACTGTGCCTACCATGACTTCATCCCCTCCTCCTGCCAAGGGAAGGCGTTGGCCGGTGGCCTCGTCGTACAGGCCCACAACGAGAGCATACGTTCCGGCCGGAATGTCGGCGGGCACGGGCACGATGTGTTCGTCCACGATGACCTCATCCTGCAGCCATCCGTTGGTAGGAGCCGCACCGTTGGCCGGGTAGGCATCTCCTTGGGCCACGGGACGGCCACTGCTATCGCGCAGGTGCACGAAGATCTTATAGCTTCGGTCCGTGGCTCCGGCGGCACGCCAGATGAGCTGTATTGTGAAACTGGTGCCCGGCACAACGCGATCGGGCCACCGGGCCCGGGCCAAGGTGACGCCTTGACTCCACTTGGCCTCCACCGGACGCCCCCCCGCCGGCAGGTCGAAGCGGCGTGGTCGGTCTTCGACGATCACGGTGCCCAGCGTGATCCGGTCGGTGCGCCACCACCACCGGAGGCGCCAGGGGAGCACTTGCTCGCCGCTTGTGAGCGCACGCACGCGCACGCGGTATCTGCCGGACGGGCCAACGGGCGGCACGTGCAGGGTGACCGGAACGCGCAACAGTGTTCTTGGGCCAAGGGCGGTCGCGTCGGCGAAGTCGGGGACGAGCGGCGCTTGGACGATGTTGGCCACGCGTTCGCCCGGGCCGACGAGTTCCACCACGAGCCGGTCAGTTCTGGCTTCAGGGGAGAGCAGACGAACGTAGAATGTGAGGGCAAGGCGCGCGCCGACACGGAGCTGCTCCGGCCACGCCTCAGCACCTTCCAGCCGAAACCGGCCTGTGATGTTGGCCGTCACGTTCACCGGTGGCCGCCACGTGCTGCGAGGCCCCGAACCCGGACGCACGATGACTTGGCCCAAGGGCACCGCTTCCCCGCCGTCCTCGCGGGCTACCGGCGCACCATCCGCTGCACTGTAGAGCACCAGGGAGACATCATACTGGCCCGGAGGAGTGCCCAAGGGAATCCGGAGACTGTGCGGAGAGCGACGGTAGCCGTTGGGCACCCACATGGATGGCGGGTGCACTTGGGGGAAAGGTACCCGATCTTCCATAGCCCACACTGTGCCATCAGGTGCGGTCAGCCGAACGCTGACTTTGAAATCCTGTTGGGGTTGGTGGCGGGTCTCCCACACCACGTCGAAGAAGAAACGCTCACCGGCTTGCACTTCGCGTGAGGGCACGTTGGCGCCCAACAAGGTCACGCCGTTTGTGTACACCACGTTAAGCCTGTCGGTCATCGGTTGTGGCTCCGGGGCCAGGGCACCGTGGGGATCGTAGTAGAGCACGCCCAACTCCGTCGTCTGCCCTCGGAAGCGACGCACATCAAGGGGAAATGCCCGCTCAGCCATCCAGCGGTCCACCACGAGCTGGGGGTCGAGCAACGTGTCCACCGGGCTGAAAACGTACCACACGCGTTCAGCTTCTGCGAGGACTGCCTCAAATTGTTGGCGGGCCTCCGGCTGATCGGCCGAGGTGCCGTAATTGGGGAGCGCGGTCCAAGGCAGGCCGGGTCGTTCGTATTCCAGAAGGTGAGAAAGGACAGCATCCCGCAACACCACGATGTCGCCGGGCCGGAAATACTCCGCAATGTAGGCGAAGAGACCACGGGTATCGTCCTTTTGGTAGGAGGGCTCGAGGAAATAATTCCACGTGCTCACCCCGATGCCGAGGAACCAGAGGGCTATGAGAGTCCAAGAAGCTCCTTTCCCCACGCTGTGACGGCCGGCCAGCCAGGCTAGCCCAGCACCGGCCAGGGCGTAGAACGTGGGCGAGATGATCATCAGGTGGCGCACGCCCTGGTACATGGGCTTGATGTAGCTGGCCACGTAAAGGAGAAGCACCGGCACCACGAGCAGGGCTGGCCACGCCAAGGCAGCCCAGGCGATGCCCGGCCGTGGGAAGTGGTGGGCGTAGCGTTGGCCTGCCCACCAGGCGCCAAGAACCAGGGCGAGGAGAGCAAGCAGCTCCAAGGGCCAAGAGACGGTCGTGGGCAGGGTGATGCCCACGGTGAAGCCGTGCCACAAATCGCGGGCCATCACCCGCAGGGGCACGAAGAAATACCCTCGTTCCACGCCGGTGAGCAGCCGGCGCACGAGGAAGGGCACAAACGGGGAGATGACCACGAGCGCTCCCAGGACACTGCCCACCACGAGACGTGGGCGGCGCCGTACCAGAGCTGTGCCGAGCACACCGGCCTGTGCGGCCAGGAGGAAGAGGGCCGAGTAATGTGTCCACGCCATGGCCCACGTGGTGACGCCATAGGCCCCCAACGTGCGCGCCGAGGGACGCTCGATGACTCTCGCCAGCCAGTAGGTGGAGAGGGCGCTTAACGCCACCAGCATGGCGTACATGCGCACTTCTTGGGCGTACCAGAGGTACAAGGGCGATGTGGCTGCCAACAGGGCGGCCAGTATACCTGCCCGCCTGCCACCCAAACGGGCGCCGAACACGGCGATGGCGGCCACGCCGATCAGGCTCCACCAGACGGAGAAAAAGCGTACAGCAAAGGGGGAGATGCCCATGAGGTGGCGTGCGCCCCACAGGAGGAGAAAGTAGAGGGGAGGATGGGTGTTTTGAGTGGGCACACCCTGCACCACAATAGTGCCACTCCAGACGACGGCCAAGGGTTGACGGATTTGCCAGAGGGTGAGCCCCTCATCTTGCCAGAAGGTGCGCGCTGAAAGGCCCTGGAGGCGCACCCAAAACGCGAAGAGGATGAGCACACCAATGATCGGCAAGAACGCTCCCGCCGCCGGGCGCCTTTGCCTCACGGTTCTCCTCCCCTCACTACCTGCCACCACTCGCCGTTGAAGTGGAGCCTGAACGCTACCACGGCATCGGTCCAGGCGTCAACGTCGGATGCCAACACGGCCAGGCGCCGCCCGTCCGGCGGCTCGTAGAGGCCGACGAGCAGGTCGTACATGCCTGGGGGCACATCGACGGGAAGGTGCAGGGTATACGTGTCGGGCACAAGGTCACCAGGGCGCCATGCAGCAGTGGGCATGAAGCCTTGCCGAGGTGGAGCATCAGCCTGGACCACAGGAACAGTTTGTTGGCCAGCCGGCACCACGTGGACGAAGACCGTGTAATCTTTCGACGGCACGGCCGTGGCCAGCCAGGTCAACGTTATCGTGATAGGATCGCCGGCGCTGATGGCTGTGGGTGTGCCTCCGGCCGCGGCCAAGGCCACGCCCTCCTCGAATTGGGCCATTCGTCGAGGCCACGCGGCCTGTGGCAGCGGGGGGGAGGCCACGCTTGCCCGGGCAATTCGTGGCACCTCCACCCGGTTGCCCGCCTCATCTCGTGCCGGCAACGTCTCAATGCCGTCATATCGGTACACGTCCACCCAAATATCTGCCACCACGGGCACGTCGGCTTGTGATGTGACCCGGAGACGGCGAACATCCACGACGACTTCCTCCGGCTCCCAGAACCGGGTTGGATAGTTTCCCCGGCCAGGGTACCCGTCGTCCTGAGCCAACAGTTGCCCCCGGTAGCCGAACACTTTGGCGCTGATGCTGTACGAGGTGGTCATGCGTTCCTTCGCTCGCCAGTAGAGGGAAAGATCAAGGGGAGTGCCCGGTTCCACCCGTTCGGATGAAAGTGTGTAGCCCATCAGCTCGAGCGGCCCGTATGTCCACCCCAGGCGCACGAGCCCAGTCGGCAGGGGGACTTCGGGCCCGTGAGGGGGGAGGGCGTAGGCCGGTCGAATCACGCCCCAAGGTACCCAGGCGGCGAAGAGTATCCAGGCGCCAAGGGCCGGCACGGCGACGAGGGCGTATCGGCGGCGGGGAATCCACGTTGCCAAGCCCACGGCCAACACCAAGAACAAGGGGCTCAGGGCGGGGAAGAGGAGCCGCCCTTGGGCACCATAGGTCACGCGCGTCCACTGCACGACGCCGGCGAAAACCACCAGAGGCCACACCAGCACCAGCCCCCAGGCCGTCAGCGCCGGTGGCCGGACGCGCGCCCACACGCGTGCGCGCACGCCGACGATCCCTTGATACACCCCGCCCACGGTGGCTACGCTCACGAGCACGTGGAGCAGGCGATACCACCATTCAGGGGCCAGCAGGTTGAACCAGCCGAACACGCCCCAAAAGGAGAGCCACAGGCCACTGAGGTGCCACAGGAGCGTGCGTGTCGAGGGAGGGCGCTCGTAGCGTCCTACGAAGCGCAACAGGGTGGAGATGCCCGTGGGCTCGCCGTACAGCGTCCAGTTGCGCCAGTACCACCAGCCGGCCCCGACGAGGACACCGGCCACGAGGGCCACGGCCACAGTTTCTGGCCGTGGCCGGCGGCGAGCGGGGCTTGGGTGAAGTCGGCCGGCTATCACCAGGGCAACAGTGGCCAAGGGCACCAACAGCACGCCGTTGAGCTTGGACAGTGCCAGTGCGCCTCCCAGCACGAAGGCCGCGCCCACGAGGCGGGGCGTGGGTGCCCTGTACGTGCTGCGGACAGTCATCACCAGCACGAGGGTGGCCAGTGCAGCCACGGCCACATCATTGCTCACCGAGGAGGCGATGAAGAGGAATTGGGGCGTGAAGCCCAGCCACGCGGCCGCGACCAACGCGATGTCAGGGCGGGAGGGAAGCAGGAAGGTTCCCAACCGCCATGTGCTCCACACGACGAGGGCGCCCAACACGAGCGAGAAGCCACGCACCACGTAGACGGTTCGCTTGAGGGGGGAGGCCAGCGGAGAGGTGGGCGGATGCACGAACACATTCTTGTTCGCCGGCAACGTGGGCACGCCGATGGCCGCGTGGGGATTGCGCACTGGTGGCCTCTCCGGCACGTCGGGAGCGAAGGGCTTGATGAGGATGCTGGCGAGCCAGTAGTAGAGGGGCGCTTGGCTGCCCTCCTGTCCCCACGGTACGTCGAGGGGCACGCGGTTTTGAACGGGCAAGCCTCCTCCTCGGGCTAAGTGCAGGGCGAAGAAGAAGTGTCCGTTTTCGTCTGGCTTTTCAAAGATGGGCGCGGCGACAATGTACCCGAGACCCACGAGCGCGTAGAGAAGAAAAAGGACAAGACCTGCCCGGCGGCTGCGCGCCCACGTCGGTGTCCGGGCAGTCAGGGTTCGGAGGGCATTACGCTCATTCGTCATCGGTCACCACAAGTGTTGTCAGCTCCACCGCGTCGCTCCCATCAGCGGCCCTCAGGCGCTCGCCAGCCGGCAGCCAGTACGCGCCGGCAATGAGCCGGTACACGCCGGGGAGCACGTCCTTTGGCACCTCCAGCACGTAGGTGTCCTGGACAACTTCTCCTGGATCCCACGCGGTGGTGGGGTAAAATCCCCCTTCGGGTGGGCGATCGTGTTGGGCCACCAGTTGTCCATCCGGGCCCACCAAGTGGACGAAGAAGGTGTACAGGCGTTTCAGGGGGCGCTCAGCCCGCCATGCAAGCCTCACGCGGAGCACATCGCCCATTTGCAGCCGTCCTGGTACTCTGTCGCGGGCCATAAGAGTCACCTGGCCGCCTAATGTCACCTCTATGGGCACGGGGGGGAAGTGGCGGGCGCGCTCCTACCCAGATGAAGTCCACGGTCCACTCGTCGCCACTTGGGCGGCCACTCTCGTCGAGCACCGGCAGGCGGGCCAACGTCTCCAAGTTGTAGAGGCCCACCCGCAGGCGGTAACGCCCGGCCGGCAGATCCTCGGGCACGCGGATGGTGTGCTCGTCCGGATATTCCCCAGGGCCGAAGAGCCAAGTGGGCATGGCGCCGTCCACCGGAGGGCCATCGTCTTGGGCCACTTGGCGTCCATCAGGGCCCACCAAGTGGGTGAACACATTGTAGTCGTCAAGGACCGGTCCTATGCCGGTCCACGTGAGCATGACGTTCAGCTCGTCGCCGGCTTCCACCTGGGTCGCGCTCATTTCGGCCCGCCGGAGGCCAATAGCGCCCCCCGAAGTTGACGGGAGGGGCATACGTGTGGACCACCGGGCGGCGGGAAACTTCACGCCACCCGTTTGCTGCCAAAACGACAATGCCGCGGTCCGCGAAGACCACGTCCATCTGTTCGACAAGCACGCGCAAGAAGTCGGGTTCATATCTGGTGGCCAGTCGGTAGCCGTCCACGAGGAAAAAGGTGCGTGGGTGGGTCCTAATCACGTGGCGCAGTTGTTCAGTGGTATTCAACAGGGGAGCGCCGCTCCACCGGTCCACCCAGATGCCGTCACGTCGAATCACATACTCCTCGTAGTCCTTTTGGATGGCGTAGTAATCACATGGCCCAAAGGTGGCTGCGCATGCCGGGGGTTGTGGGGTCAGAATCACATCACCCGGTTGGCGTTCTCGTGCGATGTAGGCGAGGGCCAAGTCGTACCCTTCCACCTGTTGATCCAAGGTCCGGCGTGCGTCGGGGAGGAACAGGCCGGCGGTGAGGAGGGCGATCCCGGCAACGCCTACGTCCTGCCATCGTTTCCCGGAGGCCAGGCGGTCCCACAGCCACGTGAGCCCGGCCGCGGCCGGCAGGAACCAGAAGGGCACGAGCATGAAAATGTAGCGCATCTCGCGCCACGTGGGCCCCACGAAGAGCAGAATGACGCCGAAGACGGCACTAAACAGCCACACTGTGTAGAGCGTGGCCCGGTGGGCGGGCTCAATGTGCCCCAGGGCCGGCAGACCACGCCATAAGGCCTCGCGCCACGGTAGTGGTCTCCACGTGCGGCGCAAGGCTTGGCCCGCTGCGAGGAGCGCAACGAACACGAGGAGGGAGATCACCACACGCACTGGCTCGGCGAAGAAGGGGCCGTATTCGGCCAGGGCGCCGCGCACGTCCAAAATGAGCCCCACGTATGGCCTGCGGGCCTGTATGGTTTCAAAATATCCCGGTTGTCCCCACTTCTCCACCAAATACCGGGCGACGATGGCCCCCAACACTGTGGCGTGGGCGCCCGGAGCCCCCGGTGCTGATATGGCCTGCACGCCGCGCCATGCCATGCCCGCGACGATCAGCGCCGGGTAGAGGAGGATGGTTTCCTCCTGGCTGAAGAGGGCGAGCACGAAGAGGAGGGCGAATCGACGGTAGAGGGAGCGGCGTGATGTGCGCAGTGCTTCGTAAAAGGCCCACGCGGTGAGGAGCACGAAGAGCTGAAGTTGGGTGTAAAAGCGAGCGCGCCCACCCCAGACGATGGCTTCTGGTGCCAATGTCATGAAGGCAGCGGCCACGAGGCCAACGCGGGCGTCGAAGAGGCGCCTGCCTACGTGGTAGACCATCAGGATGGTGGCCACGCTTAACACGACGCTGACCAGCCTGGCGGCAAAGGGCGTGTAGCGCACGGCCAGAAATGTGGCTTCGGCGTAGGAGGCCAGGAGACCACGTGTGTAGAGCACCCCGCTGGGCATGAGGGGAATCCCGTACTCCAGCGTGCGCTTGGCCGCCCACATAGTGGTGAACTCATCCACGAAGAGGCTAATTTCCCGGGCGTAACGCACCCGCGCGTACAGGCCCACCACCAGGAGCACGCCTAGCACGAGCCGGCGTGCCCAGAGCATCTCCTGGCTCTGGACGGCTGTCCCTCCTCTTGGCGCCGGTGCCTCTGATGTGGACGTGGGATGTGGAGAGAGCCACACCAGTTTTCTCCTTGGCCTTTGAAGGCCCCACACCGCTCCACGTGGAGAGCGCGCGGACACCGGTCCGCGCGCTCTCCACAGCCCCTGTCACCGAGAAGATGGTCTGCCAGTTGGCGACGCAGGGCCCCTTCTCGACCACGGTACCCTCCACCATGCCGTCGGATGGGCTCAGCAGTGAATGTGCACACGTACGGTCCACTGCGTGAAGTTCCCTAAATTCTATGTGCTCCCCCGGAAAATACAAATCCCAAATGGCCCCAGCAACACAATCGGCCATCTGGGCTGCGGCATTGGAGGTTCAGTCCCGGCCTGATCTGGTCCACAGTTGCCAAACCCCTTCAACCGGATATGATAGGAACACTGACAGGACTGTGCTTTCCCGATCCAGCGCACCGCGAGCGTCCGGGGCACATGGGAAGAGGACAATAAGAGGAGCTCCGCCTGACACCTGTGTTGTCCTCGCCGCTCGGGTTTGATGTTCAAACAACCTAAGTTCCTTCACACAGGAGTGAAGCCATGCACGAGTACCGGGATCTGGAATACCGTAATTACATTGGTGGTCAATGGGTGCCGGCCCAAAGCGGCGAGTGGATGGAGTCCATTGAACCGGCCACCGGTCAGGTCATAGGGCGTGTGCCCAAAAGTGGCCCCGACGATGTGGCGGCGGCTGTGGAGGCAGCCAAAGCAGCCTTTGACTCTTGGCGCCTCACACAGCCCCACGTCGTGGTGAGATCCTCTTCCGCGTGGCCCGTCTGCTCGAGGAGCGCAAGGAACATTTGGCCCGCTTCATGGCCGTGGAAATGGGCAAAGTGTTGCCGGAGACCAGAGGCGATGTCCAGGAAGCCATCGACATGGCGTACTACATGGCCGGAGAGGGACGCCGCCTGTTCGGCAAGACGGTGCATAGCGAGCTGCCCAACAAGAGCTGTTGGTCCGAGCGAGCACCCATCGGTGTTGTGGGGGTCATCACCCCGTGGAATTTTCCCATCGCCATCCCGTCGTGGAAAATTTTGCCGGCCCTGATCTGCGGCAACACGGTGGTCTTCAAGCCGGCCAGTGACACGCCCATGTTGGGCGCCGAATTCGTGAAGATCTTTGAAGAGGCTGGGCTGCCGCCCGGCGTGCTCAACCTGATCACCGGGCCCGGGGGGCGTGTGGGGCAAGGCGCTCGTGGAACACCCTGATGTGAAGGTGATCTCCTTCACCGGCTCAACGGAAAGTGGCCGCCAAGTGGCCACCGCTGCTGCCACTCAGTTGAAGAAGGTGGCGCTGGAGCTGGGGGGCAAAAACGCCATCCTGGTCATGGATGACGCCAATCTTGACTTGGCCTTGGAAGCCGTCATCTGGAGTGCCTTTGGCACCACGGGCCAGCGCTGCACCGCGTGCAGCCGGCTGATTCTCCACAGGGCCATTAAAGACGAGTTTACTGAGCGGCTCGTCGAGGCCACGCGGCGCCTGAAGTTGGGCCACGGGTTGGACCCGGAGACGGACGTGGGGCCGGTGATTAGCGCGGGTGCCCTGCGCAAGATCCACGCCTACACGGGCATTGCACAACAGGAGGGCGCCACTGTCCTGGTAGGAGGCCGCATCTGGGAGAACGGCGGGGGCTTCTTTTACGAGCCTACCCTCTTTGACGGCGTGGCGCCTCACTTCCGCGTGGCCCAGGAGGAGATCTTCGGGCCGTGTCTCTCCATCATCACGGCGAACAGTCTGGAGGAGGCCATCCAGATCAACAACAGCGTGGCGTATGGGCTCTCCAGTTCCCTCTTCACACAGGATGTGAACCGGGCCTTTCAAGCCATTCGGGATTTCTCCAGTGGTCTGGTCTACATTAACCACGGCACTATCGGCGCGGAAACCCACTTGCCCTTTGGCGGCACCAATGACACGGGCAACGGCACGCGCGAGGCCGCGTGGACAGCCTTGGACACCTTCAGCGAGTGGAAGACGGTCTACGTGGACTGGAGCGGGCGCCTCCAGCGCGCACAGATCGACACGTATGACGAGGCGTAACGCCTTTGTGCCGGGGCCACTTCTGGTGGCCCCGGCAGCACGTTGACCGGGAAATGGCCCATGACGCACGTACATCACCGGTTAACTGCCCTGCGAACCACAATGGCCGACCACGGGGCCGACGCGTTTCTCATCAGCAACGCCCACAACCGGCGTTATTTCAGCGGGTTCACGGGTTCCAGTGGGCTCTTGCTCATCACGCCCGAGGAAGCACACGTCATCACCGACTTTCGCTATTACGAGCAGGTGCAGCGCGAGGCCCCGGCCTTTTCCCTCCACCGCCAAACAGGCCGCTTGGAGGAAGCCCTCGGCGAGCTGCTGGCTGAAGTGCGTCCGAGCCGCGTTGCCTTTGAGGCGGATGATGTGACTGTAGCCGCCTTTGAGCGCTGGCGGCAGGTGGCGCCACAGGGGACCGAGTGGGTGTCCACTGAGGAGGTGGGCAAGAGGCTCCGGGCCACCAAAGACGAGGAAGAGCTGAACCTGTTGCGGCGTGCACAGGCGATAACTGATGCGGCCTTTGAGCGTTTCCTCGTGGAAGTGGAGCCCGGCCGAACCGAGCGCGAGTTGGCCTGGCGGCTTGAGGTTATCCTGCGCGAGCTGGGTGCCGATGACGTGAGTTTCGAGATCATCGTGGCCGTGGGCGATCACGCTGCCCTGCCCCACTACCATCCCCACCCTGGTGAGCGCCCCGTGCAGCAGAATGATATTGTATTGGTGGATTTCGGCGCCCAAGTGGGTGGTTACCACGCTGACATGACCCGCACTTTTGTGGTCGGCGAGCCCGATGAGATGTTCACACGAGTCTACCAGGCTTGTTTAGGCGCGCTGGAGGCCGTCGAGGCCGCCGTGCGCGCGGGAATGGGATGCCGTGAGGCCGATCAGGTGGCCAGAGCCTATTTGGAGGACCAAGGGTTTGGAGAGCACTTCGGCCATTCCTTGGGCCACGGCGTGGGGCTTGAAGTCCACGAACGGCCCTACTTGTCGTTCCGCGCCCCTGCGGATGATGTCATTCCGACCAACAGCGTGATCACGTTGGAGCCCGGCATCTACGTTCCCGGATGGGGTGGCGTGAGGATCGAGGACTTGGCCATCGCACGTGAGGACGGCCTTGACGTTCTCACTCAAACGACGAAAGCCATTGATGCCTGGCTACGCGCTCGTGGTTGACGAACAATTTGAGGACGGTGTGGGTCCCCGGTGGGTCCGCCTCATTCACGGGTATGGCGACCAAGTGTGGTCGCCCGGCTGCTTGCGCCTTCAATTGCGGCCGGGACCGGCACGCCCGTACAGCCTCTCACAACTGGACGACTATCATCACCTTTCACGCCGACACGACTATCCATGGCGCCCTGCCCTGCGCCTCACCGTGCAGGCCCGCTTCAGTCACCGGGAGGAGATGGTGGGGACGGCCGGTTTTGGGCTCTGGAACGCGCCTTTCTCCGGCGAGGTTGCCAGTTCGCCCGTGGTGGCCCCTCAAGCTGCTTGGTTCTTCTACGCCTCGCCCCACAGTCATCTGGCCCTTTCGGGAGGGTGGAGCGGGCATGGCTTTTTCGCCCAAGCGGTTCGGGGGCCAGCCTTTCCCTCGCCCCTGATCACGGCCGGATGGTGGTTGGCCCGTTGTCCCCTTGTGGGCCGGCTGATTTGGAGAATGGGCGCTTCGGCAGTGCCGGCCGGTGAGCTTCCATTGGAAGTCGAGCCAACGGATTGGCACACGTACCGGCTGGAGTGGACGTCGGAGGGCGTGTGGTTCTTCGTGGACAATGAGGAGGTAGGGCGCACACCTGTGGTGCCGAGGCCGCCCCTGGCCTTCGTTGCGTGGATGGATAATCAATATCAGACTGTCTCCTCTGGTGAGGGGGGATTGGTTCCAATTCCAGAGGCACAGTGGCTTGACCTGGCCCGCGTGCGCGTGGAAGTCCTGAAATCAGAGTGAGTTCATGCACGTCGTGGGAGGTGTCGGCTATGCTCACCAAGACCATTGTGGCGCTTGTGGCCGATCTGTTCTTCTCGGTGCGCATTGAGACGGCCTTGAGCAAGCGCGGGTATGAAGTCGTCGTGGTGGACACTGTTGAGGGGTTATTTCGGGTGCCCCAGGACAGACCGGCATTGGTCATCGTGGATATCGGCGACATGGGGCTCGACTGGGAGAAGGCCATCCGCGCCGTGCGGCGCACGTGGCCATCCGTGCCGGTGTTGGCTTTCGGCTCCCACGTGGACGTGGATGCCCGCAATCGGGCGTTGGCAGCCGGGGCAACGCGGGTGGTGGCCCGTTCTCGTTTCGTGCAGGCGTTGCCAAAGTTGGTAGCACAGTTGGTGGCGGCCTGAAGCCGGACATCTTGCGGGCTCCAATAGCCCTTTTGCCCCATTGTCGGCGCATGGTCTTCTTTGGTAAAGTAGCAGCAGGGGTAGTTCATTCTAACTAACGTCACGAGGAGCACCTCATGAGGTTGGCGGAGAAGGTGACGAAACGATTGCGGGAGATCTTGGAACGCTTGGGCACATCGTCACAGCGGCCGCTCCCCAGGCCAGTCCCTGTGAACCCTCCGCGGCGGCGTTAATGGCCTCCTGAGGCAGGCTCAACGTTGCGGTTCGAGCAAAATTTTCAACACTCCTCGCCGTGCCGCGCGTTCGTATGCCTGTACACCTTGCACTCAGCCCCATTTGCTCG
Organism: Ardenticatenia bacterium; assembly: GCA_030949995.1. GTDB lineage: Bacteria > Chloroflexota > Anaerolineae > Ardenticatenales > Ardenticatenaceae > WFWG01. Next base: position 24,247 of record JAUZRY010000100.1, read on the forward strand.
TCAATGAGGTCGGTTACGCGGACAAGGCGACGTGACAGCAGCCGCAGTGCCGGCTCAAAGGGGCCGCAGCGTGAGCCCACCACGGTGATCTCGTCGACCACGAGACCGGCCAAGTAGATAGAGGGTGATTCTCGGTATGTGCTTTTGAGCACCAATGTGCCCCTTGGCTTCAACAGCCGCCGAGCTGTCTCAAATCCCGATGGATGGCCGCTGCACTCCACAACCACGTCGGCCCAGCGGGCCGGAAGGCGGCTTTCCTCTCCTGGCGACATGTGCTCCGTGGCAATGCCTTGGCGGGCCAACAGGTTGAGCTTGTGGGCGTGGCGCCCAATGACGTGAAGGTCACATCCAGTCAGCGCCAGAACACGGGCGACGAGAATGCCGAGCTTGCCATCTCCCACCACAGCGACGTGCATTCCCGGTTCAATGTGGACTTGTTCGAGAACTTCGCACGCGGCGGCCAACGGCTCGGTGAAGACGGCTTCCTCGTCAGCAACTGTGTCGGGCACGACGTGCAGGTTGGCGTCAGGCAGGGTGATGTACTCGGCGTGGGTGCCTGCACGCCCAAAGATGCCCAACACAGTGCGTTCAGGACAATGGCGACCTAATCCCCGGCGGCAAAAGTCGCACGTGCCACAGGCGGCGTTGATCTCGCCCACAACACGCTGGCCCACGAGGTCTGCGTGGCGGCTTTCCACCACCTCGCCCACAAACTCGTGCCCGGGAATGCCCTCAAAGTCCATGTAACCGGCTTTCAGGTGCAGGTCGGTGTCACAGATGCCGGTCAATCGGACTCGAATGCGGGCTTCTCCGGGAGAGGGCTGCGGCTCGGGCAGATGTTGGAGGGTTACCCGTCGGTTGGCCAGGTACAGGGCACGCATGGAGTCTCCTCGTGATTTACGCTGGAGCACGCTTTTTCTGCTTCCGGTGGCCGGGCAACCAGCGGGTGAGCTCTCCCTTTTCCCAGGCCACCAGCAGGGGGGCCGCGTTGCAGATGGAGCTGTACGTGCCGCTCATCATGCCGATAATCAGCCAGAAAATGAACTGTTTGATGGTGACACCGCCGAACAGGTAGAGGGCTGTGAGCGTGAACAGGGCGGTCAACTGCGTGTTAATTGAGCGGTCGAGGGTTTGCACGATGCTCCGGTTGACCACGTCCTCGAAGGGGAGGCCCTTGTAGACGTGCATGTTCTCCCGGATACGGTCGAAGACCACGATGGTATCGTGCACGGAGAACCCGATCACGGTCAGCACGGCGGTGAGGAAAAGGGCATCCACTTGCCAACCGAGAAAGTGACCCAAGATGGCCGCTGTGCCGAGCACGATGAAGGTGTCGTGTAGCAGGGCAATGATGGCACAAGTACCGTATCGGAAGGGGTGTGGCACGTTGCGGAAGGCCAGGGCCATGTAGAGCAGGATGCCGACGGTGGCGGCTGCGACAGCGACGATGGCCCGTTGGGTGACCTCTTGGCCGACGACAGGCCCGACGGACTCGAAACGCAGCTCTGTGGAGGGGCCGTATTCGGCTTCAAGGGCGGCTTTGATGGCCTCTTTTTCCTCGTTGGTGATTTCCTGGAGGCGGATGAGGACAGTGCCCTCTTCGGTCGTCTGCACGATGGGGCCGGTGTACCCCATGGCTTCGAGGCGCGCCGTGACCTCGCCGGGCAGCGGGGGGGCGTCAACCTGGTCGAAGCGTAGCTCTAACAAGGCGCCTCCTGTGAAGTCAATGGCCAGGTTCAACCCCCACAGGAGAAGCGCCACAATGCCCGGCAGCAACACCAGGGCTGAGAACCCGAAGAACCAATACCGCTTTTGGACGATGTTGAACACCGTTTCACCCCGCTTCTCTGTTGATGTGGCGCTTCGTGATATCTCGTTGTTTTACAATGTGACCGGGCGGGCCGCTCCTTCGCGGCCACGCCCGGGCGAGAACAGGTGGTCTGGTTCAAGTGCGCCTAGACGTTGTTTCGGCTCTCGGCCGCCCACTCCCGTTCGCGAGCGGGATACCGATCGAGCAGGATCATCTGATCGGCTACAAGTTCGACCCGGTAGTGGCGTTGCCCCTTCTCATCCTCCCAACTGCGTGTCTGTAGGCTGCCTTCAATGTAGACGCGTCGCCCTTTGCTGAGCATCTGGTTGCAGATCTCGGCCAGCTCACGCCATGCCACCACGTTGAACCAGTCGGTGGCTTCCCGTCGCTCGCCGGTGGACGTGGTCCACTGACGCCCTACGGCCACGCTGAAGTTCACCACAGGAGTTCCGTTCGGCGTGTTATCGCAGCTCCGGGTCTCGCCCCACGTTTCCAATGATCATCACCTTGTTCAAGCCACGTGCCATACACTTCCTCCCTCTGTGTTCGATGCCGTCCCTCAGACGCCAAACCACCAGCGGTTGCGCACGAGCCCCGAGCTCATCACGACGTGCAGGAAGGTGCGCGTGACCGTCACCGCGGTGAACAGGGAGACCATGACTCCCAATGCCAAAGTGACGGCAAAGCCCTTAACAATGCTGGCGCCAAATGTGGCCCCAAACCAGAACAGAATGGCGCACGTGATCAGCGTGGAGACGTTGGAATCACGGATGCTGGGCCAAGCGCGCCGAAAACCGATGTGAACGGCCGCCACAAGCGACCGGCCGGCACGGAGCTCCTCCTTCATGCGTTCGAAGATGAGAATGTTGGCGTCCACGGCCATGCCTACGGAGAGGACGAAGCCGGCAATTCCGGCCAATGTCAGCGTGACCGGAATGAGCTTGAAAAGGGCCAACGCGATGGCACCGTAGATAACCAAGGCCACGTTGGCCAACAGGCCGGGAAGCCGATAGTAGAGCAACATGAAGGCCACCACGGACAAGACGCCGATCACCCCGGCCCGCACGCTGCGCTGGATGGAATCCTCGCCCAAGGTGGCTCCCACAGCTCGCACTTGCACGATTTTCAGGGGCACGGGCAGCGCGCCGTACCGGAGCTGAATGACCAAGGCTTGGGCTTCCTCTAGGGTGAAGTCACCTTCGATAACGCCTCGACCGTCAGGGATCTCGTCCCGGATGACCGGCGTGCTGATCACCACCTTGTCCAGTGTAATGGCCATGATCCGCCCCACGTTGTTGCGGGTGAACTCGGCCAGCCGCCGAGTGGGCTCACCGGACTTGAACTCAAACGCGATCTGGGGCTGATTGGTGTTCGGGTCAAAGGCGATCTCGGCCGAGCGCAAGTCCGCACCCGTGAAAATAGTGCGGTACACCCGCACGTTGGCCGTATCGGTCACGGGGGCCTGTGTTCCGAAGTCGGTAACGACCCGTTCGCCCACCTGTGGGGCTTCCGAGGGAAAACCGGCGTCGATAAACTCCAAGAGGCCCGTCTCACCAAACGTGGCAATCGCGCGGTTGGGGTCCTCGATGCCCGGCAGCTCCACGATCACACGGTTGTTGCCGGCCAGTTGGATGACCGGCTCCGTCGTGCCCAAGGCATTGACGCGCCGCTCGATGATGTCGCGCACGGCCTGCATGCGTTCGCTGTCCACTTCGGTGCCGGGCGGCACGTCGGCTTCCAACACCACTTGAAGCCCGCCTTGGAGGTCTAACCCACGCCGGTAGCTGGCGTCACGTTCAATGAGGGATTGTCCGTTCAGGGGATTGACGATGCGGATCATCGTGGTGGACGGGAGGGCGACCCAGAAGGCGATGGCGGCCAACACGGTGATCGCCAGCAGTTGTACGCCAAGATGTCGTTGCATCTCCAGACATTCCCCGTGGTGTGATGTGGACGGGTGCTCTCGAAAAGGCACCCGAAGAACACGTGCCGGCAGTCATCCCCCAGCACCTGCAGCGTTCACAGCAGGGGTATGACGCCGAGAAACCACGGCGATTATAGGTGACACTTCACCTGGTGTCAAAAGTTGACGAGCACAAACCAAGCGCAAAAAGTCCACGTAATTATCAGCCAGGGACGGCAGGGGAGGCTTGGAGGAATTCAGGATAGAAAGGAGCATCTGCTAAAGCCATCACCAAAGCCTCGAACACTCGCTGCCCATTCTTGCGGCAGGTGGAAATGTAACTGCGAACCTGACAAAACGTCCGCGCTCCGGCTTCCGTGCGGAAGCCTCCCGAGACCTTTTGTTTCAACTTCACCATCCGTAAATCCCGTTCCGCCAGGTTGTTGTCGAAGGGCACCTTGAAATCGTGCATAAAGGCCAATACTTCCGCTTTGTGCTCCTTCAGTCGGTCAAGCAGGTTTTTGGGTTTGCTCTGTTTCTTCCGCCCTCGCTTGGGTCCCTTTCCTTCAGGCGGGGGATTCATCCGCAGCCCTTGCTCGATCAACCGGTCGTAGCGTGCCTCGAAAGCCCTGCGTTGTCCCGCCGACAAGCGGTCATTGGGCCTTCCGCTGGGGCTTGCTTCACGGCTTCCTTACCACTCCCTTCCGCCAGGGCAGAATGCCGCTTCCTAAGTCAGGAACACACGCCCTCCGTTTGGCGTACCTGGCCAGGTGGAGGTTACCCGTG
>JAUZRY010000101.1 GCA_030949995.1 Ardenticatenia bacterium
GCGGTGATCTTGTCGCTGGAAGAAGCTTTTGACTTGGGGTACGAGCTTGCCCGGCGCCGCCTGGCTCCGAACTGAGGATGTTGAAACCGCAGTTGTATGAGGCCATTGTATGCAAACGCCGCCCAACCTTTGCGTGCAGCCGACTTTGCTCCGCTGCGCTCCGCAAAGCGGCTGACGCCTGCCGTTGGCCGCCGGTATAGGAGATGATGCAAAAAAATCCCTGGCACTTTTACATTGGCAGATGTTCGCTGACCGAAAAAGAGCGGTGCTGATTCTCTGCGGCAGCCGAACAAGAGATGGCGAACATCATCGCGGCGATAAGGTGCGCTGTTCCCGTGTGTCAGGCAGGAGCGAGTTATCTTGCCGTTGACGTGGCACAAGTTGAAAGCGAGCGGCATCTTGTGGCACACACTTTGCAAAAGCAGGAGAGCGCGCAGGAAGTCGGCGGATAAGTTGAGAATGAACATCTTACCGGATGCGGCAGTGCAGGCAAGAGCAAATGGACGAATGCAGCAGCGAGTTCCCGTAGTGTCTGCCTTCTGTTCGGAAGCCGAAGCGCATTGTTGGGTGCGGTAAGGATATATCGTGAGCCAGTTCAGCGGCAGGGAAAGCGCTTTGCGCAAGTCGGTTTGCCAATGTGGAAGGAAGTAAAAGCTATTTGGACGATAAGCAGTCAGCGGGAAGCGTTCATTTTGCTTTGGAAAGAGATGATGCGGGTTGAAGTACAGGCTTGTCGGCGAGTGGTGTTTTGCAAAGGTGGTTGTTGTCAAGCACGGGCGGCCAACACGGGCTGCAAGCGACCGGGCTATCGCCCGGAGGGTAAGCGGCGCGATGTGCAAAAATTGGTGGTGGTGAAAGGCGCTTCAGGGGCAAACCCGCCCGGCGCTTGAGCCAAACGTTAGGCATGAAAAAATGAGTTGGCGGAAAATTCTTATTCAGGAACAAGATTGTTTGCTTAAGTGGATAGAGGCAAAAACTCCCCTAGGGCATCTTGAAAAGATAACCCAATGCTTGCAGTCTTTTTTGGTTGAGAGAATTAAAGACGCGCAGAGCGCAAGGCTCTTCTGGGAGGCGATTCCTCTGGTCCGCTTTGCATGTAACGTTAATCAGGTGTACGAACAACCGTATGCGGTGGAAGCTTATGCTTATGTGCATTTACCTGATCGTTACTGGCGTACATGGCAAGTTTTGTTGGAGTTGACCCGGAAAGCAGCATTACCTCTTGGGAAAGAAGGGGTTAGGATTTTGGATGTAGGCACTGGCCCTGCGCCTACCCCGTATGCAATACAAGACTATTATTCCTTGCTGCGTGAGTATGGTCGTGATAAGAGGCTGCCCGAGTTAGAACATCAAGAGGTTAGTTTCAACATAGTGGAGAGCAGTCCTTCTATGGCTCGTTTTATGCATCTTTTCAGCGAATATTGTAGGCGTCCCGGTCCATTCGGTGCAAATATCATAGATTTCAAACACGTTAACCCACGAAAGGCACGCCAAGGACTTCTTTGGAGCTTGAGAAATAAAGAATTTTATGACCCTGAGTCAGGGGAATATTACCTTGAGTATTTCCCTGAAGAAGCGAACTTTATAGCCCAGAGATATCAACGTTATCGGATGATGATATTTAGCAACTTCTTTACTACAGAGGGAACAGTAGAGGAATTTAGAGAATCTTTAGGGGCTCTTCTTTCCGACGCCCGCCCAGGGACTGTGGTGCTGATTATCGGAGCACAAGGCAGGCATTATTCCAAAATTTATCGTCAGTTAACTACAATAAGCGAACGGAACGGTTTTCGGCAGATTTTTGAGATACCGGAAATCTTGAGCCGGGCCCGCGCACTAAGCAAGTGCAGTCTTTAATCAAAAAGTTTCAATTTGAAGTTTTTTCCCATCTTGAAAAGGTCAGTGGCAAAAGCCTACCAAGAAGAGAGTTACGGAGTGTGAACTACCGTTATGCGAAGTTTGCGACACAATGGGAAATTCAGATTCCCGAATCTATCGAGTGGCCAGACTATTGGTCTCCTCAACCTAATCCTAAAAAGAAGCTCACTTTTGCCATTCGCGTTTATCGGAAGGGCAAGTGGAAGTCCTTAGAAGAAGCCTAACCCTGCGTTCAGCGGACTGGCTCCGCCTCGCTTATCGCCCGTTCTAGCTTCCGCTCGAGCCGCTGAAGATGTCGAAAAGCCGCCATCGATGATCACCTCCGCAATCTGACCATATCTCCCAGTATTTCGAAAGGCCCCCATCTGCTGGAGTTCTTCCGCAGGTACCGTTTCGTGGTTTCGAGGGATAGGTCGAGGATGTACGCGAAGTCCGCCAGCACCGACCCGACCGCCTGCGGCCCCTGGCACTCGATGAGCCGCTTCAGGCCTGCCACGAACAGGCGCTCCATCCGCCGCGAGTACTCTTTCCGGTCGCCCATGGCCTCATAGGCCCGCGCCTCATCCAGGGCCTCGGGCGGCACCAGGTCATCCGGTGTGAGTTCACCGCACGGCGCGGCCGCGGCCTGGGGTGGCTCCGAAGGCTTCGCGGGGGCGGCCTGGCCCGCCGCGCCGTTAGCCTGGGCCGGGGGTGGTGGTGATGCCTGGCCATCCGCGGCCTGGTCACCCGTGACCTGGCTCAGGTACCGCACCTGGCCACCATGGCGCATCAGCCACGCCAGCGCCCACACTGGCCCCCATTCCTGGGGCGGCATTCCTACATCTTTGCCCATCGCCGCCGTACCTCCAAACCAAGGTGGCCTAACATTGCGTCCAGCGGACAGGCTTCGCCTTGGCCTTCGGCCTCGGCTCGCCTGCCGCTGACGCTGACCGTTAGCCTGCTATGGATAACTCGATGAATACAATTGTTCTCGTCGCGTGCGTAAGCAAGAAACTGCCTCACAAGGCAAAGGCCAGGGAGTTGTATATCAGCCCGCTTTTTCGGATGAATTTGAAGTACGCCCAACGGTTCTCGCCTCAGAAAGTGTTTATCCTACCTGCGAAGTATGAGTTGGTGCAGTTGGATGAAGAAATTGAGCCGTATGACGTGACGCTCAACAAAATGTCTGACCGTGAGCGAAGGAATTGGGCTGCGAAGGTGGTTTCGCAACTGCAAGAGCATAGTGACTTGGGAAATGACCATTTTGTGATATTGGCCGGGCAGAAATATCGGCAGTATCTGTTGCCCCATCTGAGATCTTACGAAGTGCCGTTGGCCGGTTTGCCTATTGGGAAGCAATTGCAGTTTCTGAAGGAGAAAACGGCGCATGAGTGAGATTTGCCAGCAACTGCACGATCTGTTCAATGGGCTTCCACGACACCGGTTTCCGTTTGATGAACTGGCAATCCCCCGCAATGGCATCTACATTCTTTTTGAAAAAGGGGAGCATGCCCACGGGGTAGACCGGATAGTGAGAGTAGGAACGCACACAGGCGAAAGCCAATTGCGTTCTCGGCTGAAGCAGCACTACATGAACGAGAACAAAGACCGAAGCATCTTTCGGAAGAACATTGGGCGGGCAATGTTGCAAAGAGCAGGAGATCCGTTTTTGGAGCAATGGAACTGGAACTTGACAACGAGAAAGGCGAGAGAGCGTTACTTGCCGTTGCTTGATGAAGAAAAACAGCGTCAGGTTGAGAGGGCAGTCACAGAGTACATCCGGCAGAACTTTTCGTTTGTGGTGTTTGGCGTAGACAAAAAAGGAGAACGGTTAGAGTGGGAACGGAAGATTATTTCCACAGTGTCATGGTGTGAAGAATGTCATCCATCCCCCAATTAGCTGGGAAAGTACTCACCAAAGCGAAAAATACGAATGGTGTAAACTTCTTTCTGTAAATTCGATCCCGCCAGGCGGGACCAGGCGAGAAAGCCAAGAAAGGAGTCAACATGACACACCAAGAGAATTGGAACGTGCCGGGCGAGCTGCTCGAAGGCCTTGCCGCCAGCGGGCTGGACTATCTGCCAGAGCTGATCCGCATCCTGGTCAACGCCGCCATGCGAGCAGAGCGGGAAGCCTGGCTGGGAGCCGCAGCGTATGAGCGCAACCCACAGCGCCGGGGCTACGCCAACGGGTACAAGCCGAAAACGGTGAACACCCGGCTGGGCCAAATCACCTTCGATGTGCCGCAGGTGCGCCAGGGGCAGTTCTACCCCTCGGCGCTGGAGAAGGGGATGCGCAGCGAACGGGCGTTACACCTGACAATGGCGGAGATGGATGTGCAAGGCGTCTCCACCCGCAAAGTGCAGGCCGTCATCGAGTGGCTGTGCGGCACGGCGGTTTCCTCCACCCAGGTGAGCCGGGCAGCGGCCCAACTGGATGAGGTGCTGGAGAGCTGGCGCCAGCGCCCGCTGGGCAGGGTGCGCTACCTGTACCTGGATGCCCGCTATGAGAAAGTGCGCATCGACGGGCAAATCCGGGATGCAGCCCTGTTGATCGCTGCCGGGGTGGGCTGGGATGGCATGCGCAGCATCCTGGGCGTCTCGGTGTCGCTGGGCGAACAGGAAGTGCACTGGCGCCAGTTTCTGGAGAGCCTGGTGCAGCGTGGTCTGCGGGGCGTTCAGCTGATCATCAGTGACGACCACGCCGGGTTGAAAGCCGCCCGCCGGGCCGTGTTCGGCGCCGAGACCTGGCAGCCCCCCCCCACTAGCTGCACAGCCAGCCTGGGACGGAATGTCCCGACCCAATCAGGACGCCAGCCTCATGACAAAGGGACGCCAGCGAGGTATACTGTTCGTGATCGGGATAAAGGGAGGCCATCGCCCTCTCTGTCCGTGCTCTGGGAGCCTCTACGCTTCGTGGTGCATCGACCAGATACACGCCTGGAGCCTGCCCGAAAATGCCTTACGAGGGTGTGGCCCTGCGAAACAGCGCAGCCCTGGAAGCGGTTTCATCTCTTCAAGGCTCGCAGTGACATCCCATGATTTTTCGGGCAGACACTTCTTCCAACCAGGAGGTATGACCTTGGGAAATCGTATGCGACTGTTGTTCATCCTCTTTAGCGGCATAGGGCTGATCCTGGCCGCGTGTAAGGGGCAGTCTGCCCCCTCGACCTCAACAAACAGCACTGTGTTCGCCACCTATGGGGCCTTCGACCGTTTGCCCACCACGGCGGAAGAAGCCCTGAGCCAGGGTTGGGTGGATACAGGGGAGTGCGTCCCTCAAATGGGACGTCATTTCCTCAAGATGACGGACGGGCAGCCCGGCCCGCTGGTGCTGTTGTTCAACCCTGCCGGGAACCTGATCGGCGTCGAGCTGGAGAGCCTGAGCGAGCAGCCCTCCCCTCCCTGGGAGCACCTGGAGCACGGCCATCCGGGCATGGAATTCGAACACTGGACCATCCACTTCTGGTTCAGCGACCCGTCCAACGCCTGCGCCGGGTGATCAACCATGACCCTCTTGCGCCTGATTCACGTACTTTCCGCCATCTTCTGGGTGGGGAGTACGCTGTTCATCACCTTCTTCCTGGAGCCGACCGTCCAGGCGCTGGGAGCGGAGGGCGGACGGTTCATGCAGCGACTGACCGGTGGGCGCCTCAGCCCGGCCATGGCCCTCGCGGGCTTGCTGACCATCGCCAGCGGCCTGTGGATGTACGCCTCCGTTTCAGGCGGCTTCGATCTGGGGGTGATGTTCGCTGCCCGTCTGCCGCTTACCCTGGGCGCGCTGGCCGGGATCACCTCGCTGCTGGTCGGCCTGCTGGTGCAGGGGCGCGCCTCGAGGCAACTCAAGGCTCTGGGGCAACGCCTCGCCGCGCAGGGCGGGCCGCCCACCCCCGAACAGGCCGCCCGCCTGGCTGCGTTGCAGCACACCCTGCGTCGCGGCGGTCAGTTGAACGTGCTGTTGATGATCCTGGCCGTGGTCGGCATGGTGACCGGTTGAACGGAAGCCAGCCCTGCCGCACCGGAAGACTCTTCGACATGGGAGGCAGCGATTGACAGGCGAACCCCGTTTTTCCCTGAAGGCGAAAGGGCTGTTCTTCCTTTCATCCTCTTGAGCGCAACGACCTGCTGCTGGCAGTTGGCTGTCATCTCGGCGGGCGCGGCCAGCGAATCATGGCCGACGGTGGTAGGGGCCATCACGTTCGCCGAAGTGCGGGTGCATGAGCCATCTACCCGCGACCGCAGGGAACTGGGGTTGAAGACCCGGTATACGCCGCGCATCACCTATCGCTATCAGGTGGACGGCAAGACGTACGAGAACCACCTCATCGGGCGGTACGGTTACTCCTCGAAATGGGCATCCGGTATCTCCCGCGGCCAGTATGCGGTCGGGAAGCCGGTGACCGTTTACTACAACCCGGAGAATCCGGCGGAATCCGTCCTGGAACCAGGACTCAGCAGCGGTTACGCCCTGGCACCTTGCGGCCTGGCGCTGCTTTTCCTGGCCCTGGCCATCCGGTTCGGCTGGCGCGCCATCCGCAAATCGTCCTGAAAACAGCGCTTTCCCCCGCAGTGTGAGCAGACAGACACATGGAGACAAACACCTCGCGCATTGCACGTTCGTTGTTCGTGGTGATCGGCGCAGCCATTGCCATCGCTGGCGCCCTGTTGCCCTGGTACCTGGTCCGGGCGGTTACCTGCAACGTCCCCACTGGCTATGCCACCATCCAGGCCGCTATCGATGACCCGGCGTGTGACACCATCGTCGTGGCTGCCGGGGATTATACCGAGAATCTGGTCATTACCCGCAGCGTGACCATCCAGGGAGCAGGGCCAGGGTGGAATCCAGGTGCGAACGTCACCCGCATCCAGGGCGGCTACGCCGACCGGGTGATCCACCTCTACAAGCCGGGCTATACTCAGCCAACGCCCATCGTCCATCTTTCCAACCTGACGATCATGGAAGGCAGCGTCACCGGTTATGGCGGCGGCGTGTACAACGACAGCGCTGTGTTGACGCTGGACAACGTGTATCTGTTCGAGAATTATGCCAGCCTCGGCGGTGAACAGTTGTACGCTTACGGATGGGCCGAGACCACCGTCCAGAACAGCCAGCTGTTGCTGGCGCATTCCGGCGAAAGCATTCGCTACATCGCGGCATACGGTCGGTTGACCATCACCCATTCCGTGGTTGCAGGGATGGGCGACGGCCTCAGCACTGTCCAGCGGGCGATCTACACCCTCTCGCCGCTCACCGTGCAGGATTCGGAAATCTACGGTCACAACACCGGGATTTACGCGGAGCGCACGGTGATCACCATCGAAAACAGCATGTTGCACGACAATTACTACAGCGGGGTCATCTTTTATGAAGGGGCATCGGGGGTGATCGCCAGCAGCCAGATTCTGACCACGGTGGTGCCCGCTGCTGTGGGAGGCGCGGCTCAGTATGGTGCCGTGCAACTGTTGGGTACGGTCACGGTCACGGTGCAGAACAGCACCATCGGTGGCAGCCAGAGCCTGGACGCCTACAAATCCATCAGCGGAATCTACGCAAACGACCTGGGTGGACCGGGAGGAACGTTGACCGTCACCAATTCGCTCATCCAGAACAATCAGGGAAATGGTTTGTGGTTTTTGGGTGGGGAAACGCTTGCCATCGAGGGAAGCGAAATCCGTGATAACGGCGGCGCTGGCCTGACGGTATCGAACCTGAGCGGGGACGTTCGGGTCCGAGATACCACCGTGGCGTCCAATGGCGGCCAGGGGTTGCATCTGGACAACCTCGGCGGCAGGGTGGTCGTGCGCCGTTCGACGGTGATGTACAACAGCAGCTTGGGCCAGGGGGGTGGTGTGTACCTGAGCGATGCCGACCTGCTCCTGGTGAACAGCACCGTGGCCCAGAACGACGCCGACGGCGATGGCGGCGGAATCTACGTGGCGGGCACCGGGACGGCGGATGTGATCAACGTAACCCTGGCCCGCAACACGGCGGATGCAGACAACGATGCCAACGGCGCCGGCGGTGGTTACTACGTCGCGGCCAGCGGGGTGATGACGCTGACCAACACGCTGGTGGCCGCCAATACGCTTGGCAATGGTGTCTGGTCGGATTGCAGCGGGAGCATCGTTTCCCTGTCGGTCAATCTGATTCGGGTGGCGGACGGCTGCTCCGGATTCTCTGCCGCCGACCTGACGGGCAGCGCTCTTTCCCCCTTGAATGCCTATCTGGGGGCGCTGGGAGACCACGGCGGCGCCACATGGACGATTCCCATCCCGGCCAACAGCCCCGCGGCCGATGCGGGCCTGGATAGCGCCTGCAACGCGCCGCCGGTCAACGGGAAGGACCAGCGGGAATACGGCCGCGCCAACGAAGACGGCAACAACGACGGCGGCGCGGATGGCAACGCCTGCGACATCGGCGCATACGAGCGGAGCAATACGGCCCCCACCCCCACGCCCACGCCGACCGGCACGGCCACGCCCACCCCCACGCCCGCGCCCACCGGCACGGCCGGGCGCCCACCCCCACGCCCAGCGCCCACCGGCGCCGGGCCAACGCCCACCCCCACGCCCACGCCCACCGGCGCACACGCCACGCACCCACCGCCCACGCCCACCGGCACGGCTTTTCACGCCCACCCTCACCGCCTATGCGCCCACACCGGCAACGGCCACCGCACCCCCGACGCCTTGCGCCCACCGGCACGGCACACGCCCACCCCCACGCCCATCGCCCACCGGCACTTGGCCGACGCCCACCCTCCACGCCTGCGCCCAACCGGAAACACGGCCACGCCCAGACCCCCACGCCTGCGCTCTTCACCGGCAGCGCTTTGCCACGCCCACCCCCATCGCCTGCGCCTTCACCGGCACGGACGCCCGCCACTTGCCCACGCCCACGCCCACGCTCACCGGCACGGCCACGCCCACCCCGCGCCATGCCCACCGGCACGGCCACGCCCACCCCACGCCTGCGCCCACCGGCACGGCCGCGCCCACCCCCACGCCCAGCCCACCGGCACGGCCACCCCCACCCCCACGCCTGCGCCCACCTGGCACGGGCCACGTGCCCACCCCCAATGCCCACGCCCACCGGCACGGCCACCCCCACCCCCACGCCTGCGCCCACGGCACGGCCCCACCCCCACGCCTCGCCCACCGGCACGGCCACCCCACCCACGCCTTGTGCCCACCGGCACGGCCACGCCCACCCCCACGCCTGCGCCCACCGGCACGGCCACGCCCACCCCCACGCCCACGCCCACCGGCACGGCCACGCCCACCCCACGCCCACGCCCACCGGCACGGCCACGCCCACCCCACGCCTGCGCCCACCGGCACGGCCACGCCCACCCCCACGCCCACGCCCACCGGCACGGCCACGCCCACCCCCACGCCTGCGCCCACCGGCACGGCCACGCCCACCCCCACGCCCACGCCGACCGGCACACCCGCACCCACCGGAACCCCCATGCCCGCTTACCTGCTGTACCTACCGCTCATCCTGCGGTAAGCGGCAAAGGGAAGCCGTCCCTGGTCAAGGCGGCCATATCCTGTACAATGAACTTGCGGGTAGTGGCGCGTTTTGACTGATGGAGTAGAATAAGAGCAACCCACTCCAGGAGGTAAGTATGATTGTCGAGGTCATCGTGCGCACGTGCCCGAAATGCGGAGCGAGAACATCGTCAAAAACGCGCCATGACTACAAGGGAGCCCAGAAAGTATCACTGCCACGACTGTGGCGCTTATGGCACACTGGATAAAAAACGCACATCGTCCAGAAACCATTCGACAAGCCAAGGAAGCCTATTTTGAACGTATGAGTATGTGCGGGGTGGAACGGGTTTTTCAGGTGCCCCACCAACGCCTGGCGATATGGTTGAAAGAAGAAGCCGAAACGTTGCCCGATTTGGAAACGACACTGGCCGAACCTGCCGAAGAAGACGCTTTGGAACTGGACGAATTGTGGTCATTTGTCCAAAAGAAGGATAACAAACGCTGGATATGGATCGCCCTGTTGCGGAGTACCCGGCAGATTGTGGCCTACGCCATCGGAGACCGTAGCGAAGCCACATGCCGACGCTTATGGGAACGAATCCCCAGCGCGTTATCGTCGCCTGCAAACCTTCAGCGACTTTTGGGAAGCCTATCAAAAGTCGTGCCTCCGGAACAGCATCAGGCGGTAGGGAAAGAGACAGGCCAGACGGCGCATGTGGAACGCTGGAATAATACCCTGCGACAACGGGTAGGACGCTTCGTGCGCACAACACTCTCGTTCTCCAAATCGGAACCGTTCCATGAAATTGCCCTGAAGCTCTTTGTCTTCCGCTACAACCGGCGAAGGCTGGCTCTCATCAGTCAAACATAACCACTACCGAACTTGCGATGACTGACCGCCCCCTTTCCACGGACACGGACCGGCCTCATCGATCACCGCGCTCCGCTGCAACGTCCCCCACCCGGTGTTCAGAGAGGCAGCGCAGCGCCCGGACGGCTGCCTGGGCGCCACCGCTCTTTGGGGCGGTCGCGCTGTTCATCGCCAGCCTGGGGCTCGGCCTGCTTTTCCTGAACTGGGGGCTCCCCCGGCCTGGGCGCTGGGGGTTCGGGGGCTTTCAATCGCTGCTGGCCGTCTCGAACGCCGTCACGGCGCTGCTGATCACCAGACGCTATCCTCGCCATCCCATCGGCTGGATCGTGCTGGGCACGGCGCTGTTCGCGGCATTGACCGGCTTCAGCGAAGAGTACGCCGTGTACGCGGTTCACACCCATCCCGACCAACTGGCAGTGGCCGCCTTCGTTGCGGGGCTGCTGAACTGGCTCTGGGTTCCTTCCTACGCCCTGGTGGCCATTCATCTGCCGTTGCTCTTTCCCAACGGACGATTGCTTTCCCCACGCTGGCGCATCGTCGCCTGGCTTGGCGCGCTATGGGTTCTCCTGAACAGCGCCTGGCTGTTCTTCTTCCCTGGCCCCCTACCCAACAACGCGGGGATCGAGAACCCCTTTGGCGTGACGGCCTGGCACGGCACCCTTCTCACCGCGCTCGACCCGCGTGTGGTCGCGCCTCTGACGGGCATGCTGCTCATGCTCGCCGCAGCTGCCTCCCTGGTGATGCGCTACCGGCGGTCTCAGGATACGGTCACCCGCCAGCAACTCAAGTGGTATGCCTATGCGGCGGTGATGGTCTCCTTTGCGGGTCTGGTGGGGCAATTCTCCGGGCAGGTGGCCCACCTTGCTCTTTTCGTGATGGTGACGGCGGTGCCGGTCTCCATCGCCGTGGCCATCCTGCGCTACCGGCTGTACGACATCGACCTGTTGATCAACCGCACCCTGGTGTACGGGGCGCTGACTGCGCTGGTGGTGGGCGTCTACGCACTGGTGGTGGCGGCGGCCAGTGCGCTGCTCCAGAGCCAGGGGAACTGGCCAGCGGCCCTGCTGGCGACGATGCTGGTGGTGCTGCTCTTTCACCCCCTGCGCACGCGCCTGCAGCGCGAGGTGAACCGCTTGCTCTATGGCGAACGGGATGCGCCGCTGACCGTGCTTTCCCAGCTGGGCCGCCGGATGGAATCCGCCGTCTCGCCCGAAGCGATGCTGTCCGTGCTGGCCGAAACCGTGGCCAGGGCGCTGAAACTGCCCTACGTGGCGGTGGGGCTGCAAGGCCGCGACGGTCTGACCATCGTCGCGGAGCACGGTCAGCCCACCGGCCAGGCCAGGACCTTTCCCCTCACCTATCGAGGGACAACGGTAGGGCAGTTGCTGGCTGCTCCACGCCAGCCAGGGGAACCCTTCGCCGAGGCCGATACCGCCCTGCTGGAACACGTTGCCCGCCAGGCGGGTACGGTGGCGCATGCCGTCCGGCTCAGCACCGACCTCCGCCGTGCCCGCCAGCGACTGGTCGCCGCCCGGGAGGAGGAACGCCGCCGCCTGCGCCGCGACCTGCACGACGACCTGGGCCCCAAACTGGCCAGCCTGACGCTTTCCCTGGATGCCCTCGGCCGGTTGATGGACCGCGACCCCGCGGCAGCGGCAGCCCTGCTGACCGAGTTGAAGGAGCAGGCCGCCACAGCGGTGCAGGACATCCGCCGCCTAGCGCATGATTTGCGTCCGCCCACCCTGGACGACCTGGGGCTGGTCGCCGCCCTGCGCGAGAGCGCCACGCGCTACCGGCAAAGCGGGGTGGCGATCACCGTCCACGCGCCGGAGCCGCTGCCCGACCTGCCCGCTGCGGTGGAAGTTGCCGCTTACCGTATTGCCCAGGAAGCGATGACCAACACCGTCCGTCACGCACAGGCACGCACCTGCCGCGTCACCCTGGAGCGGCAACCCGACGCGCTCTGCCTGACCATCCAGGACGACGGGCACGGCCTGCCCGCTGGTGTGCAGGCAGGGATTGGCTTGCGCTCGATGCAGGAACGGGTTGCTGAACTGCAGGGCAGCTTCACGCTGAAATCCTCTCCCGGCGGCGGCACCACCGTGCAGGCGATTCTGCCGATAGAAGGAGGCACGCATGAACCCTATCCGCATTCTGATCGCCGATGACCACCCGGTGTTCCGCTTTGGCCTGTGCGCCCTGCTGCAGGCGGAGCCGGATACCCGCGTGGTCGGCGAGGCCACCACGGGGGAAGAGGCGGTGGCGCTGGCAGAGCGTCTGCAACCGGACGTGGTGCTGATGGACCTGAACATGCCGGGAATGAACGGCATCGAGGCCACCCGTCACATCGTCGCTGCTAACCCGGCCATCGGCGTGCTGGTGCTCACCATGTTCGACGACGATACGGTGTTCGCCGCCATGCGGGCCGGGGCGCGGGGGTACATCCTGAAAGGTGCGGAGGGGGAAGAGACACTGCGCGCCATCCGGGCCGTGGCGCACGGGGAAGCGATCTTCAGCCCGGCGGTGGCGGCGCGGGTCATGGCCTATTTCAGCCGTGGGAAACCGTCGCCGCCCGTCTTTCCCGAGCTCACCGACCGCGAGCGGGAAGTGCTGGCCCTGATGGCGCAGGGGTTGACCAACCAGGCCATCGCCGAGCGGCTGGTGCTCAGCCCGAAAACGGTGCGCAACCACGTCTCCAACATCTTCAGCAAATTACAGGTGGCCGATCGGGCGGAAGCCATCATCCGGGCGCGGGAGGCCGGTCTGGGGGGCGAAGGTTAGGCTTCTCTCGGGGGAACGTTGGGGGAGCGTAAAGAAAGAAGACGCGGACCAGAGCAAATCCCCCTTGACCTTCCAGTGGCTGGAAGGTGTACACTGTAACAGGATGAAGGAGGCAGGTATGACAAAGCAGCAGTCCACCACCCGCCCCCGCACATGGGGGCGCACGCTGCGATTGCTCCTGGGCGCGGCCTGGCTCGGTGTGGCCTTTGCCCTCCCCCGCTGGACCGTTCTCTTACGCTCTGCGAGTGGGTGGTGTGTTTGCGGGCCTGTGGCTCTTCTATCCCTACATTCCGCACGCTTGGGGTAGCCCGGTCGGGAATTTTGTGGTCTCCTCTTGGGAGGAGCATTGGCAGGACAGTTCTTCACCGGAGGGGATTCGATGGCCGACAGGAAATACCGTACGGAACGATTGGACCACCTGGGCATCGTGGCCGGCATTTCACTACCGGACACTTTCTGACAAGGGAGGTATCTGAAAGGCTACAGGGATGGGAGAGTGCTCATTCAAGAAATAATCAAGCAGGTTCAAGCCGAGTTGAAAGAGGCTCAAGTCACAACGGTCAGTACGATGGATGACGGGCACCCAATTGTCCTGTTTGGCAGTCGCCATGGCGATCCAGAGCACCGCCCCCTGCACCTTGTGACGGAGCTCGTCCAGTTGCACCTGGAGCAGGTCGCGGGGACGCTGCACCAGCGCCTGGTGGATTTGTTGCGCATGCTGTCCACTGCTCCGCCACCAGCGGTCCACCGTGCGGGGGTCCAGGTCAAAGGTGGCCACAATGGCTTCCTTGGGGCATCCGTGGCTCAACAGCGAAATCACCCAGCCAAACAGCCGTGGGTCATAATGCAGCCGATAGAGCGGGGTGCCATGAGTGGCGGCAGGGTTTCTCCTGGAGTGCGGCAGCGATAGCGCTGCTCCTTGCGGCTGTGCACCGATGTTCCCGGCATCCACCTGACCGTAGGCCGGGCAATCGGATTGGGGCAGAACAGGTTACGGGTATCCATGGCGCTCCTCTCCACAGAGTGTTGGGCACGCCAAGGATACCCACTTCTTCGTAACCTTGCCAATCCGGCCTGAACCACGGTTGAATGCACACTTACCCCATGCAAGGTGCAGAACATCAAATCGGGAAGTCATTTGTAGACGGACCCTAAGGGAGCATTTTATGGGAGAACACACCTGACCCAGCGTCCAGCGGACGCGGCTGCGCCGCGCGCCAACCGTGGCGGTTGTCGGGCGAGGGCGCTTCGCCTGCCGGGTTGTTGGACGGCGACGCCGCGCCGCTGACGCTATCGGGTAGGCATGGAGTATTGAAAGAAGAGGTGCAAGGGATAGGAAGGGTGACGCATAATGAGTTTAGATGATAGTGAGGAAAAGGTGTCTCCACTTCAACAATATCGGCTGACTGACCATGCACGCTTTCAGATGAAACGACGTGGAATTGAAGAAAGCGAAATTGAGAAAGTCTTGAGTGCGCCTGAACAGGCAGAGAGGGCGCGGCCAGGGCGGGTAATATACCAATCGAGATTTGAGCAACAGGGCCGCGTCTACTTGTTGCGGGTAGTGGTAGATGTAGACCGAGAACCCGCAGAAGTAGTAACGGTGTATCGGACGAGCAAGGTGAAGAAATATTGGAGGAGAGTATGAAGGTAATCTACGATCAGAAGACGGATACGCTAACGGTAATTTTCACGGATGCGCCTGTGGCGGAAAGTGATGAGGAAAAACCGGGCGTTATCTTGGATTACGACACCCAAGGAAACTTGATTTCGCTGGAGATTTTAGATGCCTCGAGGCGAGTTAAACTGCCGTACGGGATTGAGTATCAAGTAGTTTCGGCGAAGGCCTCACCATAGGCTAGGGGTACGAAGTTGACTTTGTGCCGTGGTGGTTTGGGTGGAGGAGTTTCGTGGTAGGTGTTGGCCTAGGTTGGCGGTAGTGAGGCAAGTGCGGGTGGGCCTAACATCCGCTGCAGCCGACCCCGCTCCGCTCGGTCGCTTCGCTCCCTCGCTCCGCGGGGCGGCTGAGCTTTTTCGTTAGCACGCACAGGGTGTAATTCGGGCGGGTGTGTGCAAGGAGGTGTCCTTATGCAGCCGTTTACCATCCACGAGTTCAAGATATTCGCTCCAATAACACTCAACGGCCAAAGTACGTTTGCCTACTTGGATACAGGAGCAGCAGGGCACGCGATTGCCCCCGCCGCTGCCATAGGAATGGATGAGGTAGGCAAAGAGACTGTTCAGGGAGCCTTGGGAAGGGAAGAGCGGAGGGTTGTGCGCATTGATAACCTCAATTTTCTTGGCGAGTTGTTTTGTAATGTGCGTGCCAGTATAGAGGATGCGCTTGCAGCACTTGAGGGCGTTCCGTTTTCAGTCAGTATAAGGTTAGGAGCACCAATATTGCTCGCCAAACCACTAGTTGTGGATTTCAAACGACTCAAAATCGGTTTCGTTTCGCCCCCTTTCCGTAGCGATTTGATACACATCCCGACCGAGTTTGTCAAAGGGTTGCCCATTTTTGAGGGCTATCTGGGTGAGAAGCCCGTGCGTGCCATCTTTGATCTTGGTGCGGGCTTTTCGGTGTTGAACTCCGCAAGGCGTGATGAATTGGGGTTGGAGTTGGAGTTTGTTTATTCCGAGGAAGTGACTGACCCAAGTGGTGCCGAAGCTGTCATTGAGGTATGGCGATATCCGCGATTTGGGGTGAAGGACATCTTGCTGGGAGGGTGTGAGCTTCTCGCCATTGATCTTACCGCTGTAGAAGAAAAGTTGGGGACGCAAGTTGACTTTATATTGGGTGTCAATGCTATGCTGCGATGGGGGCGAGTTTGGGTGATTGATTCACATTCAAGCAGCATATGGTTGGCCAATGCTGGGGTAGAGGTTGCCGATTCGCACCGGAGTGCGTGCTAACCCGCGCTTTCACCTGACAGCGCCTTCGGCGCTGCAGGTGAAGCGCAAACCGTTAGGGGGCATATGCTATACATACTATGGACACAGCAGTTTCCAAACAGGAGGCGTGAAGAAATGAGCACGCGCAGCGTGGTTTTGGAGATTCCCGAGAAGGTTCTGTTGGCAGAGAAGATGGATACCGAGGCTTTTGCCCGCGAGTTACGCATGTTGGCCGCGATGAAGTTGTATGAGATGGGGCGTTTATCCTCTGGTCGTGCGGCGGAACTGGCCGGTGTGCCACGGGTGGAGTTTTTGTTGCATCTCAGGAGGTATCAGGTCTTCCCTTTAGAGGCAGAACTACAGGCGCTGGAGGCTGAGAGTGAGGAAAGCCATCAGTAATACCTCACCGTTGCTGTATCTTTATCGGATTGGGGTGGTGGAATGGTTGGGAGCGCTGTTCGATGAAGTTTGGGTGGCCGATGCTGTGCTCGAAGAGTTGGAAGAAGGGCGGCGAAAGGGGTACGATGTGCCACGCCCAGAAGATTATGAATGGGTGCGCAAAGTGAATCCTGAACGGATGCCCGCGGAGTGGTTTGCATTGGACCTGGGGCGGGGAGAGTTGGCAACTATGGCGTTGGGATTGGAGCATCCGGAGAGGATTGTATTGCTGGATGATCTGCTGGCGCGGCGCGTGGCGGAAGCAGCAGGGTTGCAGGTTTGGGGTACGTTGCGGGTGCTGTTGGAAGGCAAAAGGGCGGGACTGACGCATAAATTAGCGCCGTATGTTGATCGCCTGGTAGATGCAGGGATGTGGTTATCGGCTGATATTCGAAGGCGAATTCTGCATTTGGCAGGTGAAGCCCCCTAACCGTGCGTGCAGCGGACGGGCTTCGCCTCGCTCCGCTCGGCTCGCCCGCCGCTGACGCAATCGTTAGGCTGTTTAAAAATCCGTCAAACTCAATACGCAATTGCCCAAGCAAATTTTGGTAGTGGTTATGTTTGACTGATGAGAGCCAGCCTTCGCCGGTTGTAGCGGAAGACAAAGAGCTCAGGGCAATTTCATGGAACGTTTCCGATTTGGAGAACGAGTGTTGTGCGCACGAAGCGTCCTACCCGTTGTCGCGAGAGTATTATTCCAGCGTTCCACATGCGCCGTCTGGCCTGTCTCTTTTCCCTACCGCCTGATGCTGTTCCGGAGGCACGACTTTTGATAGGCTTCCCAAAAGTCGCTGAAGGTTTGCAGGCGACGATAACGCGCGGGGATTCGTTCCCATAAGCGTCGTGTGGCTTCGCTACGGTCTCCGATGGCGTAGGCCACAATCTGCCGGGTACTCCGCAACAGGGCGATCCATATCCAGCGTTTGTTATCCTTCTTTTGGACAAATGACCACAATTCGTCCAGTTCCAAAGCGTCTTCTTCGGCAGGGTTCGGCCAGTGTCGTTTCCAAATCGGGCAACGTTTCGGCTTCTTCTTGCAACCATATCGCCAGGCGTTGGCGGGGGCACCTGAAACACCCGCGTTCCACCCCGCGCATACTCATACGTTCAACATAGGCTTCCTTGGCTTGTCGAATGGTTTCTGGACGATGTGCGTTTTTTTATCCAGTGTGCCATAAGCGCCACAGTCGTGGCAGTGATACTTCTGGCTCCCTTGTAGTCATGGCCGTTTTTGACGATGTTCTCGCTCCCGCATTTCGGGCACGTGCGCACGATGACCTCGACAATCATCGACTTACCTCCTGGAGTGGGTTGCCCTTATTCTACCCCATCGAGTCAAAACGCGC
>JAUZRY010000102.1 GCA_030949995.1 Ardenticatenia bacterium
CGAAATCCACCCTCGGGCTGCCGTGCTCGACGCTCTACCGGCTGGCGTCTACCGAGTACAGGTGGAACAGGTTCCGGGCCAGGCTGTGCTCTTCCTGGACGGTGAAGCCACGGCCAACGTGATGGTGGAACAGATTGTGGTGGAAGAGGAAACAGCACTGAGTCGGCTCCGCGGACAGCTTGAGGGCTCTGGAGTAGCGGAAGTGGAGGTCATTTTAACGCGCGAGGCCGAAGAGTATGCCCGTACCCGTACCGACCCTCAAGGGGGCTTTCTCTTCGAGGAGCTGCCCGCCGGAACATACACGATCCTCGTGCCAGCGTTAGGCGTGGAAAGTGTGCCTGTTGAGCTCGATGGCCGCTCAGAACAGGCCCTCCGCGTGCCTGTGCCTAGCACGACTGACTCCACGGCAGCCCGGCTCGTGGACAGCACGCCGTTGCTGGGTACTTACCTGTGGCTCAACTGTGCTCCTGATCGGGCTGACATCTGCGTGCACGCCGTGGTGCCCGTGGCCGTGGACCACGCGTGGGCGGTGGGATGTACCCCGCTCGGCCGGGACTTTGCCCGGCAGACCATCACTGTGACCACCGAGGCGAACGTCAGCTCTGCGCCTGCCGAACTCGTGGCCGCTGCGGACGATCCCCTAGCATTGGGCACCAGCCTGCACCACGTGGTTGCCCGTGTGGAGCGCGTGCGCACTTCCCCCTTCGCTGCAGTGAGGGGCAGGGTGGAGGGCGTGCTAGCCGACGTGCGGGCAGTGCAGCTCTGGGCCGGTGAGGTGCTGGTCGCTGAACGGCCTCTCGAGGACAGGGGTGTGTTTCGATTTGAGCGGGTGCCGCCTGGCGAGTACGTGGTGCGCCCCTCCGGCAGACAGGAACCAGCTTGGCCTCTCGTGGCTGAGGCCAATGAGGCGTTGGAGATGGTCTTCTCCTGGCCCGGCCACCGGTCCGGCTCGGCCCGGCGTAGACGTGCGCCCCTAAAATACATCCTGCTCGGTCGGGGGGAGCGCCACAGGGCACACGTCCTGTTGGGGCTGATCCTTCCGCTCTTGCCAGCGTCTGACTGTGTGGTGGGCTTTCGGCCCGAGGAAGCGCTCGGGGTGGCGGCCGTGCTCCTCCTGGACGATGAGCGCGAATTCGCCTCGGCCGTGATGCGCTGGTTGCAGGGGGCCAAGGTACCCGTCTCGTGGATCCGTCCACGCCGCTGGGCCGATGTGGAGCCCCGCGTGCGCCAGTTCATTCAAGGGGGAGAGTAGGTATGCCACCGGACATCGAGGAGGCCATTTGGCGCCCTTCTCCGAACAAGAACCCCCGTGGCCGCTTCAAGGTGGACACTGTAGTCCTACACGCGACAGGTGGGGGGCTGGAGCCGTCCCTGAACTGGCTCACCAACCCCAACAGCAAGGTATCAGCCCATTACGTCATTGCCAAGGACGGCACGCTCTACCAGCTTGTGGAAGAAAGCATGATGGCGTGGCACGCGGGCAAATCAAGGATGCCACCTCCTGACAACAGGGAGAACGTCAATTGGTTCTCCGTGGGCATTGAGCTGGAAAACGCCAACACAGGACGCGATCCCTACCCTGAGCCCCAACTGGCCACATTGATCCGCCTTCTCAGACACCTAGTGACCCGCTACAACGTGCCTCGCCGCAACATCGTCACCCACCGTGACGTGGCTCTCCCCAAGGGGCGCAAGAGCGATCCGCTTGGCTTGGACGTGCAAGCCGTGCTTGACCGGGTCTACAGGACGGTTGAAGGAGTGCCGCCGCAGGTGGGCACGCTGGTGGTCAACCGTCCGCTGGTCGGCCTGCACGCCCGCAACGACCGCACGTTCACGGAGACCGATTACCGCATCATCGCCGAAGCCCGTGTTGAAGCCCTCAAGACCCTGAGCTTCACCGAGGTGGAGGTGTACCGGCGGTGTCGGCAGATCAACCCCAACATGGAATTCATCGTGCGGCTCTACAAGCACATGCCGCGCAATGCTAATCCGCCCCGCCCCGAGGATGGCCCTGTTTCCCCCCAGGCCTTTGCGGACGAGTTCCGCGACACCATCAACCGGCTCTACGAGACCTTGGGCATCGTGAAATTCGAAATTCACAATGAGCCCAATCACCTGACCGGGCTGGAAGGGTGGGGGCAGGAGGAACCCTTTGCGCGCGAGTTTGCCCGGTGGTACCGGCGGGTCTTCGCCCTCTTGAAAGAGCGTCATCCGTTTGCGCTGTTCGGCTTTCCCGGCTTGGCCGTGCCCCACAAGGACTTGGAGTGGTTGGAGTGGTGCCGCGAGGCCATTGAGATGAGCGACTGGTTGGGCTGTCATATCTACTGGCAGACACCTCCCCAAGCCCCTGAGACCTACAAGAGCGACACGTGGGGCCTGCGCTTCAAGCACTACCACGCCAAGTTCCCCCACAAGCTCATCGAGATCACCGAATACGGGAATTCCAACGGCCAGAGTGGCCTGCCCCTTCCCCCACAGGAGCAGGCCCGCCAATACGTCTGGTGGCTCAACCACATTCAACAATACCCCTATCTTGGTTCGGCTCACGCCTTTATTGCCACGTCGCCCGATCCCCAATGGGTGAACGACCTCTTCACCTGGGGTGATGATCGCACGGGGCGTCTCTTTCCTGTGGTCCAGGCCGTGGGCCAACAGGTGCGTAGGCCGCCCGTGCCCCCTGAGTGGGGCGTGGTGTGGAAGGGGTTTCAGCCACCGGAAACCATCACTGTGGGCACCAGTGTCACGGTGTCGGGCACGATGACCAACGCCGGTCGACGGCCGTGGCGCCAGACCGGGCCGACCCGGGTGATTCTCATCCAGCGCTGGCTGACGCCCGACAGCCGGCGCGTCGGAGACCCCCTCTACCTGTTGCTTCCCCACGACGTGCGCCCCTCAGAGGAGGCGCGTCTGAGCCTGCGGCTGACTCCCCCGGCTAAGCCGGGCGAGTACCGGCTGCGCTACGACATGTACGATGTGGGCGGAAGGCGATACCTGACGGCTGCCGGTGCACTCCCCTTGGTCTACACCGTGCAGATTCGGCCTCGTGAGCCAGAACGTCCTGTGCTGCGGGCCGAGTGGGGTGACGTTGAGGTGCCCGATCGGGTGGAGGCTGGTCAACGGGTCTCCATGACTGTGACTGTGCAGAACACGGGCAGGGCCGTGTGGAGGGCCGGTGGCGAGCCCCTCAAGGGCGTGGTGCGCCTGGGATATCACTGGATCGCCGCCGATGGGCGAGAGGTCGAGGGGCGCACGCGCGGCGTGTTGCCCCGCGATGTGGCCCCTGGCGAGCGCGTCACGTTGCGTGGGGTGGAGGTGGTGGCGCCGCAGACGCCCGGCACCTACACCTTGCGCCTCGACATGGTCAGCGAGCTGGTGGCCTGGTTCCGGCAGGTCGGCAGCAAGCCTCTCGTGGTCGACGTGGAGGTGGTGCCGGCCCGGCCGGCACTTGCCTTCGAGTGGGTGGAGGTGAACGTGCCCACCCGCATGAGGGCGGGGGAGACGGTAACCGGCCGCGTGACCGTGCGCAACGTGGGTCGGGAGCCCTGGGTGGCGCGCCGTCCCGATGGGCGTGGTGTCGTGCGCTTGGGCTACCACTGGCGCACGCCTGACGGCCAGCCCGTGGACGGCTGGGCTGACGTGCGCACGCCCCTGCCCCGTGATGTGCTCCCAGGCCAACAGGTGACCCTCGATTCTGTTCAGGTGGCGGCGCCACCACAACCGGGACAATATCGGCTGGAACTGAATTTGGTTAAGGAGGGCGTTACCTGGTTCGATGCCCCCCTCGATGGTGCTGGCCGCCTGATGGTCACTGTGGAGGCCCCTGCGCCCGCCGAAGCCCCAGAGGCCCAATACCGGGTCGAGTACAGAGCCCACACAGTGCCGTCACAGATGCGCGCCGGCCAAGCCTACGAGGTGACGATCACCTTGCGCAACACGGGCACCCGCCCCTGGCGCTCCCGGTGGCCGTCGCCCGTTCACGTGGCCCACCACTGGATTGCCTCCGACGGCCACGTGGCCGGGTGGTGGGATGCTTTCCGAACAGCGTTGCCCGAGGACGTTGCCCCTGGTGAGACTGTGCGTGTGGAGGGCATTGTGCTGCGCGCGCCGGAACAGGGTGGCGACTACGTGGTGCGGTGGGACCTGGTGGAGGAGGGCCAGGCCTGGTTCAGCGATCAGGGGTCGCCCGCGTTGGAAGTGCCGGTCACGGTGATGGCTCCCCCTGAGTGGGCTGTGGCCTGGGTGGACCACGAAACCCCGAGCACGCTGACGGCCGGCTTGGAGGTGCGGGTGGGCCTTCGGGCCCGCAACACCGGCACCAAGGGATGGCCTAAGGGAGGGCGTCGGCCCGTGCGCGTGAGCTACCGGTGGTATGATGCCGAAGGCCAAGAAATCGAGGACGTGGAACAAGTACGTACAGCCCTGCCCCATGCGGTGAAGGCCGGAGACGAGGTGCGCTTGATGGCGGCCCTGGCGGTACCCAGCACGCCGGGCGACTATCGCCTGGTGTGGGACTTGATCCGCGAGGGCGTCGGTTGGTTTCAGGAGTTCGGCAGTCCCCCCCTGGAAGTGGACGTGCGCGTCAGAATCACCCCCAGCCGAGGGCGTGGATCGGTGCAGTGCCAGCCACAATGCCGGAAGCAGGTCACGTTGGCCGTGGACGGCAACCCCGACACCTTCTGGGACAGCCTGGAGGTGCAAGTCCCCGGCATGTTCTTCGAGATCGACCTGGGCCAGGAGCGCACCTTAGATGGCGTCATCTTCCGCAGCCCTGGGCGGGGATATCCGGTCGGCTACCGTATTCTCATCAGCCGCGACGGTGAGACGTGGGTCACCGTGGCCGAGCGCCCTCAGAACTGGCGTGACGCCGCAGCGGCCTTCGATGCCAGGCCCGTCCGCTTCGTGCGCATTGAACAGACTGGCACCCCCGGTTACCGGGCCACTTGGCGCATTGGCGAGGTGGAGCTCTCCGAAGCGCCCCCGTGGCAGGCCACGGCCAGCCACAACGCCGAGGAGGCTGCCCTGGCCGTGGATCGGGACCCAGACACCGTCTGGAGCAGCCAAGCCCGCCAGGCTCCTGGCATGTGGTTCGAGGTTGATATGGGCAAGGAGCGCGTCATTGAAGGCGTGGAAGTGCGCAGCCCTGGGCGGGGATTTGCCGTTGGGTACCGCCTGCTCATCTCGGCGGACCGTGAGCAGTGGGTGGTGGTTGCCGAACGGGACCGTAACTGGCAAGACATCAACGTGCTCTTTACTTCCTGTGGCCGTGCGTTCTATTCGCGTTGAGCAGACTGGTTCACCTTCCTACAATGCCCCCTGGCTCATCAGCGAAATCGCCACCCGGCCAGCCGTGCTGTGGCGGGCCAACGCCAGCCACAACGCGCACTTGGCCGCCAATGCTCTGGATAACCGGCCCGACACAGCGTGGACCACCGGGGAGCCCATGAGGCCCGGCATGTGGTTTATGGTGGATTTCCGCCGCGTGCTGACCATCGATGGCCTCACGCTCGACCACGGGGAGCGTCCCGAGTTCCCCAGGGGCGTCCGGGTGCAAACCTCCTACGACGGCAAGAACTGGCGCACGGTGCTCGACGTGCCCGAGCACACGGGGACCTTTGATGTCACCTTCGAGCGCGCGGTGGCGGCCCGCTACGTGGCCATACGCCAGACGGGACGTGCTGACAGGCCATGGACTATTGCACGCTTCCTCGTGAAGCGCGCTTGAGCTGGGGGAACGGCGACCGGTCACGTACTGTGGTGCTCACAGGAGAACGGGAATGGCCCCGGCGATCGCAATGTGTGCCTCGGTGACACGGCACGTGTAGGCGTACACGCCCACGCCGGCCGCAGCAGCTTGTCGCACGGCTCGGCAGAAGGCTGGGTCCGAGCGCTCGTGGGGGCGGAAGTCGATCGCGTCGTCCCGCTGGACGACGAACACGAGGGCTGCCCGTTCCCCTCGGGCCACCATGTGCTGGAGCACCTCCACGTGGTGGCGTCCCCGCACGGTGACGGCGTCGGGGAAGAGGGCGGTCCTTTCCTCTACCAGGGTCACTGATTTGGTCTGCACCCAACAGCGCCCGGTGGGCCCTTCCAGGCGCACGTCGAGCCGGCAGTGGTGCGCGCGCACTTCACGGTGAGCTGAGGCCGGGAGCAGGAATTCGGCCAGGCGGCCTTCGCGCAGGGCTTCGACGAAGAGCACAGGGGGCAACCGCGCGTCCAAGGAGACCCACCGCCCGCCCACGCGGACTAACATCAAGTTCGAAGGCTGTCTTGCGACGGGGTGTGGAGGCGGGCCGCAGGCGCACAGCCCGTCCTGGCACGAAGAGTTCTCCCAGACGGCCCGAGTTGGGCACATGGGCGGCCACCCTGTGCCCGCCCACCTCCACCACCGCCTGAAAGCGGTTCTCACGGCGCACGAATCGCCCTGGTACCAGCGGGCTGGGCCACCTCACCCCGAACCATCTCCCTTCACGAAGCGGTCGAAGAACCGGCGGGTGCGTTCCAGGAAGGTGAGCCACGCCTGGCCCTGAAAGGCGTGGCCTTGGCCCTCGTAGGTGTAATACTCCACGTACTTGTCGGCGGCAATCAGGGCGTTCCGGATGGCCTCGGCCCACGCCGGCGGGGTCACCCGGTCGGCTGTGCCCTGGTGGATTTGGACCGGGGCCGTGACCAGATCCATGTAGTAGATGGGCGACGTCAGGCGCAGAAACGTGGGCTCATCCTGTGCTCGCTTGTAGGCGCGCCACAAGTCGCGGGAGACATCAGGAGGATGTGGTCCGCCTCCCCAGCGCTCGATGACCTCCCGGTCGTTGGCGCTGACGGGCGCGTAGAGCACAGCCGCGCGGATGCGTGGATCCACCACGATGGCCTTGGTGGTAATGCCACCTCCCATGCTGTGTCCCCACATGCCCACACGTTCGGGGTCAGCTTGGGGCAGAGAGGGAAGCGAGCTGATCAGGTTGAGCACGTCGATCACCAGGCCCGTGCGGAAGTAGTTGGGGCCGGGATCAGAGCCGCCCCAGCCGCGGAAATCGGGCGCAATGGTGAGGTAACCGTGTTGGACCAAGTATTCGGCGGCGCGGTTGGTGTCGGCGCCCGACCAGTAGCGGGAGGGCGGAATGTAGCCGTGATTGAGGATGATGACTGGAAAGGGCCCGTCTCCCTTGGTGGGCACGTGCATCACGCCGGTGATTGTCAGGCCGTCGCTGGGGTAGGCAATGTAGTACCGCGTGTAGGTCGCCGTGCGCGCCAGGATGGACCGGATCTCGATCGTGCCGCCAGGGTACTCGCGCGAGCGCAGCCCTTCAATGGTGTAGGGGGCGAGCGGGGAAGGGGTGGGCGTTGGCGAGGGGTGGGGAGTGGTGTGGCCGTGGGAGACGGCGTGGCTGTGGGCGTGGCCGACGGCGGTGGAGAAGCTGTGGGTGTGGCCGGTGCCGTGTCCAAGGCAACTTGGCCGTGTGGTGGTGCTGAGGACGGTGCCGTGCCTTCTGGCACAGTTGCCCCGGTCGGGGGGAACGTGAGGCGAAGACAGCCCGAGAGCAGGAGCACGAGATTGAACCACAGCCACGAGGGATGGACTTTTCTGGGCATGGCTTCCGAATCCTCAGGACTATGTGGGCGGTGCGGTCAACAGCGGGGCTATCCTTGG
This sequence comes from Ardenticatenia bacterium, assembly GCA_030949995.1. Lineage (GTDB taxonomy): Bacteria > Chloroflexota > Anaerolineae > Ardenticatenales > Ardenticatenaceae > WFWG01. The sequence goes on from JAUZRY010000102.1 coordinate 7,646, forward strand.
CCTTGAACCTGTGGGAGCACGGTGTGTTCGACGAGGCGAACGGCAAACAGGGCGATCCCGGCCAGTACCACGGCGGCCGAGAAGAAGGCCACGCCTTCGCCGAAGAGGTCCAACATACTGTTGCCCCAGACGGGCCCCACGGTACGGCCTAAGCTTTCCAATGCTCCGCTCACCCCTTGAATGCGGCCCTGTTCCTCGGGCGAAGCCGTGTGGCTGATGAGGGCGATGAGGGCCGGCTGGGAGAGAGCAGCGCCTACAGCGGCCGGCACAACGGCGACTACGAAGGCGGCCACGGAATGGGTCAGCGCGGCCGAGCCCAGCCCCAAGGCGGCCAACAGCAGCCCACCCGCCAGCGTGCGCGATTCCCCGAAGCGGCGCGTGATCAGGCCAACGAGCCCTCCTTGTACAATGACGCCGATGACGCCGGCTAAGGCCAAGATGTATCCCACCTCGGTGATGCCGAAGCCGAAGCGAATTTTGCCGAAGAGCGCAAAGGTGGTTTGGTACACGGCAAAGGAAGCCCAGTAGAGAAAGTCGATCAACAGCAAGGTGCCGATGGTGGGCCGGGTCAACAGCTGGGGGAGATCACGCCAGGGCGCGGTACTGGTGGCACTGGCCCGGCGGCGGTGAGATTCGGGCAAGCCGAACCACGTCATGATCAGCGCCAGGGCGGCGAGGCCGGCGGCAGCCCACGCCGGCGCCGCGTAGTTGAACCGGCCCAGCACGCCGCCGAGGGCCGGGCCGAAGATGAAACCCAGCCCGAAAGCGGCGCCGATCAGGCCGAACGCCTTGGCCCGGTCCTTCCGGTCGGTCACGTCGCTGATGTAGGCGCGGGCCGTGGAGATGTTGCCGCCTGAGAGGCCGTCAATAATGCGGGCCACGAAGAGCAGCCAGAGTGAGGTGGCCACGGCCAACAGGGCAAAGCTGATCACCGTGCCCAACAGGCTCACGAGCAGAATGGGGCGCCGCCCGTGGCGGTCGGACAGGCTGCCTAACACCGGGGCGGCCACGAGTTGGCTCACGGAGTAAGAGGCGAAGAGGAGGCCGATTTGAAAGGGGGTGGCCCCCACGTGGTCGGCGTAGAAGGGGAGTAGGGGGATAATAATCCCAAAGCCCAACAAGTTCACGAAGATAATGAAGAAGATAATGAGCAGTGGCCGACGGTTGTGCATGCACGAATCTCCCGGCGTAGAATGGCAAGTATAGTACCTTATTGCCCCGGTTCGTCAAACGGCGGCGAGTTCTCGGTATATCGCTAGCGTGCGACGGGCTGTGTGGTCCCACGTGAACCGGGCGGCCCGTTCCAGTCCACGCGCGCGCAGCGCGGCCCGCAGGGCATCGTCGGTGACGAGGTGCTCCAGGGCAGCGGCCATTTCGTCCGCGTCGAGGGGGTTGAAGTAGAGCGCCGCATCGCCGGCCACTTCTTGGAGGCTTCCAATGCGACTACAGGCGACCGCTGTGCCACACGCCATTGCCTCCAGCACTGGCAACCCAAATCCCTCGTAGAGCGAGGGGAACACGAACCCGAGTGCTCCGCCGTAGAGGCCGGGCAGGAGCGCTTCCGGCACTGGGCCCACGAAGCGCACGTGGTGCTCTGTTAAGCCGAGCTGTGCGGCCAAAGTGCGAGGGGCGCTGTGGGCCGGCACCCAAACACCAGCGATGGCAAGCACAACATCTTTGGGAGACAGAAGAGCCCAGGCGCGCACCAGCCGCGTGAGGTTCTTGTGGGGTTTGTTGGAGCCCACGTAGAGGAGATACCGGGGTGGCAGGCCCATGCGCTCGGCAGCAGCGCGACACGCTTCGGGCAGAAGGGGGCGGAAGTGGTGATCGGCAGCCAGGGGGATAGTGTGGGCTTTGGACGCCGCGTGGGCGAAGACGTGGAGCAGGTCGTGCTTGGTGTGCTCTGAGATGCAGATGACCACATTGGCCACGCGGAGGGCCATGTCCAGCGCGAAGCGGAACAGGAGCCGGGCCTTTCGCGAGACAGCGGCCGGATAGCGCATGGGGATGAGATCGTAGACGGTGAGCACTGTGGGTCGGCCCGGAAAGTAGGGCATGAGGTAGTACGGGCTGTGGTAGACGTGGCTGCCCAGGGTGCTGAGCAGTCGTGGCAGCCGCCACTGCTGGGCCACACCAAAGGGGGAGCTCTCAACGGGCACACAGGTGGCCCGGCGCCATGGACGGGGGCAGAGGGCCTGCCGCCAGGATGGAGTGGCCGGCGCGTAGAGCACGGCCATTTGTTCCCCTTCGTCCAACAGGGTGTCCAAGGCACGGGCCAGGTGGAAGACATACCGCCCGATTCCGGGGAAGTGCTCGGTGGCCGTGCGGGCGTCCAGGGTGTAGTGGAGCGCGCTCACCGGGGTGATTGCTCATGGGGCCACTTGAGCCGGGCAGGTGGCCCCGCCATTCGGCCTCACGATGCGTTCAACGCCTTAATGATGGTGCGGCAGAAGGCCGGGAGATCGGCGGGCGTGCGGCTGCTGATGAGATTGCCGTCTCGCACGACTTCGCGGTCCACCCACTCGGCCCCCGCGTTGACCATGTCGTCCTTGATGGAGAAGAAGGAGGTAACCATACGACCGCGCAGGATGCCGGCTGAGATGGGCACCCAGCCGGCGTGGCAAATGAAGGCCACAATACGGCCTTGGGCGTCCATCTGGCGCACGAACTCCACCAGTGCCGGGGATCGCCGCATCAAGTCCGGGGCGTAGCCGCCTGGAATGATGACCGCGTCGAATTCGTCGGGGGAGACTGCCTCCACCGGGCGATCAGCCCGGGCCGGGTAGCCGTGCTTGCTGGTGTAGGTCTCCTTGCCCGTGCCCAGCACCACCACCTCGGCGCCGGCCTCCTTCAGTCGCAGGTACGGGTACCAAAACTCCAGCTCCTGATACAGATCCTCCACGAGAACGGCCACGCGCTTGCCCTTGAGCTCCATATGATGCCCTCCTCAGGGGGTTCACCCATGTTCAACACGGCGACTGTTCCGGCACCGTGACTGGAACTCGGTACATCTCCGCGTACTTGTGACGTAGGCGCTTGTGCTGTGGATAGGGGAAAATGTGAATAACTTCGCCGGATCGAATCCGCTCCTGGGTCTGGCGCCAGAAGTCCACGTCGAAGAGGTCGGCATGGTGCTCCAAGAAGACCTCCAACAGTCGACCCCGGAGCCCCCAGAAGCGCCGGAATTCCTCTGGAAAGATGTCGTGCTCCCCTACGTGGAACCAAGGATCGGGAGCCAGCTCGTCCTCCAAGTGGCGCGCTTTTGGAAAGGTGCGGAATCGGCATTCGGTCAGCAGACACAGCTCGTCGTAGTCGTAGAAGACCACGCGGCGGTGGCGTGTCACGCCGAAGTTCTTGAGCAGCATGTCGCCTGGAAAGATGTTCGTGGCCGCCAAGTCCTTGATGGCGTTGCCGTAGTCGATGATGGCCGCTTCAGCGGCCTCGTCATCTGCTTCGCGCACGTAGATGTCGAGGGGGATGACGCGCCTCTCCACGTAAGTGTGCCGAATAATCACGTGCTCGTCCTCCACGCGCACTGATCGGCTGGCCACGCGCAGGAGCTCCTCCACCAGCTCGTCCGTGAAACGGTGGCGTGCGAACTTCAGGTATTCAAACTCCTGGGCATCCACGAGGCGGCCGGCGCGGTCGTGTTTGAACACCAAGCGGTACTTTTCCTTCACTGCTTGTCGTGTGGTGCGCTTGGGGAAGGCAAAGCGGTCCTGAATGATTTTGAAGACCAGGTCGTAGGCCGGCAGAGTGAAGACTGTCATCACCATGCCCCGCTGGCCGGGGGCGATCTCGAAGCGGTCGTCGGTGGTGGCCAAGTGGTTGAGGAGGTCCCGGTAGAGCTCGGTCTTGCCGTGTTTGTTGTACCCAATAGAGATGTAGAGCTCGGCAATGCGCTTGCGAGGCATGATGGACTTCAGGAAGCGCACCAAGTCGTAGGGGCGCTCGATAGTCACGTGGAAGTAGGAGCGGGCGAAGCTGAAGAGGATGCTCACCTCGTTTTCGTCCAACAACACGGCATCAACCACCAGGCCCTCCGGCTCGTGGAGCAGGGCGAGCACGAAGGGCACCAAATGGGAGCCGCTGAAGAGCCGCCCTACCAGGTAGGCGGCTTGGCCCCGGTAGAAGACGGAGCGCACGATTTCGGCGCGCTCCACCACTTTCAAGGCGCCGATGGCTTTCAGGTGGCCTTCGATCTCATGAGCCACCAGGCATGCGTCGCGGGTAAGGTCGGCAAAGGAGATGTGGAACGGTTCCCGCAGGGCAAAATCGCGCAGGATCTGTTCGATGAGGGCAGCGGTGGTGATGGCCCGTCGGTAGGTGCGGTAGACTGAGCGTCTGGGCGCAGTTGGCGGGGATTCGAAGTCGGTGTCCACGAACTCGATCTGCTCATCTACGCCGATGGTCGTGAAGATGCGCCGCGTGACCGAGTTGAAGAACGTCTCGGCCAGTTCCCAGTCGTCCCGGTCGGCGATGAACCCGGAGTAGACCGCCTTCATGCTGGCCCACACCAACTTGTGGTCCACGCGGTCGCCCAGCAGATCCCGCACGTCGGCCACTGTGCGGTCCACCACCCGGCGGTAGAGGCCCAACCGCTCGGCAGCGTCGGCCTGCATCCCGTGCCAGTCGCGCTGCTCGAAGCGGATACGTGCACGGCGGGTGATGGTTTTGAAGTCGGCGTGGTACTCCTCAAACCCTTGGAGGATGATCTGAGCACCTAAATTGGCCAGGCGGCTGTCGGTCAGGCGGTGGGCCATGGGGTCTCTCCGCTCCACGAGTTGGCGGGCAACATGCTGTCGAGCAGAGGCACAGCACGATGTTCGCTATCTTACCCCACGTGGCTGGCGGCGTCAAGTCACCGTTTGACGGGCTGGGTGCGGCCGTGGGAGGCGGTGGGCTCAGGCTCCACGTGCTCACGTTCCTGGCCGGATGCCGGGGCAGGAGGAAGGGCTGAGGTGAGTTCCCGTGCAATGTGAGGTTCGTCGGGCAAGTAACGGGCTCGCCCGTGGGTGACGATCAGGTCGGCGAGGAGGCCCATCATGCCGATGAGGACGGCCACGACGAGAACGAGCACGTCGCTTTCCCGGAACCGGGAGTGGACGGTTAAGTCGAAGACGGTCTTGGTGAGCCCAAAGGCTCCCATCAGGAGGCTGACGGGCAGAAAGATCTTGAGCGGGTTGAAGTATGTAATGGTGCGCAGCACGAGGGAGAGGTAGTTGTACGTGTCCCGCACGGGATGAAATGAGGAGCGGCCGCCACGGCGGGGGAAGTAGTCGATGGGGATGTAGTCCACCCGGTAGCCGTTCGTCAGCAGGGCGAGCGTGATGGTGCTCACCCAGGAGTGCGTGTTGGGGGAGGATGGGCAGAAATCGCAGGCCCACCTCCCGCCGCAGGGCTCGGAACCCGCTATTGAGGTCTGGAATGTGGGAGTCAGTGAGATAACTGGCTAGACGGCGGATAAACTCCTTGGCTGGCACGCGCAACCACCGCCAGGAGCCGGCCTCCCGCTGGCGGGCGCCCACCACCATGTCCGCGCCCTTCAGCACGCCCTCGATCAGGCGGGGCAGGTCGTGATTGGGATAGGTGCCGTCGGCGTCACTCATGGCGACAATGTGGCCTTGGGCGAAGCGTATACCGGTGGAACGGGCCGCGCCCGTGCCCCGGTTGCGGTCGTGACAGATCACCCGTACACCCGGAAACGAGGCGGCGATCTCGGCCGTGCGGTCTGTGCTGCCATCGTCTACGACGATGACTTCAAAGCTATACCCGCTCTGTTCCATCGTTTCCAGGATGACCTGTAAGTCCGCCCCGATGGCGGCTTCTTCATTGTAGGCCGGTAACACGATGGAAACCAGCGGCACCTCCGTTTCGGCGGCGTCCGGGGAGCGCACAGATCACACCTCCTCGCCAAACCGCCCGCTGAACCGGCGGAAGAAGAGCCAGCCTACCACGAGCACGATGAGTGCCGTGGTGCCCGTGCGCGCCATGAAGTCGAGGGCTGGAGGAGCAGGCAAATACCCCCTGGACGGAGCCGTATAGCACGATCCGATAGGCGTCAACGATGCTGGCCATGGGGTTCAGCCAGCGCACCAGCCGGTGGACTGGCAAGGTGATCCCCATTAGGGTCTTGGTGGCCGGGATGAACTCCATTGGGTAGAAGATGGGGGTTAAGAAGAACCACGCCAACAGCCCCACGTCCAAGATCATAACCGTATCCCGATAGAAGACGTTGAGGGTGCTAAAGATGAAAGCCAATCCCACGGTGAAGGCCACTTGGATGACCAGGATGATGGGTACCCACAACGCGTGGCGGGTGAGAGGAATGCCGCTTGCCCACAGGATCGGGAAGAGCACCAGCAGGGCCAACAGGAAGTTCACCACGTTGCTGAGCACCACGGCCATAGGCAGCACTTCGCGGGGAAAGTAGACCTTCTTGACCAAGTTGGCGTTGCCCACGATGCTGTAGGCGCTCCCCATGACTGACGCTTGAAAGAGGTTCCAGGGCAGCAAGCCTGTCAACACAAAGGCGGGAAAGTTGGTCACTTGGTTGTTGGGCCAGAACACCGTGAAGACCACGGTGAAGACGAGCATCATGAGGAGCGGGTTGAGCAGTGACCATCCTACGCCCAAGATGCTGTTCTTGTAACGCACCTTGAGGTCACGCATCACCAGGCTCCAGAGCAAGTTCCGGTAAGCCCACACCTCGCGCAGCCCGTCAAGGGCGCGTATTCCGGGCTGAACGACCATGCGCTGACCGGGCGCAGAAGCTGAAAGACCGGCTAGCTTCCGGGATTCCTGCTCCACAATGTGCCTCCTCGTGTTCGGCGCCGGTGGGATGGGTAGACTATATCCGAAAACAGGGGGCTCGCCAAATCCCCCTTGAAGGATCACGTGGAGGGGACTTCTGTTCTGTCGCTGGGCGATCACTAGTCCAACAGGGCGACCAACTCCTCCTCCGTGTAGGCCACGCGAGAAGATCCCATGGCCCTGCTTGCTCGGACAGTTGGCGGCGGTTCCAATCCGGCCTTGGCCAGGAGTTCATCGTCGGCCAGCACCTGACGAGGTGGAGCATCGGCCACGACGGTGCCACTGTCCACAATCACCATTCGGTCGGCCAGCTCGGCCACCAGTCCCATGTCGTGGGTAATCAGGAGAATGGTGCGGCCTGCAGCACGCAGGGAGCGTAACAGGTGACACATGCGTATGTAGTCGAAGCGATCGAAACCGCCCGTGGGCTCGTCGAGCACCAATATGGGTGTCTCCATGGCCAGTGCGCTGGCCACTGTCACCCAGCGTCGTTCGTTGGGAAGCAGGTCGTAGGGGTGAGCGTGGGCCAAGGACTCCAGCCCGCAGAGGGCCAAGGCCCGTTCCACTGCTCGCCAGAGACGTTTGGTTGAAAAACCCAAATTGTGGGGCCCAAAGGCCACCTCATCCCACACCGTGCGCTTGAAGATCTGGTCGGCAGGGTTCTGGAACACGTAGCCCACCCAGCGTGCCAACGTGGCCACGGGGTAATCGCTCACGTCGTGGGGGCCCAAACGTACTTGTCCCTCCGAGGGGCGGAGGAGCCCGTTCAGCATCTTGCTCAGGGTGGTCTTGCCGGCACCGTTTCGGCCCACCAAGGCCACAATTTGGCCGGGCTCCACCCGCAGCGAGACGCGCCTCAGGGCCTCTGGGCCCGTTGGGTAGCGGTAGGAGACACGTTCAACATGAACCGGTAGGCTCTCGGGGAGGGCTAACTCATCGGCCGAACTCTCGAAGGGCGGAGGGGGTGCAGACCAGGGACGCCACGTGCCTTGAGCCAAGGCGATCTCCAGAGGAGGCGTAATGCCCCACTGGACCCATTCCGACCTCGCGAGCAGCATTGGGAGGGGGGCGTCGCCGACAACATACCCTCGATGAAGAATCAGCCCTCGGGCCGCGAGGCGATGGGTGGCCTCCAGGTCATGGGTAGCCATCACCACCATGTGGTGACCTCCCTCGGCGATTTGGTGCAGCATGGTCAACACATCTCGCTTGCCTTCCGGGTCAAGTTGGGACGTGGGCTCGTCCAAGGCCAACAGGGTGGGCTCCAACACGAGCACACTGGCGATGGCCACACGCTGTTGCTGTCCCCCGCTCAGAGTGTAGGGGGAGCGATTGGCCAGCTCGGTGAGGCTAAGCCGGTGGATCACGGTATTCACGCGGCGGCCAATTTCGTCGGGGGGAACGCCTATGTTTTCCAGGCCAAAGGCAATTTCCTCGAAGACGGTCAGGCGAGCTCCGCTAATTTGGTTAAATGGATTGGCGAACACCAATCCAACGGAGGTAACCCACTCGGCCAGCGGTGTGTGACACATGGAACGGCCGTTCAGGTACACGTCGCCTTCAAGGTGGCCGCCGAAGAAGTGAGGGGCAAAGCCGGCCAAGGTGGCCAGCAGGGTGCTTTTGCCGGCACCATTGGCGCCGGCCACGACCAGTACCTCGCCAGCCTCTTGGGAGAAGGTGATCTCCCGCAGGGCTGGCAACCGCGCGGCCGGGTAGGTGTATGTCACGTTGTGGACCGTGTAGGAGGTGGGCATCGTGTCCTCACCTCGGCGTCACGCTGTTAGTCGGGCGAGCAAGGTGACAGCCCCACTAAGGAGCAGCAGGCCCCGGCGGAAGGCGCGCTGTGCCGGCGAATCGCGGAGGACGCGCAGGCTCGTTTTGGGCCGCGAGGACCGAAAGGCGCGGGCCTCCAGTGCCATGGCCCGTTCCTCCACGTCCTGAATGGCGCCGAGGACCAGGGGGATGGTCAGGGGTAAAAGAGCCCTGGCCCGCTGCCACGGGGGGCCATCGGTGCGGAGGCCACGGGCGTGTTGGGCGGCTACAATGGCTTGGGCACGCGCCTGCATCCGGGGGAGCAGGTGAATGGCCGCCAAGATCAGGTAGGCGCCTTCGGGGGACAGGCCGATGTTCACCAAGGCGGTCGTTAAGTCCGCGGGGTGGGTGGTGGTGAGCACCACCATGAAGGCACCCACGGCCAACAGCAGCCGCCCGCCAACAGTGGCGGCGAAGAGGAGTCCTTCTTGGGTAAAGGTCAACGGCCCCACCTGCCACACAGGGGTGCGGCCGCCGGGATAGAAAAGCCCGTGGACGAGGATCAGTGACAGGAACACTGGTGCCACGAGCCAGAGGAGCCGCTTGGCCCAGGCCAAGGCCGGGCCTCGGCCGTGAGCTGCCATCATCAGGCCAAACCCCACCGTGATGGCCAGTGGTATGGCCAGCCATGCTGGCCTCCGCCCCCACGGGACTAAGGTGAGCACCAGGGCGGCCACGGCTAGGGTTATTTTAGTCAGGGGGTGCCATCGGTAGAGAAGGCCCTCTCCGGGCACGAAGAGCGTGGGAGGCATGGTCACTCGAGCACGTGATCGCCCTGTGGGAAGCGGGCCACTTGGCGGCGGGGCATGGCCCGGAGAATGAGCCACACGACGATGAAGGTGATAGTCTTGTCAAGAGGGTCGCTCACGAGCCCTTGACCAAGTGTGGCCTGAATCACGTTGGCGCCCATGCTCTGGAAAAAGGCCACCAAAGCGTCTGTGCCCGCTCCTGTGACGCCGCCGAAGAGCAGGGCCGCAATGGGCGCACTCACCACGGCGGCCACTATGCCTGTAATCAACCCGGCGAACATAGCTTTCACGATGACACTGGTAGGACTGGGGCGTAACCATCCGGCCCGGGCGAATTGGCCGGCCAACACGCCGATCACGAAGGCGGTGATGGCAAAGGGAATGATGGTCGGCCCAGTGAACAGGCCCCACACAATGTTGGCCAGGGCCCCGGTGAGCCCGCCGGCCAGTGGCCCGGCCAGCGCACCTACTAACACGGTGCCGATGCTGTCCAAGTAGAGGGGGAGCTTGAGCACCACAATAATTTGTCCCATCACGATGTTGATGACCACGGCCACAGGGATCAGCGCCAAGGTTAACGTGTTGAACTGGCGTATCATGGGTGCACTTCCCTCCTTCCTCCCTCGCAGGTAGTGGTTTAGGAGCCCAACCAGTGGGTTTTCAACACGTCGAATGTACCCTCCTGCAGCGCCGCGCGGATTTCGGCCATCAGCCGGTTCATGAAGAAGAGGTTGTGTACTGTGGCCAGCCGATAGGCCAGGAGCTCGTTGGCCCGGAAGAGGTGGTGCAAGTAGGCCCGGGAATACGTGCGGCAGGTAGGGCAGTCGCACCCCTCCACGGGCGCCCGGGGATCGCGCCGGAAGCGGGCGTTGCGCATGTTGATGCGGAAGCGGGGTAGCGGTTTCCCGTCCAAAGTGCGCGCCAGTAGGCCGGCGTTGCGGGCCATGCGCGTGGGGGCCACACAGTCGAAGGTATCCACGCCGCGCGCAACGGCCGCGAAGATGTCAGCCACCTCGCCGATGCCTAACAGGTGGCGTGGCTTGTGGTCGGGCAGGTGGGGCACAGTCCACTCCAGCACGTGCCACATGTCCGCCTTGGTGCGGCCCAAGGAGCCCCCAATGGCGAAGCCGTCGAAGGGAAGTTGGGCGATGAAGCGTGTGCTCTGCCGGCGCAGCTCCTCGTAGGCCCCTCCCTGTACGATTCCGTAGAGCGCTTGGGGAAAGCCGTGCAGTGGCTCGGAGGCGTGGAAGGCCTCGAGGGAACGCAGCGCCCAGCGGTGGGTGCGTTCCATTGCCTGGCGGGTGTACTCGTAATCGTGCAGGGGGGAGGTACATTCGTCGAAGGCCAGGAGAATGTCCGCCCCGAGTTGGCGCTGAACTTGGACGGCAATCTCGGGCGTGAACCAGTGGCGCGAGCCGTCCAAGTGGCTGCGGAACCAGACGCCCTCATCTGTCACCTGAACCAGCGAACGCCCTTGGGTGGGCTTGCGGCGTGGTGGAACGCTCGGGGGGCTTTCGTCGGGGAAGATGGACGCGATTTTGCCCACCCCCTGCTCGATGCTGGCGCCCAAGCTGAAGACCTGAAACCCGCCCGAGTCGGTCATAATGGGGTGGTGCCATTGCATGAACGCGTGCAGTCCTCCCAACTCGGCCACCACCTCAGGACCGGGCCGCAGGTAGAGGTGGTACGTGTTGGCGAAGATGATCTGGGTGCCCACCTGTTCCAGGTCGTCCGGGGCGAGGGATTTGACGCTGGCTTGTGTGCCCACGGCGACGAAAGCGGGCGTTTCTACCTCGCCGTGTGGGGTCTGGAGGCGCCCCACGCGGGCGTTACCGTGTCGGTGCAGAACCTCAAAGGCAAAGCCGGGTGTTTCCATCTTCTCCTGTCCGGTGGGCATAGTGCCTCAGGATGTCTCAGTAGTAGATGGTCAGTGTGCGGTGGTGGGGTGGGAGCTCGGCCTCGTGGGCCTCGCCGTGTTGCCACAGGTACCAGTCCAGCTCCACGGGCAAGATGTGGAGCCCCCCGTTCGGCCAGCGCGCGGCACAAGCGTTCGACTGCTTGAACAGTGGCTGCTCGGATTTCCACTTCCTCTTCGGAGCCAGGTGGAATCTCCTGCCCCGCATCGACTCGGCTGGCAAGTGCTGGCGCGTACTGGAGCACGCCCAAGGCGCGCAGCACTTGGGGAACACGGTAATCGGGAAATGTGGTGAGGGCGCCGACATCCTGAAAGGCGCCCAGGCCCTGGCAGGCATACGCACCCCACAGGTCGCCGGCGAAAATCTGGGCTCGCTTGTAGAAGAACACCTGTCGCCCGCGGTAGATGGTGTGGTCCCTGAAGCCGGGAAATGCGGCCGTGATCAGGCTGACAAGTCGGGCGGCCGACCCGTGGGCAGCCCGGATCATGTGAACGGCAAAGCCGTCGAAGTGCTCTTGGGAGCCCTTGACCCACCTCGCGGAGCAGGCGCACTCGCTCTTCCATGAGGGGTAAATCGCGTCCCAGCCACGCCCGTAAGGTGTCGGCGTCAATGAGGGCCAGCCGAGATGCCTCGAAGGCGTGGTGGTCAGCCTCAATGACCTGTTTGAGGGCCAGGGCCAACTCATTGTAACTCCACGTTGGGTCTGGCCAGAAGCAGAAGTTGAGCGCGTCCACCACCAGCAGGTACTGGGCCGTCAGCGGGTTGTTCTCGGCGTAGTGGTGTTGGGAGTCCCACAGGGAAGCAGGCCTTTTTGCCAGCAGGTGAGCCAGCTTGTCGGTCTCCCGGGCAATGGCGTCGTCGTCGATGGCCACGTGGTCAGCCTGTGAGACGACCCAAGCCGTCGTCTCGCGCACGCGGGCCAGTGGGTTCATGTCTCCTCCACCAGCGTAAGGGGCACGAACGCGCTCTGGGGGCGCTCCAGCACCTCCTCGGGCCAGAGGCGACAGAAGGCACAACGCCCCGGCGCGCTGGTGGGCTGGCCGCACCGGTCGCAGGCGTGGAGCTCGACGCGGGGTTCCTCCCAATTGGCCAAGAGCCCCTCTTTCTCCTTGGCCCGCAGGAAGGAGAGGTAGAAGTGGAGCTTGGCACCGGGCCGTTCGGCTTCTAGCATGTTGAGCAGTTCTTTGTAGTAGATGGTGTTGGCGCCCACGGAGAAGGGACACTCCTCGTACATGTAGTCAATGCCTCGCAGGAGGGCGTAGGCGGCCGTTTCCCGTTCGTAGAAGCGGCAGAAGGGCTTGACCTTTCGGGCAAATCCTTCCCGGCCTGGCAGCACGGGGATATTGGCGGGCCAGGTAGCCCACCTGCCAATGAAGGGTGTTGGAGAAGAGCACGGCCGCTTCGTCGTCCAAGTTGTGCCCAGTGGCCAGGACGGGGTACCCCAATTCGTAGGCCACGCGGTTCATCTCATGGCGCTTGATCAGCCCGCAGACGGAGCAGGGCTTGCCCCGCCCGCGCCGGACGCGACGGGCAACCTCAGGAATGGTTTCACCATACGTTGCCTTGGCGTCTACCACGTGCAGCCTGGTGCCCGGGTGCTGGGCCACAAACTGCTTGATCTTCTCGTAGGAGGCATCGCTGTAGCCGATGCCCTCGTCAATCCCCAGCCTCAGGTAGAAGCCGTCGGCACGGTAGCCGAGCTCGAGGAGCACATCCCACAGGGCCAAGGAGTCCTTGCCCCCGCTGACAGCCACCAGCACGGGCTCGTCCCGCCGGAACATCTTGTACTTTTTGATAGTGCGCGCGGTCTGTTGTTGGAACCACTCGACATAATGATCGCGGCAAAGGGCCAAGCGATGCTGGCGCATGTTGAGGACGGCCTTTTGGCGGCACTTCCGACATCGCATGGGCGTTCACCTTCGCGTGTTGTGTCACGGCGACGGGTCACCCGCCGGAGATCACAGCCACGAGGCGGATAGTATCCCCTGGCTGAATGACGGTGTCGTCGCTGATCAGCTCCCCGTTGCGGGTGACGAGATAACTTTCTGGGTTCAGGTTCAAGCGTTTGAGCAGTTGCCGAGCCGTAAGGCCCGGTTCTACTTCCCACGTCTGTTGGCGGAGCACAACCTTCACGTTCTCTTGCCGCTCGCTCATCCCACAAGCCTCCCAAATTATAGCACACTTTTCCGGGGCTCCATCACCTGACTTGGACAGCGTCGAGGCTCACCGTGACGCTGTGGCCAGCCCTGGCGAGGGAGCCGCTGCGGAAGCCGGCCAAGTCGAGGGTGACGAACTGGTATCCCACGGCGCGGATGCCCTCCACGATGGCCTCGCGGTGGGCCAAAGCCTTGGGGAAGTCCTCCACGGGAATCTCAATGCGGGCGATCTCGCCGTGGTGGCGCACCCGGAACTGGGTGAATCCCAGGCCGACCAGCACGTCCTCAGCCGCTTCGATCTGGCGCAAGAGCTCCGGCGTGATGGGCGTGCCGTGGGGCACGCGGGAGGAGAGGCAGGCCATGGCCGGCTTGTCCCAGACGGGCAGGCCCAAGTGGCGGGCCAGTTCACGCACTTCGGCCTTGGTGAGCCCAGCTTCGGCCAGGGGGGAGCGCACGCCGCGTTCCCTGGCGGCCAGAATGCCGGGGCGATCGTCGTTGGTAATGTCGTCGGCGTTGGTGCCGTCCACAACAGTCTGCCATCCTTCTGCGCGGGCAATGGTCTTGAGGCGCTCGTGGAGTTCAGACTTGCAGAAGTAGCAGCGGTTGGTGGGGTTGGCCGCGTAGTTGGGATCCAGGTATTCAGCCGTGTTGACCAGCCGGTAGGCTACGCCCAGGCGCTCGGCCAATTCGACGGCCTGGCGCAACTCGCGGGCCGGGTAACTGGGGGAGACACCAATGCAGGCCAACACCCGCTCTGGTCCGAGTTCTCGGTGGGCAACGGCCATGATCAGGGCACTGTCCACCCCGCCGGAGTAGGCCACCAGAACCGATTCGCACGCGCGCACGATCTCGCACAGGCGTTGGTATTTGCGGTCCAGGTCTGCGTTCATGGAGATGACCTCCTCAGTTCATCGGCATCGGGAGGAGTGCACCGGGCATTGATGGTGGCGGCCAAGTACCCGGCCCCGAAGCCGTTGTCGATGTTCACCACGGCCACGCCGGTGGCACAACTGTTGAGCATGGCCAAAAGGGGGGGCCAGCCCACCGAAATGGGCACCGTAGCCCACCGATGTGGGCACAGCGATGACGGGCACGTCCACCAGCCCGGCTACGACGCTGGGCAGGGCCCCTTCCATGCCGGCCACCACCACGATGGCGTTGGCCCGGCGCAGCGTGGGGATGTGGGGCACCAGGCGGTGTAACCCGGCCACGCCCACATCATAGATGCGGTGGGCCTCGTGGCCCATGAGTTGGAGCGTCAGGGCAGCTTCTTCGGCTACAGGCAGGTCGCTGGTGCCGGCGGCCACGACGATGGTACCCGGCTGGCGGGGGCGGTCTGGCTCCCGGTCGAGCCAGATGGCCCGTGCCGTCTCGTGATAGGCCAAGTCGGCCACGCGCTCTCGGGCGGCCTCGTATTGCTCCTGGGTGGCCCGCGTGCCCAGCAGGCGGGCGTGGTGCGTGGCCAGCCGCGCCACGATCTCGGCCACGTGCTCGGGGCTCTTGCCTTCGCAGTAGACGACCTCGGGGAAGCCCCAGCGAAGCTCCCGGTGGTGATCAATGACGGCAAACCCCAGGGCCTCGTAAGGCCAGGCGTGGAGCCGGTCCAAGGCGGCGTCCACTGAGAGCTCGCCTCGGGCCACGCGGGTCAACAACTCGCGCAGGGTGTCTTCACGCATTGACTCGCCTCCTCTGGGCGCGTAGGGCGGCCAACACGCGGGGCGGGGTCATGGGCAGCTCAGTGAGGCGCACGCCCGTCGCGTCGGCCACGGCGTTGGCCACGGCCGCGGCCGTGGCGATGACCGGCGGCTCACCCACGCCCCGGGCGCCAACGGGGCCGTGGTCAGACGGCACTTCGACGATCACGGTCTCCAACCGGGTTGGCGCGTGGGAGAAATGGGGCACGGTATAGTCGCTCCAAGAAGCGGTGAGGGGCTGGCCGGTTTCGTCGTAGATTATGGCCTCGTGGAGCGCCCACCCAATGCCCTGGAGGCCACCGCCCATCATCTGCCCCTCGACCAACAAGGGATTGATCGCGCGGCCCACGTCCTGCACGACGACCAGGCGTTCCACGCGGACGTGACCCGTCCCCTCGTCGACGCTCACCTCGGCGAGCTGGGCGCAGAAGCCCGGTGCGTTGGTGGTCTCGGCGTGGCGGCCGTGGCCGAAGACGGGAGCGTGTCGCCCGCCGAAGGCCATGGTCTTGGCAGCGATGCTCCCCAAGGAGATGGCGCGGTCGGTCGCGCCACGTACCCGCACGGCGCCGTCGGCGATCTCCAAGTCCTGGGGATCGGCTTCCAGCTCCTCGGCAGCGATGGCCAACACTTGTTCGCGGGCCTCCTGGGCGGCCTGGATGACGGCGGCGCCCACGGTGTAGGTGATCTTACTGCCCCCGGTAGCGCCGGCGTATGGGGACGTGGCGGTGTCGCCGGTCACGATACGCACTCGCTCGGGAGGAATGCCGAAGGCCTCAGCGGCCAAGAGGGCGAAGGCCGTGGTGGTGCC
The DNA here is from genome assembly GCA_030949995.1 of Ardenticatenia bacterium. Lineage (GTDB taxonomy): Bacteria > Chloroflexota > Anaerolineae > Ardenticatenales > Ardenticatenaceae > WFWG01. Next base: position 23,594 of record JAUZRY010000102.1, read on the forward strand.
CGTCAGGTCCACGGAGCCCACGTGGACGTGAAGGGTTCCATCCCGGTGGAGGTGCAGGCCGCGGCGGCCGGTTCGGTGCCCCCTGGCCAGCCGCCAATGGCCACGCCCACGCCCCGGCCAGCCTGCCGGGCCTTGTGGCGTTCCTGCCAGGCGGGATGGTGGCGCAAGGTCTCCAGCACGTCGGCCATGCCCATGCTGGGCCACGGCTTGCCGTGGATCATGGGATCGCCGGCGCGGCAGGCGTGGCGCAGGCGCAGCTCCAGTGGGTCCACATTGAGCCTGTGGGCCAGTTCGTCCAAGGCTGATTCCATGGCAAAGGCCGCTTGGGGCGCGCCCGGAGCACGGTAGGCGCCCGTGGAGGGCTTGAAGGTGAGCACTTCCACGCCCCGGATTTCCACGTGGGGGATTCGGTAGAGGCTGCCCACCAGGACAGCAGCAATGCCAACGGGTGCACTGGGGAAGCAGCCGGCGTCGAAGGTGAGTTCAGCTTCTAGGGCCGTCAAGGTGCCGTCCCGTCGGGCTCCCAGCCGGAGGTGGATGCGGCTGGCGGCGGCTGGGTTGGCGGCGATCATCTCCTCCAGCCGTGTCATGACAAAGCGCACCGGCCGGCCTATGGCGCGGGCAGCCAGGGCGATGAGGGGCTCGTACAGCAGGAACTTGCCGCCGAAGCCGCCGCCTACCGGGGTGGCCACCACGCGCACGTCCGATTCGGGAACGCCCAGCACATCGGCCACCTGTTCGCGCACGTAGAAGGGCGCCTGAGTTGACGACCAGACAGTGACACCGCCGGTGAGTGGGTCGGGCTGGACCACAACGGCGTGGGGTTCCACGTAGCCTTGGTGCACCATGGGAGTGGTAAAGGTGTGCTCGACGATCACCTCGGCGTTGCGGAACCCTTCCTCGATGTTGCCTCGGGAGAAGTGGACTCGGTTGGAGACGTTGGAGCGCGAGGAAGTCTCCTCTTCGCCCCCAACGTCGGCCCCATGGGCAGCGGCCTCGCCTGTTTCGCCGGGCAGCCCCTCGGGCCAGACCAAGGGGGCGTCGGGGGCCAAGGCCTCATCGGCGGTCACGGCGGCCGGCAGGGGCTCGTATTCCACAACGACGCGCTCGGCACCGTCTTCGGCCGCGGCCTCATCGGTAGCCAGCACTAGGGCGACCGGCTGGCCGGCGAAGATCACTCTGTCGCGGGCGAGGAGCAAGGTGTGCCGGTGGCGCGGTGGGATGTCGGGCAGGTCGTCGGCGGTGAGCACGGCCACGACGCCGGGCACGGCCAGTGCCCGCGAGGATTCGATCCCCCGCAGGCGGGCGTGGGCGTAGGGGCTGGTGACTAGGCGGGCGTGGAGCATGCCCCTGACCTTCACGTCGGGCGCGTATTCCACGACGCCTGTCACTTTGGAACGGCCATCGCGCAGCGGCGTGCGGTGTCCAATCCAGTGGAAGGATGTGGTCATAGTTTGGCCTCCTCCACAGACTCCGACATGTGTACCCTTGCAATTATACTCAAATCTCCCCACAGACGAACCGACCGCCTACAAGAGCAGCATGGAACCCAATCCCAGGAAGAAGAGGAACCCACACACATCCGTCACCGTGGTCACAAAGATGCTGGAGGCCAACGCCGGGTCCACGCGCAACACTTTGAGGGTGAGGGGCACCACCACGCCGGCAACAGCGGCGGCAAGCATGTTGCCGATCATGGCAACGGCAATCACGGCGCCCAACACCGGGTTGGCCTTCCACGCCCACGCCACCAGACCGACCAAGGTGCCCACAGCTAGGCCGTTCAGCAGCCCGACTTGTATCTCGTAGCGCAGGGCGCGCCACATGTCCCGCACATCGAGCTCTCCCAACGCCAGGGAGCGCACCATGATGGTCATGGTCTGGGTGCCGGCGTTTCCCCCTTGGCCGGCCACAATGGGCATGAAGGTGGCCAGCACGGCAGCACGGGCAATGGTGCCCTCGAAAAGCGAGACCACGCCCGAGGCCAAGAACGCTGTGAACAGGTTGACCACGAGCCAGGGCAGGCGATTCGCCAGGGCCTGGCGAATCGGGCTGAAGACTTGGGAGTGTTCGCTCACCTGGGCCAAGCGGTAGATGTCCTCGGTGGCCTCCTCCTCCAGCACGTCCAACACGTCGTCCACCGTGACGATGCCCAACAGGCGGTTCTCCTCGTCCACCACGGGCAGGGCCAAGAAGTCGTACCGGGAGAGCAGGCGAGCGACCTCCTCCTGATCCATGTTGGCCTGCACGGTGATCACGTCTGGGTTCATGATCTCTTCAACCCGTTGCTCTGGGTTGGCCAGGATGAGCCCGCGTAAGCTGACGACCCCCACCAGTCGGCCGTAGCGGTCGAGCACGTAGAGGTAATAGAGCTCCCGCTCGTCTTGGTAATGTTGGCGTAGGAACTCCAGGGCCTCGGCCACAGTCATGTGGCGTCGCAGCATGGGCCCCACCCGGTTCATGATGCCGCCGGCCGTGTCGGGAGGATACTCCAGCAGGGGGGCCACTTCATCGGCATCGGCCATCTCGGCCAGCAGCGTGGCTTGTTCGGTCGCCGGCATTTCGCCCAACAGGTCGGCAGCCGCGTCGGGCTCCATGCGCTCCAACACGTCCACCAGTCGCTCCCGGCCTATTTGCTGGGCGATGGCAGCCATGTCGTCTTCGTCCATGCGGTCGAAGGCGTGGGCCAGTTCTTCCGGCGAGAGGCGGCGCACAATGGGCAGCCGCTCCTCCGGGGTCAGGCGCGCGAGCACTTCGGCCGCATCGGCTGGATGTAATCCCCGGATGTACGCCGCAGCCTCGTCAAGCCGCTCCTGGGCGAGCAGGTGGCGCACGGTCTCCACGGCGTCGTCCAGCACAAGGGCGTCAACCATGTCTTATCTCCTCCATGACGAACCTTGCTCGGGGATCATGTTTCCGTGCCAGCTCGAGAGAGCACCGAGCTCAAAGGGGAACACCGACCGCTGGGGGCAGGACGTTCCCGCCCGGCACAGGCATGGCGCACAAGGGGCAAGCGCGTTGCAAGGTGATGTGAGATCGGCAGGGCAAGCAGGAACGCGGCAACCGGGACCGGCCCCGGCTGCCGCTGTTTTCAGCGGGGACCGGGGACCGGACCGGCTGCTGCCCCGAGGCGCTCCGTCAGGCCGGTTGCCCCGGGAAGCCACAGGGCTCTTCTCGAGCCGGACCGTATCCCGTTGTCACGTGGGTTCTGGCTACTCTCGTCCATCGGGTGGTTGTTCGAGTAGCACCTCTCTGTGAACTTAACGCACTATGCCTTCCGGCTTCAGGGTGCCGGCCTCCGCGGCCGGGGGCCAGAAGGCACAACGCATATCATACCCCAGAACGCCGTTTTTCGCCAACAGAGGGCTGATATCTCGGTTCTCGGGACGGGAAGCAGGTCGGGAGCCGGCCGGTGACGCCCTCCCCTCACGTGACGACCAGCCCATTTTGGCTATAATACTTCAGTTGCCGTTGGCCTGAGAACTCACTTCGAGGAAGGACAAAGAACGAGCGAAAATTGGGAGGGATATGGCCGAGAAGATTATCATTCGTGGTGCCCGTGTGCACAATCTGAAGAATATTTCACTGGAATTGCCCAGGAACAAGCTCATCGTGTTCACTGGTCTTTCCGGGTCGGGCAAGTCCTCGCTGGCCTATGATACGCTGTACGCCGAAGGGCAGCGCCGGTATGTGGAGAGCTTGTCGGCCTACGCCCGCCAATTCCTCGGCCAAATGGAGAAGCCAGACGTGGACCTCATCGAGGGCCTGTCGCCAGCCATTTCCATCGACCAAAAGTGGACCGGACACAACCCCCGCTCCACAGTGGGCACGGTGACGGAGATTTATGACTATTTGCGCCTGCTCTACGCCCGCGTGGGACAGCCACACTGTCCCCAATGTGGCCGGCCGATCACGCAACAGAGCGTGGAGCAGATCGTGGACGCCGTGGCCAACCTGCCCGATGGCACTCGAATCCAGGTTTTGGCTCCCATGGTGCGCGGCCGCAAGGGGCATCACCAAAAAGTGTTCGACGAGGTGCGCCGGGCCGGCTTCGTGCGGGTGCGCGTGAACGGCGACGTGCTGGACGTGAACGAGCCCATAGAGCTGGACCGTTACAAGACCCACACTATTGAGGTGGTCGTAGATCGCTTGGTGATCCGGCGGGGCCCCGAGGGCATGGCCCGTGACGACGAAGCCCGCTTGGCCGACAGCGTGGAAACGGCCTTGGAGCTGGGCGATGGCCTGGTGGTTATCAACGTGGTAGACAGGGAGCATCCCAACCGCTCGCGGGATGTGCTCTTCAGCGAGCAGTTTGCCTGTGTGACCTGCGGTGTGAGTATCGGCGAGATCGAACCCCGCACGTTTTCCTTCAACTCCCCTCACGGCGCATGTCCGGCCTGCCAGGGGCTTGGCGTTCGCCGGGAGATTGACCCCGAGTTGGTCATCTCCGATTCGTCTCGCTCCGTTCGGCAGGCCATCGTGGATCGGTGGAGCCGCGTGGGCGCTGCCGACGTGCACTTCAAGCAGGTGCTGGAGGCCACAGCCAATTTCTACGGCTTCAGCCTGGAAACACCCTGGCAGGACCTAGCTCCCGAACACCGCCACGTGGTGCTCTACGGCAGCCACGGCCGAGCCATTCCGGTGTTGTACCGCGCCCGCCGAGGGGGCACGCGCATGTTCAAGACGCCCTTTGAGGGCATCATTCCCTACTTGGAACGGCGCTACCGGGAAACCTCCAGTGACTACGTGCGCACCGAGATGGAACGGCTCATGAGCGAACGGCCATGTCCGGTGTGTGAAGGGACGCGGCTCAGGCCCGAAGCCCGTGCCGTCCTGGTGGCTGGCCGGAGCATTGTAGACGTGGTGCGCATGAGCGTCACTGATGCCTTGGCCTGGGTGGATCAGCTCATCCAGCAACCTCCTGTGGACCCGCGCCCATACTTGGAACGGAGGAAGACCCTACCGGGCTTCACGCCGCAGCAGCGGCAGATTGCGGATCGCATCTTGAAGGAGGTGCGTGCGCGGTTGGGCTTTCTGGTCGACGTGGGGCTGGGCTATCTGACTCTTGAGCGCTCGGCCAACACGCTCTCCGGCGGCGAAGCCCAGCGGATCCGGCTGGCCACGCAGATTGGCTCCCAACTGGTGGGCGTGCTCTACATCCTCGATGAGCCCAGCATCGGCCTTCACCAGCGGGATAACGAGCGCCTGATCAAGACGCTCAAGCGGATGCGCGATTTGGGCAATACGCTCATCGTGGTGGAACACGACGAGGATACCATCCGCGCGGCCGACTGGGTGGTGGACTTGGGCCCCGGTGCCGGTGAACATGGGGGAGAGGTGGTGGCGGCTGGTCCGGTGGAGGCCATCGTCAACTGCCCAGACTCCATCACCGGCCAGTACCTGAGTGGCCGTGCCTTCATCCCCGTGCCGGCGGAGCGCAGGCGGGGAAATGGCAAGTCGTTACTTGTGCAGGGGGCACGGGCCCATAACCTCAAGAACATCACGGTGGAGATCCCGCTGGGCACTTTCGTCTGCGTGACAGGCGTGAGTGGCAGCGGCAAGTCCACCCTGGTGGTGGACGTGCTCTACAAGCGGCTGGCCCAGTTGCTCCACCAGGCCCGCGTTCACCCCGGGGACCATGACGATATTCTGGGTGTGGCCCACATCGACAAAGTGGTGAACATTGACCAATCGCCCATTGGCCGCACCCCCCGTTCCAATCCGGCCACCTACACCAATGTCTTCACCCCCATCCGCGAACTCTTCGCCAACCTGCCTGAGGCCCGGATGCGCGGGTATCGGCCGGGCCGCTTCTCCTTCAACGTGCGGGGTGGACGGTGTGAAACGTGTCAGGGCGAAGGGGAGATCAAAATCGAGATGCATTTCTTGCCCGACATGTACGTCAAGTGCGATGTGTGCAAGGGGCGGCGGTACAACCGGGAGACGCTCCAGATCAAGTACAAGGGCAAAAGCATCGCCGACGTGTTGGCCATGACGGTCGAAGAGGCCCTGCATTTCTTCGAGCACGTACCCCCTATTCGCCGCAAACTCCAGACGCTCTACGATGTGGGCCTGGGCTACATCCGCCTGGGCCAGCCCGCGCCTACACTCTCCGGCGGCGAGGCCCAGCGGGTCAAGCTGGCCAAGGAGTTGTCCCGCGTGGCCACGGGCAACACCCTCTACATCCTTGACGAGCCCAGCGTGGGCTTACACACAGCCGATGTGGCCCGCCTGATCGAAGTGTTGGACCGCCTAGTGCGCAAGGGCAACACGGTGATCGTGATCGAGCACAACTTGGACATCATCAAGGTGGCCGATTTCATCATCGACTTGGGGCCTGAAGGGGGCGAGGGAGGAGGGCGCATTGTGGCCACAGGTACACCGGAGGAAGTGGCCAACACGCCGGGCAGCTTCACCGGATACTATTTGCGCAGGGTGTTGACGCGTGTCCACCGCAAGCCCTCGGCACAGGCAGTGGCGTCGGCCGCCCTCTAGCCGATTGCCCTCCTCCTGGGTGTGTCCCAGAGTCGTTGGCGAGGGGGCAAGCCGCTCCAACGCCCCTTCCACCTCCCGGAGGAGGCGGCCGTGTGCGCCGTCCACAACGCCTGTGCGATCGTCCTCTCACACCAGCCCTACCACCACGACCCGCCGGTCTAGGGGACCACACCATGCCGACCCCACACCCGTTGCAGATCCCCTTCTCCTCCCCCCTCTCCCCCTCTCCACTTCTCCCCTTGTCTCCTTGTTTGGAGATTTGCCCGTTCGGCGGGCTTCCTGTAGAATACCAGTGCGCACGCCGAAATGGCGGGCTTGAGTGATATGTGCCTGAGTTATGAGCCACTTGTGCCCTCACCTACACGTGACCAACACATTGTCCCACCACGCCACCAGCAACAAGTCCATACGCTTCAACGGTGAAGCTGGAAACCAGACAAGGAGGTTGGTATGACCGAGTTTATCGCGGTCGATGTCGAAACCACGAGCTCTGTCCTCAACCACGTGGACCTCGGCTTGCACGACGGCGACGTGCTCCGCATGTACGAACTCATGCTCCTCGCCCGGCGTCTCGACGAGCGCATGGAAGTGCTTCAACGCCAGGGGAAAACCCACTTTCACATCTCCTGCCGCGGTCATGAGGCCACCCAAGTGGGCTGCGCCTACCCCCTTGTGCCTGGCAAGGACTGGCTCCACCCCTACTACCGTGACTTGGGCGTTCTGCTCACCATCGGCGTCACCCCGCGTGAGCTGATGCTGGGTGCCCTGGCCAAACGACCAGACCCGGCCAGCGGAGGGCGCCAGATGCCGGCCCCACTGGGGCCACATACGCCTCAACGTCGTCACCCAGTCCAGCCCGGTGGCCACCCAGATTCCCCAAGCGGCCGGCATTGCCTATGCCACCAAGTTGCGCGGCGAAGACGCGGTCACCTACGTCAGCTTCGGCGAGGGCGGATCCAGCAAGGGGGACTTCCACGAAGGGCTCAACTTCGCCGCCATTCACCGGCTCCCCGTGATTTTCGTCTGTGAGAACAACCGCTACGCCATCTCCGTGGCCCAGGACAAACAAATGGCCATTGCGAACGTGGCCGACCGGGCGGCTGGTTACGGCATGCCCGGCATCGTAGTGGACGGCCAAGATGTCCTGGCCGTCTACAAGGCCATGCAGGAGGCCGTGGGCCGAGCCCGTCACGGCGAGGGCCCCACCCTCATCGAGGCCAAAACGTACCGCATTGTGCCCCATTCCTCCGACGATGATGACCGCCTCTACCGCTCGCGCGAGGAGGTGGAATACTACCGCACCGTCAACGATCCCCTCAACCGCCTGCGCACATACTTGTTCGAGCAAGGCGTGGCGGACCAAGAAGATGCTGGACGCCGTCGAAGTGCGCGTCATGGAGGCGGTCAACGACGCCACGGATTGGGCCGAGGCTCAACCTGATCCCGACCCGGCCGACGCCATGAAGTACGTCTACTGGGACCGGTAACCCCGCCGAAACCCTGCGACAGATGTGGACGGCACCCCACCGGGGGAACGTGAACCTCAACAAGGAGGCAGAGTATGGCCGTCAAATCACTTTTGGAGGCCATCCACGACACCCTGTGGAAGGCGATGGACGTGGACGAGCGAGTCGTCGTCCTGGGCGAGGACGTGGGCGCCAAGGGAGGTGTCTTCCGCGTCACCGCTGGCTTTCTGGACGCCTTTGGCGAGGAACGTGTTATCGATACCCCCTTGGCCGAGCTCTCCATTGTTGGCGTGGCCATTGGCATGGCCCTCAACGGCTTGCTGCCCGTAGCAGAGATCCAGTTTGCCGACTTCATTCACCCCGCCTTCGATCAGATCGTCAACGAAGCTGCCCGCATCCGCTATCGGTCCAACGGTGCCTTCGAGTGCCCCATGGTCATTCGCACCCCGTATGGTGGCGGCATTCACGGCGGGCTGTACCACAGCCAATCCATTGAGGGCTTCTTCACGCACGTGCCTGGCCTGAAAGTTGTCGCTCCGAGCACGCCCTACGATGCGGCTGGTCTGCTCTGGGCCGCCATCCAGGATCGGGATCCAGTCCTCTTCTTGGAGCACAAGAAGACATATCGGCTCATTAAAGGCGAAGTGCCCGACGAGCTCTTCACTGTTCCCATCGGCAAGGGCGAGATCAAGCGCGTGGGCGACGACATCACGGTCATCGCCTACGGCCTCATGCTCCACTACGCCCTGGAGGCCGCCGAGCGAGTGGCGCGCGACGGCATCAGCGTCGAGGTGGTGGACCCGCGCACGCTCCTGCCGGTGGACAAAGCGCTCATCCTGGACTCCGTCAAGAAGACGAGCAAGGTGCTCATCGTCCACGAGGACAACAAGTTCATGGGCTTCGGTGCCGAACTGGCCGCCACAATTGTCGAGGAGGCCTTTGAGTGGCTCGACGCGCCGGTCAAGCGCCTCTGTGGGCCCGACGTGCCTGCTATGCCCTACAACGAGCCTCAAGAACATTGGTTCATGCCCAACCCGGACAAGATCGAAGCGGCCATCCGCGACTTGGCCGAATATTAGTCGCGCTCATAAACGGGGCTACCTGTCCTGCTCCCGAGAAATCCCCAAACCCAGCAAAACAGAGTGAGCGATGGCGACACCCGTCAAGATGCCACAGTTGGGAGAGAGCGTTCACGAGGGGACGATAGGCAAGTGGCTGAAGCAGCCCGGCGACCGTGTGGAGAAGTACGAGCCGCTCCTGGAGGTCATCTCGGACAAAGTGGACACCGAGGTCACGGCCACCGAATCCGGTGTCCTCTTGTCCATCGAGGTGCCGGAGGGGCAGACCGTGCCTGTGGGCACGGTGCTGGCTTGGATCGGCGAACCGGGCGAACAGCCGGGCCGTGAGGACGGCGGCGAGCCAGCCCACGCCGACGCCCAACCGGCCGCCGAGGCTGAGGTGGCACCGGCCCCGGCGCGGGGCGAAACGCGCCCCAAAAAGCCCATGCGTGTCTCCCCCCGTGGTGGCCCGGCTGGCCGCCGAGCATGACGTTGATCTCTCACAGGTGAAGGGCACCGGGCGAGGGGGACGCATCACGAAGAAGGATATCCTGGCCTACATCGAGGCTCGCACGAAGGCGGCCGAGGCCACGCCAGAACCGGCGCCCGCCGCGCCGGCAACGCCTGCCCCGCCCCCTGCGCCCGAACCGGCCCGCCCTGCTGCTGCCACGGCGCCGACCGTGATTATGCCCCAGGACGGGGAGCTGGTGCCACTCACCCCCATGCGCAAGGCCATTGCCGAACACATGGTGCGCAGCAAGCACACGGCCCCACACGTCACCAGCGTCTTCGAGGCCGACTTGAGCCGCATCGTGGCCCACCGCCGACGCCACAAGGCCGACTACGAACGGGAAGGAGTTCGCCTCACCTTCACGGCCTACTTTGTCGAGGCCGTGGCCCACACGCTGCGCAAACACCCAATGGTCAACTCCACCTTTACTGATGATGGGATCTTGGTGCGCAAGGCCATTCACATCGGCGTGGCTGTGGCCACCGAGGGCGGCCAAGGACTCATCGTGCCCGTGATCCGCAACGCCGATGAGCTCAACCTCAAAGGCATCGCGAGCCCTCAACGACATCACCGACCGCGCGCGCAGTGGCCGCCTCGTGCCCGACGACGTGCAGGGGGGCACGTTCACGATCACCAATCACGGCGTGGGCGGCAGCCTCTTCGGCACGCCTATCATCAACCAACCCCAGGCGGCTATCATGGGCATTGGCAAGATCCAAAAGCGGGCCGTGGTGATCGAGCACAACGGGGTGGACGCCATTGCTGTTCGTCCCATGGTCTACGTGACGATCACCTTCGACCACCGGGTGCTCGACGGCGCCAGTGCCGACGCCTTCATGGTGGACGTGATCACCTACATCGAGCACTATCCGCTCTGACCACGCGATCTCCGCGGCACGGTGGGATGAGCCGACTGGCCCGGCTCCGTCGCGGAGACCGGGCCGGTTGACTTCTGTAACTCTTGTCGTCTGTAGCAACCAGTGCGTGGGAAAGAGAGTGAAACAACAAGGTGTCCAGAATACCCGGGGCATTGAGGGCGCTCGAGCGTCCCCCGTGTCCCAAGGATTCCATGTGCTGCGCCTGCTTGGCGGATCCAAGGCTTAGTGGCACCCGCACCCGCCGGCGCCACATGCACATCCGCCTCCTGCCGTCGGCCCGGCCTCAGCGTTTCCGCTCCCGTGGACCACGAAGACCGGCAGGTGGCGTACTGTCTCCTCGCTGCCGCAGCGGGGACAAGGGGCGGGGACCTCAGCTTCGGAGAACTTCCTCAACATCTCGAATGAACGGTGACAGTCGAGACAGGTGTACTCATACAGCGGCATGGTTGTCCTCCTCAACATCACGACTTTTGGAATGTGGCCTGATGAGGGTGGAGCAGTCCATCGGATGCCCCGCGGGAAAGCGTCAAGGCCACCGTGGCCACTGCTTCCCCCTCTTTATTCTACGAGCCACCATCGTGAGGGCAAGCTGGCCAGGCTTTTCCCCACACTTCCCCGTGTTGTTTTGGAAGGGACTCACATTTCCAGTATACTACGCCCGTGAACCAGACAGCACGGCCCCAACATGCCGTGATAGGAGCATGTGTCGATGGAGATTCTGGAATCCCACGTGAACCCCAATGATCCGACCTTTCGAGCGAATGTGGCTCACAACCGGAGCCTGGTGGAGGAGTTACGTGAGCGGTTGACTCTGGTCCGGCGCGGAGGCTCCGAACGGGCTCACCGCCGCCACCGAGAACAGGGCAAGCTTTTCGTGCGGGAGCGCATCGACAAGCTGCTCGACCCCCGGTTCTCCCTTTTTGGAGCTTTCCCCCCTGGCTGCCTGGGACATGTACGACAACCAGGCGCCCGGCGCGGGCATTGTTACCGGCATCGGCCGTGTGGCTGGACAGGAAGTGATGATTGTGGCCAACGATGCCACAGTCAAGGGTGGCTCCTACTTCCCGATGACGGTCAAAAAACACCTGCGCGCCCAACAGATTGCCGAGGAAAATCACCTGCCCTGTATCTACCTGGTCGACTCCGGTGGCGCCTACCTCCCCCTCCAGGACGAGGTGTTTCCCGACCGGTGGCACTTCGGCCGCATCTTCTACAACCAGGCGCGCATGAGTGCCAAGGGTATCCCCCAGATCGCCGTGGTGATGGGCTCCTGCACCGCTGGCGGGGCCTACGTGCCGGCTATGAGTGATGAAACCATCATCGTCAAGGGCACGGGCACGATTTTCATTGGTGGCCCCCCACTGGTGAAGGCCGCCACCGGCGTGGAGGTTTCGGCCGAGGAACTGGGCGGGGCTGACGTGCACACGCGCATTTCCGGTGTGGCCGATCACTTCGCCGAGGACGACGAACACGCCTTGGAGCTCTGCCGTGGCATTGTGGAGACCCTCAACCGGCGCAAGCATGTCGCCCTCGACGTGGCCCCTCCGGAAGATCCCCTGTACGATCCCGAGGAGCTCTATGGCATCATTCCCACCTCCCTCAAGGAGATCTACGACGTGCGGGAGGTGATCGCCCGCCTGGTGGACGGCAGCCGCTTCCGGGAATTCAAGGCCAGGTACGGCACCACCTTGGTGTGCGGCTTTGCCCGTATCTACGCTATCCCGTGGGCATCGTGGCCAACAACGGCGTGCTCTTCAGCGAATCGGCGCTCAAGGGGGCGCACTTTATCGAGCTATGTACAGCGCGGAGCATTCCCCTTCTCTTTCTCCAGAACATCACGGGCTTCATGGTGGGCAAGGAGTACGAGGCTGGCGGCATTGCCAAGGATGGGGCCAAAATGGTCCACGCCGTGGCCAATGCCCGTGTGCCCAAACTCACCGTGATTATTGGCGGCTCGTTTGGCGCCGGCAATTACGGCATGGCTGGCCGTGCCTATGATCCGCGCTTCCTGTGGATGTGGCCCAACGCGCGCATCAGTGTCATGGGGGGCGAACAGGCCGCCAACGTGTTGCTCACCGTCAAACGGGATCAGCTCTCCCGGCTTTTGGGCAACCGCCAATGAGCGCTGAGGAGGAAGAACGCTTCAAGCGTCCCATTTTGGAGAAGTACGAGCGGGAGGGCAATCCCTACTACTCCACGGCCCGCCTGTGGGACGATGGCATCTTGGACCCGGCCGAAACGCGGCGCGTGCTGGGGTTGGCCCTCTCGGCCTGTCTTAACGCGCCCATTCCGGAAACCATATACGGCGTGTTTCGCATGTGAGCGACGGAGATGCCCGACCTGCTGGTGCCTTTGTTTGTTGTGGCCTTGTGCATTTTCATTAATGCGTTCTACGTGGCCGCCGAGTTCGCCACGGTGAGCGCCCGCCACGCCCGCATCGCCCAACTGGCCGACGAGGGCAACCGAATGGCGCGCCTGCTGCTGCCCATCGTCACCTCGCCGGAGCGGCTCGACACCTACATCGCGGCTTGCCAACTGGGTATTACCCTCTCCAGCCTGGTACTGGGCTTCTACGGCCAAGCGACCTTAGCCCCCCTGGTGGTGCCTTGGCTCACCCGCCTGGGCGTTGAGCCGGCAGCGGCGGCCTTCTCCCTGGCTACCACAGGTATCCTGCTGAGCCTCACCACGCTCCAAGTTATCCTGGGCGAGCTGGTTCCCAAGTCCATCGGCGTCCAACACCCCGAACGTCTGGCCCTCATGACGGCCCTGCCCATGCAGTGGTCTGTGCGCCTCTTCCAGCCCCTCATTTGGCTCTTCAACGGCAGCGGTCGTCTGATCCTCCGGCTGCTCGGGCGCACGCCGGCCACGGAATCCGTCCACGTCCACTCCCCCGAGGAGATTCTGGTGCTGGTGGAAGAGCTGGTCGAGGAAAGCGACCCCGGGGACGTGCTGCTCCAAGAGGAGGAACGCCGCCTGCTCCGGAACATGCTGCGGGTTCAGAAGGCGCACATAGGCCAAGTGATGGTGCCCCGCACCGAAATTCTAGCCGCGCCGGTGAACACCTCTCCGCCCGAGCTGCTCGACATCCTGGTGCGCTCTCCCTACTCGCGCCTGCTCCTCTACGAAGGCGCCATTGACAAAGTTGTGGGATTCGTCCACCTGAAAGACCTCCTTTGTGTCCGCGAGGAACAACCAGTGTCTACGTTCATGCGGCCCATCAACGTGATGCTCCACGAGAGCACACCGTTGGAAGAGGCGCTTCGACAGCTTCAATACCGTCGCGCTCACGTCGCCATCGTGATGGACGAGTACGGCGGCGTGGCCGGTATGATTACCCTGGACGATCTCATCGAAGCCCTCTTCGGCGAGTTCAGGGACGAGGATGATGAGCCCGCACCGCTCCCAATTCACCGCCTTCCAGGAGAACGGCGTCTCCGGCTGCGGGGCAATTTGCCTGTTGAGGAGCTGGAGGCGGCCTTGGGCATCCACCTTCCCCGCCAAGGTGATATCCACACGGTGGGTGGGCTGATCCTCGCAACCATCAAGCGGGTACCCCGGGTCGGCGAGACAGTGAGCGTGGGCTCCTATGTCTTTCGGGTCGAGGAGATGGACGGCCGGCGGATAGTGGCCGTGAGCATGGAGGTCACTGACCAACAACTTCAACATCTGGAGAGGTGGAAAGCACAACGATGATCCTGGCCGGCCTGCTCACCTTCGGCGTGCCCATCGCCATTATCGCGGTGCTGATTTTCCTGAACGGCCTCTTCGTAGCCGCGGAGTTCGCGCTTGTGGCTGCCCCAAGGGCCCGTCTGACCCAGCTTGCCGAACAGGGGTCCAAGGCAGCCCAACACGTGCTCGACACGCTGCGTCACATCGACCGCCAGAACCTCTACTTGGCCACAGCGCAAGTGGGCATTACGGTGGTCAGCCTGGGGTTGGGCATGTACGGCGAGCACACGGTGGCCGAATGGTTGGAAGGGGGCCTGGAACGCGTGGCCCACCTGGCCGAGCCCACGCTCCGCGCCCTCGCCTCGGCCCTGGCCGTGGGCGTGCTCACCTACTTCCACGTGGTCGTGGGCGAGATGGTTCCCAAATCCATCGCCCTCCAGAGCGCCGACCGCACGGCCATCCGCCTAGTCCTGCCCATGCGCATCATGCAAAAGCTGCTCTGGCCTATTGTCACCCCCCTCAACGCCATCAGCAATTTGGTCATGCACGTCATAGGGGTGCCGCCGCCTGGTGCTCATGCCCATCTCTTCTCGCCCGAAGAGCTGGAGTATCTGGTGGAGGAGAGTTACCGCCAGGGGATGATGGCCAGGGACAAACACCTTTTTATCGAAAACATCTTCGACCTACGGGAGCGAACGGTGGGCCACGTGATGACCCCGCGCCCCAAAATTGTGGGCCTGCCCGTGGGGGCAGAGCGCGACCGCCTGGTGGCGATCATCTGTGAACACCGCTTCTCCCGCTACCCCGTCTACGAGGACGATCTGGACCACATCGTGGGCGTCCTCCATGTTAAGATGTTGGCCCGCTGGCTCGCCGAACACGGCGAGGATCAACAGCCTGACCTGCGTCGCCTGGCCCACCCGGCCCACTTCGTGCCCGAAACGCTCAGCCTGACGGAAATGCTCACCCGGTTTCGGAAGGAGCCCACCCAGATGGCCATCGTCTTCGACGAGTTCGGGGGCACGGCCGGCCTGATCACCCTGGAAGACGTGGTGGAAGAAGTGCTAGGCGAAATCGAGGACGAGTTCATCCAGGAGACAACTCCCCCGTTCCGGGAATTGGCCCCCGGCCGCCTCATCGTCCGGGGCGACGTGCTCCTCCAAGAACTCCAGCAGCTCTACGACGTAAACTTGGAGCACCCGGAGGCCGACACGGTGAGCGGGTTGATCATGGCCGTGCTCGGCAAAATTCCTGAAGTGGGCGATGAAGGCCATTACCGGCATGTGCATTTTACGGTCCAAGCGGTGGACAACCGGGCCGTACAGGCGGTGTTGCTCGAGTGGCCGGCTGACGAGGAGCAGCACCTTCCCGGCGACGCCCAACCTTCGACGGAGTGAGGGGGGCGAGGTTGCCAAAGAGGCGAGGTGTGGGCATAATAGGCGAACTTGCAGGGGGATGTCGCACACCATGCCACAACATAGGGCTAATTCGGACAGGGAATCATGGAGAAGGTCACTGTCTTTGCGCCGGCCACTGTGGCCAATGTGGGGCCCGGGTTTGACGTGCTGGGCGTGGCTGTTGAGGGGTTGGGGGATGTAGTGACGGCCCGTCGGCTTGATGGCGAGCCGGGGCAGGTGCGCATTGAACATGTGGAGGGGGACGGCGGACGGCTGCCCCGGGCGCCGGAGGCCAACACGGCCGGCATCGCCGCCCGTGCCACGTTGGCGCTGTTGGGTGTCGAGCACGTTGGCGTGGGGCTCGCCCTCCGCAAGGGATTACCCCTCAACAGCGGCCTTGGGTCGAGCGGGGCCAGCGCCGCGGCGGCCTGTTGGGCGGTGAACCTGCTCTTCGGCGCCCCATTGGACCGCATGGCCCTCCTGCCGGCGGCCTTGGAAGCTGAAGCCCGCGTCAGTGGCCGCCATGCCGACAACGTGGGCCCAGCCCTCCTGGGTGGATTTGTGCTCATCCACACCTACGACCCCCTGGAACTGATCAGGCTCCCCGTGCCCGATGACCTCCTCTTTGTCCTGGCCGTCCCTGAGTGCGAGCTGCCCACCCACCAGGCCCGACAGGTGCTCCCGGCCAACATTTCGCTCCAGGATCACGTGACTACCAGCGGCCACTTAGCTGCCCTCGTGGCCGGCATCTGTACCGGCAACACACGCCTGGTGGGGCGGGCCATTCGGGACCCCATTGTGGAACCGGCACGGGCGCCACTCATTCCGGGCTTTGCCCAGGTCAAGAGGGCCGCCCTCGATGCTGGCGCCCACGGGTGCTCCATCAGCGGCGCCGGGCCCACGCTCTTTGCCGTCACCGACGGCGAGAGCACAGCGCAGCAAGTTGCCCAGGCCATGAAGGCGGCCTTTGCCGATGCCGGCCTTGCCAGCCACACTCACATCGGCCGCGTGGACCGGGTGGGGGCAAGGCTGATCTGAGACGTGGAGAGGAGCCAGACTGACCAACAACTAAGGAGTGGACAACGATGCTGGAACCATTCCGGGACTCGTTGTGGAACATTCCTGCCTGGGCCGTCGTGGTCATGTACGTGTCCCAGGGGGTGGGCGTGCTGGCCATGATCTACGGCTTCGCCCGTCGGGCCAGCCTCTACTTTCAGGACGCACAGGAGTGGAAGCTGGACAACGTGGGCACACGCCTGCGTCACACGCTCGTCTACGCGGTGGGCCAGGCCAAGCTGGCCACACAGAAGTTCCCCGGCCTGATGCACGCCATGATGTTCTGGGCCTTTGTGGTCCTCTTCATGGGCACAGTGTTGGCCACGGTGGACCAGGATATCATGGAGCTGTTCTTCGACAGCAAGCTGCTGCGCGGCAACCTCTACCGCGTGTACGAGATCACCTTGGACCTCTTCGGCCTCTTCTTCCTCGTGGGGCTGGGCATGGCCGTTAAGCGGCGCTATGTGGACCGCTCCACCCGCCTGAGTTACGACTGGGGCTGGAGGATGATGCTTGGCCTCCTCTTTGCCATCAACTTGACCGGGTTCTTAGTTGAGGCCTTGCGGCTGGCCGTGGTGGAGCCCCCGTGGCAAGGGTGGTCGCCAGTGGGCTACGCCATGGCATTGGCCATCGACCTGTTCTCGCCCGGCGAGGCGGTGTTACGCGGCACCCACCTGGCCCTGTGGCTCTTCCACGCCCTGCTGGTCATGGTTTTCTGGGGCGTGTTGCCCTACACTCCCCTGGTCCACCTGGTTACCAGCCCCCTCAACGTCTTCCTGGCCCGCGTGGAACCTCATCCCCAGGCGCTGCGCCCCATTTCCGACATCGAGGAGGCCGAATCGTGGGGCCTTGGCCGGCTGGAGGACCTCTCGTGGCGCCAGCGCCTCATGGTTGACGCCTGCACGGAGTGTGGGCGCTGTCAGGCTGTCTGTCCGGCGTGGGCTGCCGGCACTCCCCTGAACCCGAAGTACCTGATCGTGGACCTGCGCAACCAGATGCTGGCTGAAGGAGGACTTCCCCACTCCGCCATCGGGGGCTTTGGAGAAGGGTACCGCCCTGACATTCGGCGCGGCGCTCAATTGGTAGGCGAAGTGATTTCCGACGACACAGTCTGGGCGTGTACTACCTGCCGCGCGTGTGTGTATGAGTGTCCCGTGTTCATCGAACACGTGGATCTGATTGTGGACATGCGCCGCTACCTGGTGATGGACGCCGGCCGCACGCCCGAGGGCATCAACTTGACCCTGCGGAACTTGGAGCGCACCGGCAACCCTTGGGGCCATCCGCCCGGCGACCGCATGAAGTGGGCTGAAGGGCTGGACGTGCCCATCATGAAGGAGAAAGGGGGAGGCGGACTACCTCTACTGGGTGGGATGTGCGGCCAGTTACGACGTGCGCAACCAGAAGATCGCCCGTGCGTTTGTGCGCCTGCTCCAGGAGGCAGGGGTGGACTTCGCCGTGCTGGGCCCCGAGGAGAGCTGCAACGGTGACCCGGCCCGTCGCATGGGCAACGAATACCTCTTCCAGATGATGGCCGAACGCAACGTGAACAAACTGGGCAAGTACACCTTTAAGAAAATCGTGACCGCCTGCCCCCACTGCTTCAACGTGCTGAAGAACGAATATCCCCAGTTCGGCGGCGAGTACGAAGTGATTCACCACAGTGAGCTCCTGGCCGAGCTGATCGCCCAAGGTCGCCTACGCCCGCAGAAGGCCGTGGATGATGTCATCACCTTCCACGACTCCTGCTACCTGGGGCGGTACAACAACATCTTCGACGCCCCCCGGGAGGTGCTGGCCGCAGTGCCGGGCGTCCAACTGCGCGAGATGCCCCGCAGCCGCGAGCGTGGGCTCTGTTGCGGTGGTGGTGGCGCTGGCGTGTGGAATGAGCCCAAGGGCAAGCGGCGGGTTGAGGAGATTCGCCTCGAGGAGGCCCTAGGCGTCGATCCCGATGCTGTGGCCTCTGCCTGCCCCTTCTGCATGATCATGTTCGACTCCGGCGCCAAGAACTTGGGCGTGGAGGAGCGCGTGCGCCTACGTGATGTGGCCGAAGTGTTGGCCGAATCCGTAGGGGTGGAGTTGTAGGCGTTCCCCGTTCCGCGTCCAAGTGACCTCGACCCACTGGCTCACGGCCTTGTGCCCCCTGAGTGGTGCCAGAGTGTGTCCCAAACTCGTTTATACTGATGGATGTCCCACAGACCATCACCTCAGCACGGAGGGGAGGAGTTCGTATGGACCGGATGACAGGCCGTATGCCCCGCGAGCCGTTAGGTGTGCTTATTCTCCGGGAGCTGTACGCTCTCGTGAGGCAACGCCATGCGTTCACAGTTGAAGATGTGACCGAAGCCGTGCGCCGCTACCGGCCGGTCCACCGGACAACAGTGCGCCAGCTCGTGGCGGCGGCCATGCAGTGCCGTTCCGACTACCGCAGCCGTGTGATCCCGTCGCCCAACGGACGGTGGCGACGGCTCTATGAGCCGGCGGAGATGTACCAAGTCTGTCCTCTCTGTCAACGTGCCCAGCAAGCCCAAGCAGTTGTCTGTGAGGCGTGCGGCAACTGGCTGTCGGGTTTGAATTAGTCTTCTTACCTTCTTGGTGCCCCTTCTACTGTGTCCACTGCCCACCCGGGTGCCCGGCACCGGGGTGGGCGGGCCGTCATGAGTGTGCTCCACTTTCGTCCATGGCACAGCCGGGTGGTGGCCTGCTCCAGGACGTGGTGTTCGCCCCAGGGCGCGCCTTCCCATAGTACTTCCTGCCCGCTTGTGTTCGATTCCGCTGCGGAACGTGGGAGTGGACAACGTCTGGCTGTGCTTGCTCTGTGGCAGGGCTCATCTTATAATGTCAGCCGTGCGGCACATTACTCTTTCGCAGTGTTCGATTGACGGAGGAACGGAGGAAAGCCACACGTCCCATGAGCCGACCGGTACACGTGGCCGTAGGTGATCGCGTGGAGCTGCGCAAGCCCCACCCATGTGGTGGCACCATGTGGGTTGTGGTACGGGTTGGGGCGGACATCGGCCTGGTCTGCGAGCGGTGTGGACGGAGGGTGCTCCTCGACCGCGTGAAGTTCAACCGGCGCGTGCGGCGCGTCGTGTCCCCCCGGCCCACGCCCGACCGATCTGGGAAGAGGTAAATCTCTTGGATGCGCACACGGCTTCAGCCGAAGGCGAACGCACGTTTACAGGCGTGTTGCGCGTTGCGCCGTTTCGCCGTTTGTGGATCGCCCAGGTGCTCTCTCAAACGGCCCAGAACGGCATTCACTTCGTGCAACTTCTGCTCATTGACCAGATCACGCGCTCCAGCAGCTACGTGGGCCTGATGATCCTGGCCTTTACCCTGCCGGCTGTCCTCTTCAGTGCCGTTGCGGGGGTCTTCGTGGACCGGTTTCACAAGCGGGACGTGCTCTTCATCAGCAACGTGGTGCGCGTGCTCACGGCGGTCAGTTACATCGTGGCGCTCTGGGTGCTGACCGGCCCTCTGCTGCTTGTCTGGGTCTACGTGGTGACGTTCTTCGCCTCGGCCATAGGCCAATTCTTCGCGCCAGCCCAAGCGGCCCTGATCCCCGCCCTCGTCGAACGGCGTCAGCTCTTAACCGCGAATTCCCTCTTCAATATCACCATGATCGGGGCCCAAGTGGTTGGCTTGTTGGTGATCTTCCCCCTGCTGGTCAAGGCTGGCCAGATAATTTTGGGGGCAGAGCACGGGCTTGTGCTTTCCTTTGTCGTCGTGGCCCTCATGTACGCCTTGGCAGCCTGGTTCGTGCGCAACTTGCCGGAAGATGAGGAGAGGGTCGAAGGCATTGGGGATGTCTCGGCGGTGCGCAAGGCGTGGCATGATCTCGTCGAGGGATGGCGTTTCATCCGTCAGACGCCCCCCATTTGGGTGCCCATTATCAACTTGACAATGACGGCCATGACAGTCATGATCCTCGCAATGCTTACTCCTGGTTTTGCCGACCGGGTGTTGCACGTGAGCCGTGAGGACGCGGTCTACATTTTCGCGCCGGCCGGCCTGGGCATGATCGCCGGCACGGTGGTCATTGGGCACCACGGGTATCGCGTGCGAGCAGAGCGGCTCTCCAACGCCGGGCTGGTAGTCCAGGGCATGGTCTTAGGTGCCCTGGGGCTCTTGGGGTGGCAGTATGCGGGCACACTGAGCCTGACCCTCTCCACAGCGTTCCTTTCGATCTTCATTGGCCTGGGGTTTGCTATGATCGGCATTCCAGCCCAGACGCTGCTGCAGGCACGCACGCCCACGAACGTGCGGGGGCGTGTCTTTGCCACACAGTTCCTGTTGGCCAACTTGGTGGGCATTCCACCCATGCTCTTCGCCGGCACCCTGGCTGACCGCGTTGGCATCGCGCCTGTGGTGGTGTTGACAGCGCTGTTCCTCCTCAGCGTGGCTGCCGGCACAATGGTCCTGGCGCAACGCCATTACGGCGCCGAGCTCGACGAGCCGCCTCCTGCTCGTACCTCCCGTCGTCTGGCAGTGACTCCCCCAACACGCTCCTCCAAGCGGGGCCGCGCCTGGCGCGTCTACCGGTGGGGTTCCTGGCAGGGGCGTGGTTCTGCTCAAGGGGGCGGCGAGGAGGCTGCACCTGGGCCAAAACGTTCTCAACAATGATGGCACCTGCAGAACGCTCACTGCTGATTCTCTTCTCGGACACTGGCGGAGGCCACCGGGCTGCGGCCGAGGCCGTTCGGGAGGCCGTGGGACGGGTGGCGCCCCGCTGGAACGTGATGCTCGTGGATTTCATCCGCTCATGTGCGCTCCCACCCTTCAACAGGATCGGTGCCCTCTATCGCCCGGTGGTGGATTACACGCCGTGGTTGTGGGCCACGGGGTTTCATTTCACCTCGTGGGCACCCGCCGTGGCCCTGGTCAACCGGCTGATCGAGCTGGTCGCTGCCCAAGGCTTTGTCCGCCTCTTCGAGCAGACGCGGCCTGACCTGGTCCTCAGCGTTCATCCCTTTGCCACGGATGCGCCCGCTCGTGCACTGGCCGGCACAGGTGTCGGCACTCCCTTTGTCGTCGTGGTGACGGACTTGCTCACCGTTCACCCCCTCTGGTTCACGCCACGTGCCACTCTCTACATGGTGCCGAATGACCACGTGGCGCGCTTGGCCCGGCGTGCGGGCATCCTCCCGAGCAGAACGCGTGTCACGGGCCTGCCGGTGGCCTTGAGTTTCTCGGCCCCGCTGCCCTCCCAGGATGAGCTCAAAGCTCGTTACGGCCTGCCCACAGATCGACCCCTTGTCCTGCTCATGGGCGGTGGCGAGGGCATGGGCCCCCTCGAGGCCCAGGCGGAGGCCGTTGCCCGCAGTGGACTTCCCCTCTCCCTGATGGTGGTAGCCGGCCGCAACGAGCGCTTGCGGCGCAAGCTAGCCAAGCGCACCTGGCCCACACCGGTTCACGTGAGCGGTTTTGTGCGCGATGTGCCCCACCGCATGGCGGCGGCCGACGTGGTCATCACCAAGGCCGGGCCGGCCACACTCTGCGAGGCGCTCACCGCCGGACGTCCTCTGCTGGTCAGCCGCTTCATTCCGGGCCAGGAGGCGGGCAACGTGCGCTGGGTGGTAGATGAGGGCGCGGCCTTCTACGTGCCGCAGCCCAGGGACATTTGCACGGCGCTCAGGCGCCTCTTCCACCCCGACGGCACGCCCACGCCCGCCTACTACCAGATGGCCGCCAACGCGAGGCGGCTCACCCGCCCCACCGCGGCCCTGGAGATCGCCGGCGCGCTCGCCGACCTGGTGCCCGACGCCGCGGCTCATCCCCTCATGGCCGGGCATCCGCGCTGAGGGAGTGCCCTTTACACCCCGTGGGCAGCCCGGATTCGGTCCAAGAGGGCCAGCACGTCCAGCGTGGGCGGGGTGCTCGCGGGTGTTCCCAGGGGATCGACGGGCAAGGGGGCGCCCTGCATGGCGCGGATGGTGCTCAACACCCCCAGGGCCAATGCCTCCAAATCGTAACCGCCCTCCAGTGTGGCCACGACAGGAGCACCCAATTCATCCGCCACCTGGATCAGCCGACGTGCCAAGTGACCAAAACCCGCTATGCTGAGGTGTATGTTGGCCAACGGGTCGCGCCAGTGGGCATCGTAGCCGGCCGAGATCAGGATGAGCTCCGGCTGCCACCGTCTCAGCAGGGGAATGAGAATAAGGTGCCAAATCTGTCGGTACACGGCATCGTTCATGCCTGCCGGCAGAGGAACGTTCGCTGTCGTGCCCTGGCCCGGCCCAAACCCGATCTCCACCCACTGGCCCGTGCCGGGGTAGAAGAGCTCTCCGGTGGTCGACAGGTACTGGTGAACGGAGAAGAAAAACACGTCGGGATCGGTGTAGAAGATGTCCTGGGTGCCGTTGCCGTGATGCACATCCCAATCCACAATGAAAATGCGCTGGAGCCCGTACACCCGTTGGGCGTAACGGGCACCCACGGCCACGTTGTTAAAGAGGCAAAACCCCATCGCCCGTCCTGGCGTGGCGTGGTGGCCCGGGGGGCGCACCAAGGCAAAGGCACGTCGGCATTCGCCGCTCAGCACGGCATCCACGCCAGCTTGGACGGCCCCAGCCGCCATCATGGCGGCATCGTAGGAGGCACTATTGGTGAATGTGTCCGCGTCGAGATAGCCCCCGCCGTCCAACGAGGCCGTAAGCACACGTTGCAGGTGGATGTCCGTGTGGACGGCCCGAATATCCTCCTCATCGGCGGGCCGGACGGGCAGCCACATGAGCTCCTCCTCCACCCCGGCAGAGTGAAGTAGGTGTCGGATGGCCCGTAACCGGTCAGGAGATTCGGGGTGGGCATAAGGAGCACGGTGGTGGAGGAAGAGCTCATCGTAGAGCAGCGCGACCGCTTCTCGCCCCGATGAGCGACGTGCCGAGCCTGACGTTCCCTTTGGCATGAGCTTGCTCCGTGTCTATACTGTTAACAGGGATGCGTTGACAACTGAGCCTCGGACGATGAACGCCGGTGTGGGTGGAGGACAACACAATGCGCATTCAAACTGTGCCGTTGAACGAGGCCGAAGGGCACCTGCTTGTCCACAACATCGTGAACCGAGAAGGACGCAAAGTGGTCTCCAAGGGCACTCGCTTGCGCTCGTCCCACGTGGCTGCCCTCCGGGACGTGGGAGTGACCGTGGTGGACGTGGCCGTGCTCGACCCCGAGGATGTCCACGAGGATGAGGCGGCCACACGGCTGG
Organism: Ardenticatenia bacterium; assembly: GCA_030949995.1. Lineage (GTDB taxonomy): Bacteria > Chloroflexota > Anaerolineae > Ardenticatenales > Ardenticatenaceae > WFWG01. Next base: position 47,331 of record JAUZRY010000102.1, read on the forward strand.
CTGAGGCCATGGCTACGGCCCACATGGCGACCACGCGCGGCGTGGGAGGTCGTGTCAACCTGCACACGACCGTGCTGGGCGTGCTCCACGTGGAGGCCGAGCGCCTGTGGGCCCTCAACCAACTGCCTGGCATCACGTTGGCCACTCGTCCGCCGTACACGGTGGTGAGGCCGGAGAAGGGAGCCAGCCAAGTGGCGACCCTCAAGATTATCCCCTACGCGGTTCCCGAACGGGTGCTGGCCGAGGCCCTGGCCTTGGCCCCAGGCCTGCTCGACGTGCGTCCGCTGCCGGCCCGACGGGTGGCCCTGCTCATTACCGGGGATCCAGCGGCCCACGGGCGCCTTCGACAACAGTTCGAGCCCCCCATGCGGGCGCGCGTGGAGCGTTTGGGCAGCCAGCTTCTCGCTGTCGAGGCTGTTCCCTTTGCGGAGACGGCCGTCGCAGAGGCGGCTCGGCGCCTGTTGGCCCTCAACGATATGCTCATTGTAGTCGGACAGACTTCGGTAATGGACGAACACGACCTGATCCCCCGGGCGCTGCGCGCGGCTGGTGCCACGTTCGCGCTCCACGGGGCCCCTGTGGAGCCGGGCAACCTTCTGGCCTTGGCCTATCTGCCCGACGGCAGGCCTGTGCTATGTGCGCCGGGATGTGCCCGTAGCCCCTCCCACAACGTTGTGGACATGGTGCTGCCCCGCCTCCTGACCGGGGAGCGCTTGGGGCGGCGGGAGATCGCGGCGCTGGGCCTAGGCGGGCTCCTGTAACACGATGCCCGGCCCGGGCCCGGCCACAATGATCTCGCGCACGTACTCGAGGGCCTGCACTCGGGCGATCACCTGTTCCACATCGGCAGCCTCGCAGATGAGGTGGACGTTGGGGCCGGCGTCAATGGTGAAGTAGACGGCGAGGCCAGCCTCCCGCCACAGGTGGACAGCCTTGATCAGGGCGAGCGTTTCCGGAGCCCAGTAGAACAGGGGGGGGCGGCTGCTCATCATCACGAAGTGCATCGCGAGCGCATCGGCCTCGATGCACGGGCCCAGCAGGGCCAGCTCCCGTCGGAGCACAGCCTCCCGGACGCAGGGAAGCAGGCGTTGGGTTTGGGCCAAGCGTGCCCGCAGAAAGGGGCTTGTGTGGGCCAGTCGGTGCCCCTCGGCGGAGGAGACGGCCTTCTCCGCCGTGGCCACCACAGCCACCACGTCTCGCACGTCCCAGTGCTCCGGCGGAGCCAAGAGCTCGGCAAAGGAAGAGGTGTCGTCGGTGCCGGCGTGCCACCAGACATACCCGCCGTAGACCGAGCGGGCTGCCGAGCCAGAACCACGTCTGGCCAAGCGGCTCAACTCCGCGCCGTCGAGCTCTAACCTCAGCGCTGCCGCTGCTGCGGCCGTCAGGGCGGCAAAGGCGGCCGCGCTGCTGGCCACGCCGGCGCCCATGGGGAACGTGTTGCGTGAGCGCACGCGGGCCCGCCACGTGACGCCGGCCCGCTCCCGCACCAGGTCAAGGTGGCGGCTCACCCGGCGGAGGGCTGCCTCAGATGCGGGCTTGTCGTTGATGGTGAGCACGTCGTCGGCCAAGCGGGGGGAGAACTCCACGGCCGTCGTGGTGCGGGCGGCGTCAAGGGTCATGGAAATGCTGTCGTTCAAGGGCAGGTTGAGGGCTTCATCTCGGACGCCCCAGTACTTAATGAAGGCGATGTTGGCCCCCGCGTCTGCCTGTGCGCGCATGGATCACGCCTCGCTCCGCTTCACAGCCCCGTCCCCACCACGCGCGGCGGGGACTCAACCCGCCCCATTGTAGCGAACAACCCCCAGGTGTGCAAGGTGCCCTATCACGCCATTTGGCCGCACCCCACCTTTCCCCTACAATTCATTCAGCGTGCATGCAATTGTCTGTGATCGTGGGTGAAGGAGGGGCTCCCCGAGTGTCCAACACCTCCGCGAATGCTGCCAATGGGGCACGGCGTGTCCTCATTCTGAGCGACAAGGTGGTCGAGTTCATCTACAGTCCGACCGTGAAACAGCGGTTCGGCCATGTGGACATGGTCATCAGTTGTGGGGACCTGCCGTATTATTACCTGGAGTACGTGATTAGCGTGCTCAACGTGCCCCTGTTCTTCGTGCGGGGCAACCACGCCAAGGTGGTGGAATACAGTACGTGTGGGGAGCGACGGGCACCGTGGGGCGCTGTGGACTTGCACCGCCGGGCCGTGTGGCACCAGGGACTGCTCTTGGCCGGCGTGGAGGGGTCGGTGCGCTACAACACCGGGCCCTTTCAGTACACCCAAGCGGAGATGTGGGGGCACGTGTTCTCGTTGGTGCCCTCCCTCGTGCTCAACCGGCTGCGCCACGGGCGCTACTTGGATATTTTCGTCACCCACGCGCCCCCGTGGGGCATTCACGACCGCTCCGACTTGCCCCACCAGGGCATCAAGGCGTTCCGCTGGCTGGTAAAAACCTTCCGGCCGGCCTACCACTTCCACGGCCACGTCCACGTCTACCGGCCCGACACAGTCACCCACACCCGTTTCCACCACACCCACGTGATCAACACGTTCGGCTACCGGGAGGTAGAGGTCGTGCCGGCCTCCCTCACCGCCCGACAACCCGGGCCGGCACCTTCGACTGCTTCTCACAGGGAGGATGTCACCCCCTGATATCACATCCGTGCGTGCCTATGCCCCCGGACATCACATCCGGGATACTGAACAGGAGGATGTGCCCCATGAACATTGATGAACTGGCCCGACATGACTTTGAGCACGCCCTGCGCCGTGCGTTTTGGCGCCAGATCATCAGCTCCCTGACGGGCAAGAGCAACGAACTGCTCCCCTTCGAGGAGGTTCGCAAGCGCCTGCCCCTCCGCGGACAGCGATACTTGGGCCTCCAGAGCGTGCCCTTGAGCAAGATTGTGGGAAGCGAAAGCCGCTACCGGGACTTTGACCGTGCCTTTCTCCCCCGTCAGACCCACACCAGGGACCGGTGGATCAACATTGACAAGGCCCACTACCGGGACATTCACTTGCCTCCTGTGGAGCTCTACAAGGTCGGCGATGTCTACTTCGTGCGGGACGGCAACCACCGCGTCTCCGTGGCACGCGAGCGGGGCCAGGAGTTCATCGACGCCTACGTCACCGAAATTGACGTGCCCGTGCCCATTGGGCCGGACATGGAGTTCCAAGACATCGTTCTCAGGGCCGAGTACGCCGCGTTCCTGGAGGCCACCTCCCTGGACCGACTCCGGCCCGGCGTTTCCATCGAGTTGACAATTCCGGGACAATATGAAAAACTACTGGAACACATCGCCGCCCATCGCTGGTTCATGGGCGAGAGGCGCGGACAAGCCGTGCCCTACGAGGAGGCTGTCATCTCCTGGTACGACAACGTCTACTTGCCGCTGGTGCGGGTTATCCGCGAGCAGCACATCCTGGAGGAGTTCCCCGGCCGCACGGAGGCCGATCTCTACCTCTGGATCATTGAGCACCAGTGGTACCTGCGGCGGGCGTTCGGCGACGTGTCCATGGAGGAAGCGGCCCGTCAGTTTGCCGAGAAGTATTCTCGCCGTCCCCTGCGGCGCTTTGTCAACCGGCTCAAACAGACCGCTCAGAAGGTCACCGGCAACCACGAGAGCAGACGCAACAGTGAGCAGCAGAGTGGGGGAACAGAATGAGCGAACAGGCCATGACTCCGCGCAGCACTGACTTCTCAGGGTGGTACCAAGATGTCATTCGGGAGGCCGAGTTGGCCGACTACGGCCCCGTGCGCGGCACGATGGTGATCCGCCCCTACGGGTACGCCATCTGGGAGCACATCCAGCGCAATTTGGACCGACGATTCAAGGAAACCGGGCACGTGAACGCCTACTTTCCCCTCTTCATCCCCTATTCGTTCCTCCAGAAGGAAAAGGAACACATTGAGGGCTTCTCGCCCGAATTGGCCTTGGTTACTGTTGGCGGCGGCAAGGAGCTGGAGGAACCCCTCGTCGTGCGGCCCACCAGCGAGACGATCATCAACTACATGTTCGCCCGCTGGGTCAAAAGCTACCGCGACTTGCCCCTGCTCATCAACCAGTGGGCGAACGTCGTGCGCTGGGAGATGCGTACCCGGCCCTTCCTGCGCACGCTGGAATTCCTCTGGCAGGAGGGGCACACTGCCCACGCGACCTACGAGGAAGCCGAGGCCGAGGCCAGGCGGATGATCGAGGTCTACCGCGACTTCGCGGAGGGCGACGGAGCTGTGCCCGTCATCGTGGGGCGAAAGTCGCGCCTGGAGACGTTCGCCGGCGCCATCCACACCTACACGATGGAGGCCATGATGGGCGACAAGCGCGCGCTCCAGGCCGGCACAAGCCACAACCTGGGCCAGAATTTCGCCAAAGCCTTCGACATTCGCTACTTGGACGAACACAACGAGCTTCAACACGTGTGGCAGACTTCCTGGGGGCTGAGCACGCGCTTCGTCGGCGCGATCATTATGGTGCACGGTGACGACCACGGGCTTCGCCTTCCCCCTCGTCTGGCGCCTGTGCAGGTAGTGATTGTGCCCATCTGGCGCAACGAGGCCCAGAGAACGGCCGTGCTCGCCACAGTGGGGCGAGTGCAACAGCTTCTCGCCGAGGCCGGCATTCGCGTGGAAGCCGACGTGCGGGCACAACATACGCCAGGGTGGAAGTTCAACTACTGGGAACTGAAGGGCGTGCCCGTGCGCGTGGAGATCGGGCCGCGTGATGTGGAGAGTCAGACCGTGGTGCTGGCCCGCCGCGACGTGCCCGGCAAGGCGGGGAAGACGACAGGGATTCCCGTTGAGGGCGTGGCCGAACGGGTGCGCGAGTTGTTGGCGGAGGTCCAAACGGCCCTCTTCGAACAAGCGCGCGCCTTCCGGGATGCCCACATCCACGATGTGCGCTCGTATGATGAGCTCCGCGACGTGGTCGCGGCTGGCGGCTGGGCTCGGGGGTGGTGGGCCGGCTCGGACGACGATGAGCGGCGCATCAAAGAAGAGACCCGCGCCACCATTCGCTGCTTCCCCTTCGACCAACCGGAGGGCGACGGTCCCTGCCTGATGACTGGGCAGAGGGCACAACAGGTGGCTATTTTCGCCAAGGCGTATTAACCGCTGGCCCCTTCCTCGGACGCTTTCAGCCTGCGGGAGGGGCAGTGGCTGTTGACCTCTACTCCCCGAACCGTCCCCAAGCCACGTGGCCAATGACCCGCGCCACCGTGGGCGGGTGGAGCAACATGTTGGCGTAGCTGGCATTAGCCATGGGGCAGGCGCATTCCCGGTTCTTGATGCTCTGACGCAGCCGGCGGAGTTCGCCCACCATTTCGAACCAAATGGGGCGCAGGTCATAGCCGGTCTCCCTGACGTTGCCCACCGGTTCGGCGCGAATACAACAGCTCCACACGTCGCCGTTGGGAGCGATGTGGGCGCTGGCCCAGCCGGCATAACAGGGGATCACTTGGCGGTTCTCGAAGAGCACGCGCTTGGCGAGCTGATAATAGTGGGCCCGGAAGGCTTGGGTGAAGCGGGCGATTCCCCGCGCCGGCGCCCGGCGGGCCTCTTGGCTGAGAAAGTCGGCAATGGGAGCGTACTGCTCGGCCAACGGGGTGATCTCCCAGCCCACCGTGACCAATTCGGCCCGTTCCTCGGCCACCTCGGTGATGTAGCTGTCGGGCTCCAACGCCTGCAGCCCCTCGTAGATTTCGAAGAACCGCTCCACGTTAAAGCGGCTGATAACCGTGTGCACCGTGAGCACCAGGTTGTCGTGGCGCTCCTGAAGGGCCTTGAGCCCGTTCCAGGTGCGCATGGCCTTCTCCCAGTTGCCCGGGGCCACGCGCAGCACGTCGTGCCGCTCGCCCAGCTCGTCCAAGGAGAGGTTGATCCCGATGGCCGTGTGGGAGGCGGCCCTGCAGATGCGGTCCACCTTCTCGAGAATGCGGTCAGTTAACATGCCGTTGGTGGGGATGGTGATCACCGCCGGCTCACACGCCTTACAGGCCGCGATGACCACTTCGTCCACGTCCTTGCGCAGAAAGGGTTCACCACCGGTGAAGGTGATGTAGAAGGGGGTCTTGCCCAAGTGCCTGAAAACTTGATGCCATTCCTCGGCCGACATGTCATCGTTGGGCCGGCGCCACACGTCGCACGTCTTGCACTTGGAGTTGCACCGGAAGCTCACGCTCACCACCAGGCTGAAGGGCAACAGTTTGGGCACGCCAAAGTGGTAAAAGCTCCAGTAGAGCGGGATCTTGGGCAGCAGTCGGCGCAACATGAGTTCACCTCGTGGGGCTGTGTGCCGTCAGAAAGAAAGAGGGAGACACGGCTGTCTCCCCCTGTGCGGACGTAAGGCCGAAATCGCACGGCGTTGTGCGCTCCGGCGTTTCCGCCTTACGCATAAGCGCCCTCCACCGCGCGCGGCTGGCCCACACGAGTCTCCCGGTCGCCCAGGAAGAAACGTCGCGCGTCCTTGAGCCGTGCCGGCGCGTTGACCCACGTGTCCTTGCGGGTGAGCCGTTTCCAGATGCGCCCTGGCCGCAGGTAGAAGCGACGGTAAGCCTCATGCCACTTGCGCTCCACCAGCTCGGCCGTCAGGTCGCCGATCTCGAAGCGGGCCCGTTGTTCGTGGATGGCGTAGTCACGCCAATCGTGGCTGAAAATGTTGCCGTACTTGTGGACGAGGTCGTAGAGGCGCGTGCCGGGGAAGGGCGCCGCGATCATGAAGTTGGCCAGATCGGGGTCCAGCTCCAGGGCGAGCTGGATGGTTTTCTCCATGCTCTCCTCGGTCTCCTCCGGCATCCCGAAAATGAAGAACCCCATGGTCTCCAGCCCAGCCGCCTTGGCGTTCTTGAAGGCCTCGCGCACCATGTCCACCGTCTGGCTCTTCTTGATCACCTTCTTGAGAATGTAGTCGTCGCCGCTTTCCACGCCGAAGCCCACACGCTTGCACCCCGCCGCTTTCATGAGCTGGAAGAGTTCCAGATCCGTGTGGTTCACCTTCATGCCGTGAACGGTCACCCAGGGCACGGTGTTGAGCCCCTCTTCGATCAGGCGACGGCAGATCTCCTTGGCCCGGTCGAGTTGTAAGTTCCAGATATCGTCGGTGATGCCGATCTCGGTGGCGTGGAGCCCCTTGACCAGCCAGCGCCACTCGGCAATGACGTTTTCCACGCTGCGGGGACGCCACGTGTCGCCGGTGACGGGTTTGGAGCAGAAGTTGCACTTGTACGGGCAGCCCCGGCTCGTCAAGATGGTGAAGGCACGGGCGTGGGGGTCCAGGCCGTCGGTGAGGGGTTGCAGGTTGGTGTACCGGTCGATCTTGAACAGATCATGGGCCGGGAAGGGAAAGCGGTCGATGTTGTCGTCCAACACGCGGGGACGGTTCATGATGGGCTGGCCATCTCGTTTCCAGACCAGGCCATCGATGTCACCCAAGTTCTTCCCGCCCGTGTGTTCCAAGTCCATGACCAATTCGAGCAGCGTGTCTTCTCCCTCGCCGATAACTACAAAGTCCACAAATGGCTGTTCAGCGCTCTCCATTGGCAAGATAGTCAGGTGAGCGCCGCCTAACGCGGTCCACTTGCCCCGTGCCTTGGCCGCCTTCACCATATCCCACGCCTCGTAGATCAGGGGAGTCGTGGCCGTAACCCCCACCAGGTCGAAGCGCGTGCGGTCCAAGTACGCCTCGAAGGGCTCGTCTTCGACGGCCGCGTCGTAGATGGCCACCTCGTGGCCGTGCTCGCGCACCACGGCCGCCAGATAGCCGAGCCCTAGCGGTATGTGCTTGCGCGATGACCAGACTTTGGATTCAGGACTGGCGAGCAGAACGCGCATGAGTTATCCTCTCCTTCGGCGTTGTGTGCGGACCCATTCCCAACTGGGCGAGAGCACCTACAACTTCCCCCAGGCACCGCGTGCCCTCAGAGGGCCTCCCCCATGTTAGCATCCGTTATGTGCGGCGAACAGAACCCTCCCGATTATACCAGCTCTGCCTGAAACACCAAACTCGCCTCACCCTCCACCGCTGCCCCGCGAGCAGGTGGCTGCTGCGCGTTCTGTGGCCCGTTCACTCGTGCGCGCTGGGGTGGCCGTAAGCGTACATCTTGACCTGGTGGGCACCGTGCTCCTGTAACACCTTGACAGCTGCCTGCAGCCGGGCCGGCTCGCCGCGTACCAACAGGATCACCGCCGGCAACGCGTGGGAAGGGGTGGTGGCATGGACTTCCCGCCGCCCCCCCAGTGTGGCCTTCAGGCGCTCCCACCATCCTGCGGGCTGTGCGGTCTGTGGGACAGGGCGACGTTCGATCAAGGTAAAGCGCTCGAATTCCGGGGGCAGGGTGCCCAACTCCAGGCGCATGAGGGCCTTCTTGGCCTCCATGGCCTGGTGCTGCTCGTGGAAGACGGCCTCGACGATGCCGGGATACCGATTGGCCAAGAGCGTCGTGTCGGCCATGGATGCACCTCCTTCATCTCTCTCTTCACGAAGAGACGGGGAGCACGGACGACGGGCGAGGATGGAACCGGAGAAAAACTGCCGGCGCTCAGCCGACCACTCCACCGTGAACGCTGGCACGCCGCACAAGAGCCTACCACAAATTCGCAAAATTGCCACTCCATCCCCTGCAGCCGGCCCGGGCCGAGACGGGTTACGGAAATTGCCGCCCCACAGCTTTGTGATAGACTTCTACTCCGCAAAGACGACCGAAAAACTCAACAAAACCGGAGGGAGGAGTCCCATGGCAGGCGAGCGAGTTGGTGCCGTCACGTTTCTGGGAAATCCACTGACTGTTTTGGGCAATCCTGTGGAAGTCGGGCAACAGGCACCCGACTTCACCGTGCTGGACACTGAGCTCACCCCCCGACATTTGCGGGACTATGCTGGCAAGGTGAAGCTCATTGCTTCTGTGCCCTCACTCGACACAGGGGTCTGTGATGCGGAGACACGGCGCTGGAATGAAGAAGCTAGCCGGTTGGGCGATGACGTGGTGGTGTTGATATCAGGGTGCAGTTTGCCTTGCAGAGCAACCGGTGGTGCGAGCGGCGATTGAGCGCGGCGCTGGTCCACCTTCAGAAATTCCATATTGACATGTCCTTCAGCGATGGCATTTATAAGCCACGCATGTGAAAAAAGCTTATATTGGAGGGTGACAGTCTTCATCGTGGATGATAAGCGTAATCCCGGCACGTCGAGTACGTGCCAGGATATAATCATCCATTCCGGGAACGGTCACCATTTGCATAAAAGATGAAATATAACCAAAGCAGATAACTGAAAAGCCCAAGTG
>JAUZRY010000103.1 GCA_030949995.1 Ardenticatenia bacterium
TTCGCCGCGTGGGCGTCCTTTCGTCGATGAAGTTAGGCTGTGCCTTGGGAGGGCTGATATTTGCCCTGTTCGGCTGTTTCTTCCTTCTGGTGCCCGGCTTGTTAGGGGGAGGGGGCGCTTTCATGGGCGCCATTCAAGAGACAGGGATGGACCCAGAGATCTTTGGGGCCGGAGCGGGAGTCATTGGTTTTTTGGTAGTGATGTATGTGGTAGGAGTGCTCTTCTACGCGGTGGTGACCGGCATTGTGATGGCCATCTACGCGTTCACCTACAATGTGGTGGCTGGCTTGGTCGGCGGCGTGGAAGTCGAGTTGGAGGAACTGTAAGTCCCCTTCCATCCCGGATGCCACCCCACAAGAAGAGAATGGTTCCTTCTGCTCTGGAAGATAGCTCTACTGAAGAAAGGGCGCTCCCCACCAATTGGTGGGGAGAACGAGGTAGAAAATGGCCGTTTTGGGCGCCCTCTTCCCTGACTCTGCCCGTTTATCGGGCACAAATAGGCTCCTTTGCCCTGCCCAATCTGCTAGGTCAGGCTTTTTCAGGGGAGCCATACTTGCACTATACCACGATAGCTCTCGATTTAGACATGGGCTACGTCCAAATTGCCCGACGAGACCACTTACTTAGCTGTCCTCGCTAATTTCCTTAGTCAGCCGAAAGTCCGTTTCACTCGCGTTCGTTTCGCGCCTGATCGTCTCCGGTAGTGTGACCTGGCCGCTTCTGGTGCAGCGAGCGTGCCCAGCGGGTACAGGACAGTCGGCACGTTGGCTGTGCCGCTATCGCCCGGTGTTGCTCGAATTGAGCGCTAACGCCTCTCTGGTGACGGGCGTGAATCGTACGGACCAGGTGATCGGGAGCGGCTTCAAGATCCGAGCACGCGCGTGCAGGGGTTCAAGGCGCGAAGGCAACCGAAAGCATTCCCCCACTTGGCGCCGGCTGTGGATCGACGGGCCCAGCGCGAAAGCCTCTTGTATCTCCTGAGAGACGGCCGAAGGGAGAATGCGGCTGTTTTTCCTCTCTCCACTGGCATTGAACGGGTCAGGTGTATACCCATTTGGAATGCCTGTGCGAAAAGGATACAATACGACCCAGATCCAAACGCATCCTCGCGGCTAGGGGATTTTGGGTGTGGTCAAGTACAATGGCAGGGCGGAGGGCAGAATCAACAGCGGACAGAGCGTGTTCCGAGGGATTGAGGTGCCGGACGAGTGGGCGGAGCGCTTGCCACACGAGCCACCACGCGGGCTGATCATGCTTGTGGGCGCGCCGGACAGCGGCAAGACAACGCTGGCCCGCTACCTGTGGGAGCGCTTCGCGCCCGCGGTGGAGACGGCCGCTTGGCTGGACGCGGACATCGGCCAGAGCACGCTAGGCCCTCCCACCACCATGACCCTCGCCGTCACGCGGTATCCTGCATCACCGCCATATCCGCCCAAGGGCATGCGTCGGCGCTACTTTGTGGGCAACACCTCACCCCGTGGCCACATGCTCTCCGTCGTGGTCGGCGTGGTTCGCTTAGCCCGCTTGGCCCTCCGGCAACGGGCTCACTTCGTGGTGGTGGACACCACCGGCCTCATTGCGCCCGAGCGGGGCGGCGTTGCTCTCAAGCAGGCCAAGCTCGAACTGCTACGCCCCCGCTGGGTGCTGGCCCTCCAGCGGGGTGACGAGCTAGAACCCATCCTGGCGCCTTGGGACGGCCATCCGGTGATCCGCATTGTACGCCTGCCGGTGGCTGAAGCCGCTGCTCCCAAGACGCGGGAGCGGCGACGGGCTCACAGGCGGGAGCAGTTCCGCCGATACTTCGCCCGCGCCGGCCGACTTGTGCTCGCGCTGGAGGAGCTGAGCGTGGTCGGGCATGGGGCGCCTGTGCCCGGCCTGCTGGTGGGGCTTCAGGACCACGATGGGTTCACACGGGCGCTGGGCATCGTCGAGGACGTAGAGTCATCCTCCGGCCGCCTCGTGGTGCGCACACCCTTGCGCGACTCCGCGTCTGTGCGCGCCCTGCGGTTGGGACGCGTGCACCTGACCGCGGCTTTCGAGGAGTACGTACCCCGACGCCACCCGGCCCACCGGGAAGCGGAGGCTCACGCGGGCGAGGAGACTCGGGGAGACAGGGGTACTATGGGCGGAACGTGTGCAGACGACAGATAGCCACAGCCAGTGCGTCGGCCGCATCGTCCGGTCGCGGAACGACATCTAAGCGCAGGAGCCGACGCACCATTTCCTGCACCTGGCGTTTATCGGCGTTGCCGTATCCAGTGGTGGCCTGTTTGACTTCTACCGGTGTGAACTCTTCCACCAACAGCCTCGCTTGAGCCGCGGCCAACAGAATGACGCCCCTCGCGTGGCTGACGGCTATCGCTGTGGTGACGTTCTTGCGGAAAAAGAGCTTCTCGACCGCCATCACATCGGGTTGGTAGCGGCGGAGCACGGCGGTGATATGCTCGTAAATGGTCAGCAAGCGTTCTGGCAATGGCGTGTGGGCCGGCGTGCGAATGGTGCCATACGCCACCAACTGGAGCCGTCTGTCATCTCCGCACACCACACCCCAGCCCGTGATCGCCGTGCCCGGATCCACGCCCAAAACCGTGTTCACGCGGCCAACTGCTCCAGGACTTCGTCACTGAACTGTACGTTGGTGTAGACGGCCTGCACGTCGTCCAAGTCCTCGAGGGCTTCGATCAGCTTTGCCACGGAGAGCTGGGTCTCCCGGTCGAGTTCGATATACGTCTTGGGAATCATCTTGAGCTCGGCCGACTCGATGCGCACTTGCTGGACATCCAGAGTCTCCCGCACTTTCTGCAAGTCCGCGCGCCCGGTGATCACTTCGAGGTAATTGTTATCCTCGTCCACATCTTCGGCGCCGGCGTCGATGGCCTGGAGCATGAGCTCTTCGGCATCCTGGCCGTCAAGGGGAATGAGAATGACCCCCTTCTCCTCGAACTGCCACGCCACTGATCCACCCTCGCCCAAGGAACCGCCGTGTTTGCGCAACGTGGAGCGTACCTCGCCCACAGCGCGATTGCGGTTGTCCGTGAGGCACTTGATCATGAGCGCCGCACCACCGGGGCCATACCCCTCATACCAGATCTCCTCGAGGGCCTCGCCTTGAAGCTCACCGGTGCCCCGCTTGATGGCTCGCTCGATGTTGTCCTTGGGCATGTTGGCCTGTTTGGCCTTCTCGAGGACCATGCGGAGCGTGAAGTTCACGCTGGGATCACCTCCGCCCAAGCGGGCGGCCGTCTCAATCTCGCGGGCCAGCTTGGTGAAGAGCTTGCCCTTCTTGGCGTCCACGGCCGCCTTTCGGTGTTTGATGTTTGCCCACTTGGAGTGTCCGGCCATACCCCTTTCTCCTTCCGGGATTCCAGAACAGTTTGGTGACACCTCGGGCTGAAGTTACGGCCCTAGAAGGCCAGGATACGTGTCGGGAGCAGCTGGGAACACAGCCAAGCGCACGCTGTCCACCCACTGGATCGGAGGACCCAGGGGCTCATTTGAGCGCGGCTTGGGCCTCCGCGATGATCTCCTCAGGATCCGGGCCTTCACCCTTCTTGAAGGCGCTCTTGGCCTTGGCAAAGGCCTTGAAGTCCTCGGGAGCCCACGCCTCCTTGGGCTTCAGGGCCCATGCGGGATATTTTTCCAACAGCTCGGGCGGAATTTCGCCTGCGGAGGCACTGCTCTCCTGCGCCGGCGCCGAGGCCAGGGCTTCCTCTTTGGCCTTTTCGAGAGCGGCCTGCGCTTGGGCAAGCACGTCGTTGGGGTCGGGCCCTTGACCCTTCTTGAAAGCGCTTCTGGCCTTGGCAAAGGCCTTGAAGTCCTCGGGAGCCCACGCCTCCTTGGGCTTCAGGGCCCATGCGGGGTACTGTTCGGCCAAGCGTTGGACAAGAGCCTGAACCTCCTCGGCCGAGAGCTCCCGCCGGCGGGCAACCACGGCCTCGCCAGCCCCCTCCACGGCCTCGCCCCGGCGGACTTTCTCCAAAGCCTCCTGGGCCGCTTGGAGAATCTCGCGCACCGGTTTGCCTGCGCCCCGCAGCTCGGCGACCTTGGCTTCAGCCGCCTCGCGGAAATCGTCGGCCGTCCAGAGCCGGCGCGGTTTGAGGGCCCAGCCGGGAAATTGAGCGCGCAGGGCCATGAGGGCAGCCCGGCGCGGGTCCTGGACCACTTCGGTGCTCGCCTGGGCTGTCGCCCGGCGGGCGGCTCCTAGCGCCTCCTGAAGTTTGGCTTGGGCTTGGGCCAGCACGTCCTTGGGGTCGGGTCCCTGGCCCTTCTTGAAGGCACTCTTGGCCTTGGCAAAGGCCTTGAAGTCCTCAGGGGCCCACGCCTCCTTGGATTTCAGGGCCCACTCTGGAAACTCCTGTTTAAGTTGACTCAAAACGTCCTCAGGCACCTCCTCAGGTGTTGTGGGCGGCGTTTGGGCCTGGGCAGATGGTGCTGGAGCCGGGGCCACGTCGAAGCCGAACACATCGTCTTCCGCTGCCTCCTCCTCCGATGCTGCGGACGCGGTGGCGCTCTCACGGAGAATGCGGCCAGCCTCTTCGATTTCCTTGGGATCGGGGCCTTCACCCCGCTTGAAGGCCATTTTGGCACGGGCACGGGCCTTGAAGTCATCGGGCGTCCACGCCTCCTTGGGCTTGAGAGCCCATGCGGGCAGATCGTCGGCGGTGACGGGACGACCTCCGACCATGGCTTGCCGGGGCCCGCCGGCACCGGCTTGCCGGCCCTTACGCCGCTTTTTGGGTGCCAACACGCGCTCGATCCACGCGGGGTTCACGTCCATGTAATCGTGCACATCCAGGACACCCGGCACCTGAAGCGCGATGCGCCGGATCTCCTCTCGGGCGCTCTCACAGGGCACAGGGCCGCGCAGCATCACATGCCCCTTGATGGCCCGCACCTGCACGGGCAGAGGGGCCAACCACCCGCCGTCAGCTTCCTCCAAGGCTTCGGCCACAGCCACGTCCAAGGCCGAGTCGGAGATCAGGCGGTTGTCCACTTGGTGGACGCCGGGCACGCGACCGGCCAATTCTTCGGCGGCAAACTTCATGTTCTCCGTTCGCACGTACCCGCGAAGCACGATTGAACCGTTGCTCACGTCCACGTGAATGGCCGTCTCACCAGTGCGGATGGGATCGTAGGCCAAGAGCGTTCGTTCAACAGCCTGACGCACAGCTTCCACGTTGACCATCGTTCCCGAGCCTCCTTACCTGTTCGCCGGTCGTGGGGTGTGTGGTATGTTACCAGGAGATTTTGAAGGAAAAGGGCACCAAGAGCATACCATTGAGTGCGTCCCTGGTCAAGTGGGCGGAAGTGCGGGCACCTCTGGCCGACGCTCACACAGGTGAACAGGCGGCGAAACACGGCGGTGGCACATCAGACCGCCGGTGCCCGCGAGGACAACTGCCTCACATGCCCACTTCGATGAAGTCAAGTGGCTCTGCTGCTTGCTCCCCTCTTCCTTCTTGTTTATAATCAGGGGCTGTGCCCTGAACACGGTGGGACGCCCTCTCGCCAGGCCCTGAGGGCGTTCGGGCACAGAGCCCTCTGTGTATCCCCCGTTGGCACATTGAAGAAAAAGGCCGTTGTCCCCTGAAATCCAGAGAGGAGGAGAAAGATGCGCAGACGCATGACCGTTGTGCTTGTTGCCGTGGCCGTGCTCCTCTTCGCCTGCACGCAGCAGGTGCCCCAACCCACGGCCACGACGCCCCCTGAACCGCCCCAACCTCAGCCCACGAACACTCCTCAGCCGGAACCGACCCAGCCTCAACAAGCCGAGGAGCCCACGGCCACACCGCCCCCAGCACAAGCCGGCCCCGGTGCGATAGAGCGCGTCTGCCTGATTACCGACGTGGGCCGGATCAACGACGGCACGTTCAACCAGTTCGCCTACGAGGGCATGATCCGAGCGGCCGAGGAGTTCGGCTTAGAGAGCGATTTCATCGAGACCCAGTCCCAGACGGATTACCAAAAGAACATCCAAACCTGTCTGGACGAGGGGTTCGACGTGCTGGTGACAGTCGGCTTCCTCATCGCCGACGCCACCCTGGAAGCCGCGCAGAACAATCCGGACGTGTACTTCATCGGGGTGGACCAGTTCTTCGAGGCGCCGCCCGACAACCTCGTGGGCATCCAGTACCGGGAGGACCAGGGCGGCTTCCTGGCCGGCGCCCTGGCCGCGATGATGAGCGAATCGGGCGTGGTGGCCGGCATCTACGGCATTGACATCCCGCCCGTAGTCAAGTTCCGCAACGGCTTCGAGCAGGGTGCCCGCTACGTCAACCCTGACGTGACAGCCTTGGGCGTCTACATTCCCTCGTTCACGGATCCGGCAGCAGGCGCCTCGGCGGCCGAACAGTTCGTGGGCGAGGGAGCCGACGTGATCTTCGGAGCCGGCGGCCCCACGGGCTCCGGCGGCATCAAGCGGGCGGCCGAGCTCGGCGCTTGGGTCATCGGCGTGGACCAGGACGAGTACTACACCACCTTCGGCGGCGGCACCACGCCGGGCGCCGACCGCCTTATCAGCAGCGCGGTTAAGCGCGTGGACCTTGGCGTCTACGATCAAATCAAGGGGCTGGTGCAGCCGGAGACCGGCCTGTGGGCCGGCGGCGGGCTCTACATCCTGGACGCGGCCAACGGTGGCATCACCTACGCCCCCTTCCACGAGGCCGAGGACGACGTGCCCCGCTGGGCCCAACTTTACCTGGAACGCGTGCGCCAAGGCTTGGCCGATGGGAGCCTTGACACAGGCGTGGACCCCGTCTCCGGCGAGCTGCTGCGCCCCATTGACACGGCCGGCCTCCCCAAGCCCCAAGCTCCCGAGGGCTTCAAAGTCTGCCTGATCACCGACGTGGGCCGGATCAACGACGGCACGTTTAACCAGTTCGCCTACGAGGGCATGGTCAAGGCGGCGGAGGACTTGGGCTTCGAGACGGACTTCATCGAGACCCAGTCCCAGACGGATTACCAGAAGAACATCCAAACCTGTCTGGACGAGGGGTTCGACGTGCTGGTGACAGTCGGCTTCCTCATCGCCGACGCCACCCTGGAAGCCGCGCAGAACAATCCGGACGTGTACTTCATCGGGGTGGACCAGTTCTTCGAGGCGCCGCCCGACAACCTCGTGGGCATCCAGTACCGGGAGGACCAGGGCGGCTTCCTGGCCGGCGCCCTGGCCGGAATGATGACCGAATCAGGCGTGGTGGCCGGCATCTACGGCATTGACATCCCGCCCGTGGTCAAGTTCCGCAACGGCTTTGAAATCGGTGCCCGCTACGTCAACCCTGACATCAACGTCTTGGGCGTCTACATTCCCTCGTTCACGGATCCGGCAGCAGGCGCCTCGGCGGCCGAACAGTTCGTGGGCGAGGGAGCCGACGTGATCTTCGGAGCCGGCGGCCCCACGGGCTCCGGCGGCATCAAGCGGGCGGCCGAGCTCGGCGCTTGGGTCATCGGCGTGGACCAGGACGAGTACTACACCACCTTCGGCGGCGGTACCACGCCGGGCGCCGACCGCCTTATCAGCAGCGCGGTTAAGCGCGTGGACCTTGGCGTCTACGACCAGATTCTGGGCGTCATTGACGGCACCTTCGCCGGCGGCGGGCTCTACATCTTGGACGCGGCCAACGGCGGCATCACCTACGCCCCCTTCCACGAGGCCGAGGACGACGTGCCCGAGGCCGTGCAGGCGCGCCTCGAGGAGATTCGCCTCATGCTGGCCGCGGGCGAACTCCAGACAGGCGTGGACCCCGTGACCGGTGACATCATTGAGGATCAGGTGCCCGAGCCGGTGCCCTTCAGCGGCGAGTAACGGGAAAAACGCGCGCCGGGGTGGCGTGGCTCCACCCCGGCGCGGCCGCACAGATTCAGGTAACGGGGGACGATGCTGTGAACGCCCAGGAACCGCCGGCCCTGGAAGTGCGCGGCATCACCAAGCGCTTTCCGGGCGTCCTGGCCAATGACCACATCGACCTCACCCTGCGGCGGGGGGAAATTCACGCCCTGCTGGGTGAGAACGGGGCCGGCAAGACAACGCTGATGAATATCATCTATGGCCTCTATCGCCCGGATGAGGGCGAGATCTACGTGCACGGCCGGCGCGCAGAGATTCACAGCCCCAACGACGCCATCCGCTTGGGCATCGGCATGGTCCACCAGCACTTCATGCTCGTGCCCACGCTGACAGTCACCGAGAACATTATCTTGGGCCACGAGGTAACCCGTGGCGTGCTCCTCGACCACCGGCGGGCCCGGGCGCGCATTCAGAAACTCTCCCGCCAGTACGGCCTGTTGGTAGACCCGGACGCCTACGTTCAAGACATCAGCGTTGGCCACCAACAGCGGGTGGAGATCATCAAAGCCCTCTACCGTCAAGCCGAGATCCTCATCCTCGACGAACCCACTGCCGTGCTCACGCCTCAGGAGGCAGAAGACCTCTTTGCGGTCATGCGCAGCTTGGCCTCCCAGGGCAAAAGTATCATCTTCATCACCCACAAGCTCAAGGAAGTCCTCGCCGTGGCCGACCGCATCAGCGTGCTGCGGGCTGGCCGGCTGGTGGGCACGACAACGCCGGCTGAGGCCGACGAAGCCTCCTTGGCTGCCATGATGGTGGGGCGCGAGGTGGTGTTGAGCGTGGCAAAGGCGCCGGCCCACCCCGGCGAGGAAGTGTTGCGTGTTGAGAACCTACGTGTGCTGGACGATCGGGGCCTGCCGGCAGTGAACGGGATCTCCCTCTCCGTGCGCGCAGGGGAAATTGTGGGCATCGCCGGCGTGCAGGGCAACGGGCAGACGGAGTTGGTCGAGGCCTTAACCGGCCTACGTCGTCCCGAGACGGGCCGCATCCTGGTGACTGGCCAGGACGTGACCGGCAAGCCCCCCCGCCTGATCACCGAGACGGGTACAGCCCACGTCCCGGAGGACCGGCAACGGAATGGCATGGTGGCTGCCTACACTGTAGCCGACAACTTGGTGCTCAACACGTACTACAAGCCTCCCTTCGCACGGGGACTCGTGCGGGACGAACACCAAGTGGCCGCGTTTGCCCGCCGGCTGGTGAAGGCGTTCGACATTCGCACGCCTGACATTTACGCCCAAGCGCACACGCTTTCTGGGGGCAACCAGCAGAAGATGATCGTCGCCCGGGAGTTCTCCCGGCCCATTTCCCTGCTCATCGCCTCCCAGCCCACGCGGGGCATCGACGTGGGTGCCATCGAGTTCATCCACCAGCAGATTGTGGGCCTGCGGGACCAGGGCGTAGCTGTGCTCCTGGTCAGCGCTGAGCTGGACGAGATCATGGCGCTCTCGGACCGCATCGCGGTCATGTACCGGGGCGAGCTGATTGCCGAAATGCCGGCGGCAGAGGCCACGAGGGAACAGCTTGGCCTGCTTATGGCCGGCGTGCGGCACGAGGAGGAGTTCGTGCACAAGATGGGGACCACTGTTCCTGTGGAGGCAGAGGATGGCTGATCGGGCTGTCGTGGAGCAGCCCCAACCCGCCAGGCCGCCGCCTGGTGGCGTGTTGGCCGCTTGGGACCGCGTGGCACCCGCCACCGTGCCCTTCTTCGCCGTGTTTACCGCCTTGCTCATCGGGGCTGGTATCATCCGCTTTGCCGGTGCCAGCCCGCTGGTGGCCTATCGCGCACTGTGGGAAGGCTCCTTTGGGACGCCGGCTGCTCTGGCGAACACACTGGTGAAAAGCACTCCTTACATCATTGCTGGCCTAGCTGTGGCCTTGGGGTTCAAAGCCGGCCTCTTTAACATCGGCGCTGAAGGACAGCTCTACGCCGGAGGCGTGTTGGCCGTGCTGGTGGGCTTTCATCCCACCTTTTCTGGTCTGCCCCCTCTGCTCCACGTGCCGCTGGCCGTGTTGGCCGGAGCTTTGGGCGGGATGATCTGGGGGGCCATTCCCGGTTTCCTCAAGGCCCGCACGGGAGCTCACGAGGTCATCAACACCATCATGATGAACTTCATCGCCATCCGCCTGACCGATTGGCTCATCAAGAGCAAGGATCCCGTGATCCTCCTCGACCCGTCTGCCTCCACGCCGCGCACGCCCTACATCGTTCCCTCGGCAGCCCTGCCGCGCCTGCTGGACACCCCCTCTGCACGCGGGCCTATTGTTGGCCCTGGTGTTGGTTTTCGGGGTACGGTGGTTCCTCTACCGGACCACAGTGGGCTTCGAGCTGCGCACCGTCGGGGCCAACCCCAACGCAGCCCGCTACGCCGGCATCAACGTCTCGCGCACTATTGTGTTGGCCATGGCCCTCAGTGGCGCGCTGGCCGGCATGGCCGGCGCCGGTGAGGTGTTGGGCGGTCAAGGCTACCTGTCGCCTGACTTCTTCGCCGGCATCGGATTTGATTCCATTGCCGTGGCCTTGCTGGCTCGCTCCAATCCGGTGGGCATGATCCCGGCCGGCATCCTGTGGGGCGCCCTGCTCAACGGGGCCGGCTTGATGCAAATCAGGGCTGACTTGTCCATTGACCTGATCAAAATCGTGCAGGCCCTCATCATCATGTTCGTGGCCGCTGACCAGATCGTGAGGTGGCTCTACCGCATCCGTGTGACGCCGCCATCCGAGGAGGCGGTCTTCTCCAGGGGATGGGGGCGTTGAGGGTGACTATGCCGACGCTTCGCTTCCACCGTGTACACGTGTACGCGATGCTCTTCGTGGTGACGGGGGCATGGCTTGTGGTAGGCATCAGCCCCCGCTTCCCCCCCGACGAGACCACTGTGCTGGCCTTCGGCGTGGGGCGCACAGCGCCCAAGATGGCCCTGCCTGTGGGGCGCACACTTTTGGCCGTGGGAGCCTACTACGTGGCGGCAGGCCTGTTGGGCCTCGCCGGCCGGCGTTTTGCCCGGCTGGCCACCGGGACCATGATCCTCGGGGGGCTGCTCATCTTCCCCACAGTGTTGGTGGCCGCCGCGGCCGGCAAGCAGACTAACGTGCTCACCATGTTGAACGAGAGCTTGCGGCTGGGCACGCCCATCGCCTTGGGGGCCATTGCCGGCATTTGGTGTGAGCGCAGCGGGGTGATCAACATCGCCATTGAGGGCATGATGTTGGCCGGCGCCTGCTTTGGCTTCACCACCTTCTTCTTCCTGGGCGAGCGCTTGCCAACCAACCAAGCCCTGTTCATCTCCGTCCTGGTGGCCGTGGTCACAGGCGGGCTCATGGCCTTGCTCCATGGCGTCCTCTCCATCACTTTCAGGACCGACCAGATTGTCAGCGGCACGGTGATCAACATCCTCGCCATTGGGGTGACGAGCTTCGTGCGGCGGGAGTACCTGTTGTCCACCCGTGCCGGCCGGGTGACGCTGCCCTCCATCGAGATCCCCTTTCTGAGCGAGCTGCCCGTGGTGGGCAGTGTGCTCTTCAACAACAAACCCATCTTTTACTCCATGTTCATCCTGGTCGCCCTGACTCATGTGATCCTCTTCTACACCCGGTGGGGGTTGCGCACCCGCGCGGTAGGAGAACACCCGCGTGCTGCCGACACCGTGGGCATCGACGTCATCCGCGTGCGCTACATGAATGTGTTCATCAGCGGGCTGATCGCCGGGCTGGGCGGGGCTTGGTTCTCCTTGGAGACAGTGGGCGGTTTTGATGATCTGATGACCAACGGCAAAGGGTTCATCGCGCTGGCAGCTATGATCTTCGGCAAGTGGACGCCGCTGGGAGGACTGGGTGGCGCCATGCTTTTCGGCTTCTCGGAGGCCTTGGGCACGCGCTTCCAAATCTTGGGCATTCCTCTACCAAGCCAGTTTCTCCAAATCGTGCCCTATGTGGTGACCATGATCGTGCTGGCCGGCCTGGTGGGCCGAGCTATTCCGCCAGCCGCCATTGGCCAGCCCTACGAGAAGCAGAGTTGAGCCCGGCCGGGGTCCCGCGCCGTTCCTGAGGCCACGCCATGGGCTCCACGGATGGCAATCGGCCGCCCACAACCATGTTGCCCCTCACGTCCCTCTACCGGCTCCGGGTTCTCTACGTCGCGGCCGTGAGTGCCCCCATCGTGCTCGGGGCCGTGGTGGCCTGGCATCGTGTGCGTATCTTTGATGTGGGGCTCTTCGTGCTCTGTCTGGTGGCCGCCATTATGCTCCAGGCGGGCACGACGATGACGAACGACGCCTTCGACTTGCGCTACCACGAGGAGGAAGCCCCCGCCCTGTTGCCTCTCCAGGTGCTCCAGGGTGGGCTGGCCTTCTTCGTGGTGGGCGGCATGGTGGGCATGTATATTGCCTTGCTGACCGGCCCGGCAGTAATCGTGTTGGGAGGGGTTGGCGTGGTCAGTGCCCTGGCCTACAGCGTGCCTCCGGTTCGCCTGGCCGGCACGGGCGTTGGCGAGCTTCTGGCCGGTTTCAACCTGAGCGCTGTAACGGCCTTGGGCAGCTACTACGTCCAAACGGGCCATCTCTCGGCCGAAGTGGTGGTGGCCGCGTTGCCCTGTGCCCTGCTCTTGGCAGGAGTGTTGGCCGTCAACGGCTTTCGCCCCTCTCGGCTCGTGGAGCATCGCCCCCTGTGGCAACGGCTGGGCCCTGAGGGGGCGTTCGCCGTCTGTGGGACGGCCACAGGGTTGGCCTTTGGCGTGTTGAGCTGGGCTCTCGTGCGCCACGTGTTGCCAACTACGGCTCTGCTCGCCTGGGGGGCATTGCCCCCGGCCCTTGCGGCCCTGTGGACAGCCAGAAGAGGGCATTTCCACAGGGCCACGCGGTACGGTACCTACACCTACTTGGCCATGATGAGCCTGTTGGTGTTGGCGTACTTGTTGGAGCCGCGAGCGTAACACAAACGCTTCTTCATTCATCGAACCCGATGGAGAAGAGGCGTTCCAAGTCGTGATGCGAGAAGGTCTTGAAGGCCAACAGGGTTTCGGTCGTGGTGATGCCCGGCACGGCCTGGATCGCGCCTGTGACGAGGTCGGCCATTGCTTCGTTGGAGGGCACTCTCAAGATAGCCACCAAGTCCCACCGGCCGGCCACCGAGAAGACCTCGGTAACGCCATCAAGATCGACCAACACTTGGGCCACGTCGTTGACGCGAGCCCGCTCCACGTTGATGAGTACGACGGCTGTGACCATGTGTGTTCCTCCTTCCTCGGACTAGAACCCATGTCGTCGTCGGATGGCCTCCAAGAGGCCATCCGTTGCCCTGTCGACCAAGTTGAACACGTCGCTGTACGTGTGGGTGTAGAAGGGATCGGGGACCTCCACAGGCGCCCGCTCGTCTTCTAGGAACTCCAGCAGTAACCGGGGCTCCTTGGGCACACCTTGGTGGCGGGCCATCGTGCGCACCATGTTGAGGTTGTTTAAGTCCATCACGATCAAGTAATCGAAGCGTTCCAAATCCTCAGGTGTGATCTGGCGAGCACGCCGTTGAGGGACGGGCACCCCTCGGCGCCGGAGTTCACGGATGGTGGAGCGGTGCGGAGGCTCGCCCACGTTCCACGCTCCGACGCCGGCCGAGTCCACCTCCACGTGATGGCCGAGGCCGGCCTGTTCCACCTTGTGCCGGAAGACGGCCTCGGCCATGGGGGAGCGGCAGATGTTACCGGCACAGATGAAGAGGACACGGACGGGACGGCGCCCTGTAGGTCGAAGCTCATCGACCATCATCGTTCACCTCGCTGTCATGAGAGTTGTGCACAGTGCGGAAAGGGCTCTGGGAATGTAAGCGAGAAGATCCGAGGCCAACGCGCCCCGGTCACCCCCGAACCGACGGCTCAAAAGCGTGCCGGCCAGCCCGTGGAGATAGGTGCCCAGGCGGCCGCGTCGAAGGGAGGGATCCCTTGGGCCAGGAGTCCCCCGATCAGGCCGGCCAGCACGTCGCCGGTACCGGCTGTGGCCAGAATGGGGTGAGCGAAGGGAGACACACTTACCCGGCCGTCTGGGGCGGCCACCACCGTGAAGGCACCTTTCAGCACGACTACCTGACGCCACGCCTTAGCTTGCTGGCGTGCCAGTGCCAGGCGACGAGCCTGCACATCTGAGACGTTCACGCCCATCAGGCGAGCCATTTCGCCCGGGTGAGGAGTGAGCACGAAGCGCCCGGCCGGCAGTTGCTCCTCCCACGCCCCGTCAAAGGCGGCCAAGGCGTTCAGGGCATCGGCGTCCAACACGGTAGGGGGCAGATTGGGCACAGGCTCCTCAGGTTCCTGCTGGGGTGATCTTACGAAGCCGATGGAAGGGCGTGGTGCCTCGGGCGCTCGGAGGCCCAACAGCTTGTACACGAACGCTTGGGTGACGGGCTCCTGGCCCAATCCCATGCCCACCACCAGCGCATCGTACTTGGGAAGCTCCTCGGCCAGGACGTTGAGGGCCTCTGGGCGCAGGGCGCCCAAGTCGTGGGGAAGCATGAGCCACGTGATGCTGGTCAAGTCCGGGCGGGCAGTAAGCGCCGAGGCCAACACTGTGGGCACGGCTAAAGTCACCAGGCCCGCACCGCTTCGGGCAGCCCCCTCGGCTGCCAGGGCAGGGGCGCCCACGAAGTTGGCACTGCCCCCGACCACCAGCACGCGGCCAAAGGTGCCCTTGTGGCCGGAGCGGGGTCGGGGGGGCACAAGCGCTGCGGCCACGTCCGGGCTCATGAATTCCCCAACATGTTCTGCGGCCGACACGACTTGGGTGGGAATGCCGATGTCGGCCACGACCAACTCACCGATGACGTCACTGCCAGGGGGCAGGAGCATCCCGGCCTTGGGGCCGGCGAAGGTCACCGTGATATCGGCCGGCACGGTAGCCGGATCCACAGCGCCTGTTGCGGCGTTGAGGCCGGTGGGCAGGTCCACAGCCACCAGCGTTGGCCCCCGGGGGCGCAGGGAGTGCTGGGGCTCTGTTTGGGCCCAGACAAGAGAGGTGCGGCGGGGAGGCTGCTCGCGCGCGGCCCGCAGGCGCTCCAGCAGCGTGCTCAGCGGCTCGCCAATGGGCCGGGAAACACCGGTCCCGAGCAGAGCGTCCACGATTACCGAGGCTCTGCGAAGTGCCCGTTCCAGGGTGCGCCATCCGTCCTCCGAGCCGTCCAGGGGGATCAGGGAGACGCCCGCCTGACGGGCAGCTTGGGAGCGGGGCTCGTCTACCGGTCGCCTCCACAAGAAGGCCACCACTTGGTATCCCCTGTTGGCCAACACACGGCTGGCCACTAAACCGTCGCCGCCGTTGTGGCCCGGCCCCACGAGCACCACGACGCGCGTCTCATCGGTATTATGACGTGTCGTGATGACATCGGCCACTGCCAGGCCGGCACGTTCCATCATGGTGTCATAGGTGTGGCCAGCCCGGTCGGCTGCCGCTTCCAGCGCTCGCATCTGCTCCACGGTGTAGACGAACAGGGTCATGGGGGGCCTCCATCGCGCGGGTTTGGCCGGGCACAGCCGTGCCCAGTCTCCATATCAGTACACAGTCCGCGCGAAAAGTCAAGTCAGAGGGCGCGTGCCGGAGGCGAGGAGGACCTTGACAGGTCGTACACGGCGGTGTAGAGTAGAAAGCACCAACATGCATCGGAGCACACCCATAACGATGATGCGGGCACACCATCGCTGGCAGATGCTCTCAGAACAAGTGGTCTACCAGGATCGCTGGGTCCGCGTAGTCCTCGCCGAAGTGCGGCTGCCCACGGGCGAGCGCTACACCTACACGGCCTTGCGCCGCGTGCCCGGCGCGGCCGTGGTGGCCGTCAATGCCCAAGGCGAGCTCCTCATTCAAGAGGAGTACCGGTATCCCCTCGATGCCGTCGTCTACCAGGTGCCCGGCGGGCTGGTGGAGCCGGGCGAATCTCCCCTGGACGCAGCCCGGCGGGAGCTGTTGGAGGAGGCCGGCTACGAGGCCGAGGAGTGGCGCTTCTTGGGCACGGTGGAGGACAATCCTGGACTCATCGAGGGCACGACCACCCTCTTCCTGGCCCGGGGCCTTCACCTGGCAGGCTCCTCTCGCCCTGATACGGCTGAGTTCGTCACACACCACTGGCGTTCGCCGGCGTGGCTCCGCCGACATATCGCCGAGGGCGCCGTCCAGGACCGGGTGGTGTTGGCCGCCTACGCCTTCCTAGTGGCCCACGGCGTGCTGGAGGAACGGGGATGAGCACGACTCCACACACGACCGGACAGACCTTTGCCCAAAAGGCCTTGGCCCGTGCGGCCGGGCGCGAGCGCGTGGCCGTTGGCGAAGTGGTAGATGCCCGGCCTGACCGCGTGTTGAGCCACGATAACACGGCGGCCATTGCGCGCCGCTTCCGCACCTTGGGGGTGAAACGGGTGTGGGACCCCGAACGACTGGCCATCACCTTGGATCATGCGGCCCCCCCTCCCACGGTACGCCACGCCCAAAATCATGCCGAGATCCGGGCGTTCGTGGCCGAGCAGGGTGTGCGTTATTTCTTCGAGGTGGGACGGGGCATCTGCCACCAAGTGCTGAGCGAAGAGGCCCTGGTGCTGCCGGGCCAGCTTGTGCTCGGGGCCGATTCCCACACAGTTCACTTCGGCTGGCTGGGGGCATTCGGGGCAGGCGTGGGGCGCAGTGAAGTCGCCGCCATTTGGGCCTTGGGAGCGCTTTGGCTGCGAGTGCCGGAGGCCATCCGCTTCGTGTTGCGGGGCCAATTGCGCCCGGGTGTCACGACCAAGGACGTGGCCTTGCACATCATCGGCATGTTCGGCGCCGACGGCGGGCTGTACCGCTCAGTGGAATTCGACGGCGATGGCGTGGCAGGGCTGCCCCTGGAAGAGCGCATGGTGCTGGCGAACATGATGGCCGAGTTCGGCGCCAAGAATGCCTACGTGCCCCCTGACCAAGCCGTCTTCGACTGGTTGGCCCCCCGGCTGAGCCGACGAACGGGCCAGCCGGTGGAGGTGTGTCGGCATCGCGTGGAGGCCGGAGCCCTCTATCCCGATCCCGACGCCCACTACGAGGCCACCCACGAAATCGAGCTGGAAGAAGTGGAGCCAATGGTGGCCTGTCCTCACACAGTGGACAACGTGGTCCCCCTCTCCCAGGTGGCCGGCACGCGGGTGCACCTGGCCTTCGTGGGCACGTGCACCAATGGCCGCCTCTCCGACATCGCCGAGGTGGCCCGCGTGGTGCGGGGCAAACGGGTGGCGCCCGGCACGCGCCTGTTGGTGGTCCCGGCTTCCTCTGAGGTCCTGCAGGAAGCCTTGGCACGCGGCTACATCGCCGACTTGGTGGAGGCCGGGGCGATCATCGGGACGCCGGGATGTGGCCCCTGCATGGGCAACCACATGGGGGTGCTGGCGGCCGGAGAGGTGTGCATCAGCACGGCCAACCGCAACTTCCGGGGGCGCATGGGCAACCCCCACGCCGAAATCTACTTGGCCAGCCCGGCCGTTGTGGCGGCCAGTGCCGTGGCCGGCCACATCGCCGGACCAGATGAGCTGTGAACCCATGACCATGTGTGGAGGTGCCCGGGTGCGCATGAGTGAGCTCTTCTCCACAACACGACGGAATGTGTCCGGCCAACTCCCACCAGGCCAACAGCTTCTCGTCCGGGCGGGATACGTGCGCCTGATGGGGAGCGGGGTCCCGGCCGAGTTGCCGCCCGGCGTGCGGCTTCGGGAGGCAGTTGTGCGCAGGCTGATTGGCGGGCTGTTGGAAGCCGGCGCGCAGGCCATCAGTTTGCCCCCGGGCGGCGAGAGGCCGGGAATGCCCACGTTGCCCGATGCCCTCGTCGACCTAGTGCGCCAGGAGGTGCGCACGTACCGCCAGCTTCCCCTGGCCCTGTACCGGTTTCCCCCGCCTCTTCTCCAAGAGGAGAACGGCCGGGCCGGCCTGCTGGATGCTCCTCTCACCAGGGCCTTGGACGTGTACCACGTGGACGCCTCCGGCCAGGAGGCGGAAGCCCGCTACCGCACGCGGCTGGCGCACCTCTGTAGCCTGTTCGCCCAGATGGGCCTGCCCTCTCCCCTTGTGGCCGACGACGACGGGGACGCGCCCGACGTGTGGGCAGCCCACAGCCTGGCCGTCCCGTTGGCCGCCGGGCCGGACCGGCTGATCCACTGCGCCCCGTGTGGCCGTGCCTTTCTCCCCGCTCTGGCTCCCTTCCGGCGGCCGGAACCATCGGATGAACCCCGACGCCCCCTTGAGAAAGTGAGCACGCCGGGCACCAACACAATTCGCAGCCTGACAGCCTATCTGGGAATTCCCGCATCCCGCACGGCCAAGGTGGTCTTCTACGCGGCCCAACGCCCCCACGGGCAGCGAGGTGTCCTCGTGGTGGCATTGGTGCGGGGGGACATGGAGGTAAGCGAAGTCAAGCTCCGGCGGGCCATCAACGCTTGGGCGCTCCGCCCGGCCGAAGTGCCCGAGATCATGGCAGCCGGTGCAGTGCCCGGGTTTGCTTCCCCTGTGGGCCTGCAGTCGGACAGAGTCGTGGTGGTGGTCGATGAGCTAGTCGCCCGATCGCCCAATTTGGTGGCTGGTGCCAACGAGCCGGACGCCCACTACCTCAACGTCAACGCGGGCCGGGACTACAGGCCTGACGTGGTGGCAGACATTGCGCTGGCCCCGCCCGAGGCCCCCTGCCCGAGCTGTGGCGCCCCCATGACCACAGTGTCCACCGTGATCGTGGGATGGGCTATTGGCCTGGACAGCGAGGGCATCTGGGGCCAGAAGGTGGCGTTCACATCCGCCGAGGGGCTCCGTCAGCCGGCCTGGTTCAGCCTCTTCCGCCTCGACACAATCCGCCTCGTAGGGGCCCTGGCTGAAGTTCACCACGACGAACAGGGCCTCTGCTGGCCACCTGCTCTGGCCCCATACGATGTCCACATCGTGCGCCTGGGGAAGGCTGGCGAGCCGGTGGAGGTGGCCGACCGCCTCTACGCACAACTGCGGGCAGTCGGCCTGGCCGTGCTCTACGATGACCGCGATCTCGGCGCCGGGGCCAAGTTCACCGACGCGGACCTCATCGGTGCTCCCCTCCAGGTCACCGTGGCCCCTCGTGCCCTGCGCCAAGGGGGTGTTGAGGTGAAGGTGCGGGCCACAGGGGCGCGACACCTCGTGGCGCCGGACGGCGTTGTCGAGGCGGTGCGCGCCCGCCTGGGCTGATTCACATCTCCCACGTGGCGTCCCCGAAGAAGTCCCCGTGCTCTTTGGCCAGAAAGCGCTCGATGGCCGGCCGGATGTCGCCCAGCCGAAAGGCGGGGCCGTGCCCCGGGTAACAGATGGTGTCATCCGGCCAGGAGAGCACCACGTCGCGCAGGGTCTGGAGCGTGCGGCGAAATCCCTCTGGCGACCACGTTTTGCCCGGCCCGCCCTCGAAGAGCGTGTCGCCCACCAAGGCCTGATGCGAGTCGTTATCATAGTAACATACCATGTCGTCGGTGTGGCCGGGCGTATGGTGAACGCGCAAGGTGATGTGGCCCACCTGTACGGCGTCCCCGTGGTCAAGCCACCGGTCGGCCTCCACGCGCACCCCGCCCCAGTGAGGCCCCGCGTGGGCGAGGACGGGCACGCGCAGCCGCGCGCGCACCTCGTCGAGCGCGCCAATGTGGTCCGGGTGGGTGTGGGTAATCAGAATGGCCACCGGCGTGGTGCCGGTGAGCATCTGGACAATGGTCTCCGGCTCGGCGCCCGGGTCCACCACAGCGCTCTGGCGTGTCTGTGGACAGATCAGCGCATAGGTGTTCATGGGCCAAGGGCCTACAGCGCGTGTGAGCACGTGCACGGGATAACCTCCCATGGAGAAGAGAACCTTTCCCTCTGTCCCCGGGATCCCACGGCAGGGGACCAAGGTCAGTTCTCCCCGTCGGAACCGCTTGAACGGCTCGGCTCAGTCGAGGATTCCTTGGCGCGCTCTTGCTCCTTCTTTCCGGAGTTGCGGCTGTCGGTGATATACCAGCCGGACCCCTTGAAGACGATGCCGGCCGGGAAGAACAGGCGGCGCACGTCCTGGTGTCCTTCAGGACACTCGGAAACAGGGGGATCATCAAAGTGTTGGTGACGCTCGAAGCGAGTTCCACACACACGGCATTCGTACTCGTAGATGGGCATGGGACCTTCCTCCACGACGTGGTATTGGCCCGTGGTGCACGCGAGTGCTCGGTGCCCCGGACAGGCCGACGAGTACAATTGTACTCCGTTCCTTTGGCGTTGTCAACTGTTTAGCAGTCTCACGGGACGAGTGCTAACACGGCGGTCCTGGAGACGCTCGGGAACACGTGAAGCCCCCAAGGGAATGTCATCCCTCGGGGGCTGTGGTGGGAGATATCGGGGAGAGGGGAGTCTCTCAGGCTTTCGTGCCGTCCCCGCTGCCCTGACGTCCCTTCGGGGTTGAGAGCCACTCCTGCAGGAGAGTTTTGAGCTCCTGTTTGGCGGCCTCCCGCTGCTGATGGTAGGCACGTTCGCCGATGCGGCCCGCCTCAAAGCGCTCATCCAAGCGGGCGATGAAGGCGATCAACTCCTCGCGACGGCGCCGGTACTGGGCCTGAAGATCGGGGATCTCGCCCTCCCGTCGGCGGACATAGATGAGGACGGCCACGAAGGCCAAGGCAATGCCCACCAAGGGGGTCCACCAGGGGAGGCGTTTATCAAGCCCCACGGGCACTTGGACGGTCTCGAGCTCACCCAAGGCCACCTCATTGTTCTCAGGGAGCACTAAGGATTCGGCATTGGGCAGAGCCCGCATGGTCAGGCGGATGACGCCCTCCTCGGGCGCCTCGTCGGCCCGGAAGGCGAGGTAGAGGCGGCCATCTTGGGCTTCGACGGGATCCGCCTGTTCAAGCCCTTCGGCCTCGGCTTCCTGGCCGAGCTGGGCCACGAGCAAGCCCACTTGCACGCCGGGCACAACGGGAATGACGAGGGTCTGCTCCGGGGGCTCATAGGGGACGATGAAGGAGAAAAGCACTCGGCTGCCGCCGGGCATGAAGGCGGTTTCGAGCCGCACGCCCCCCGGCACGGAGCGGGTGTTCTCCTGGATGGTCGGATCTTCGAAGGTGAGATCACGAGCCTCATCCGGTAAGGGGATAAAGAGCCCTTCGCCGGCAGCGGGCACAATGAGGCGGTCAGTGGGGTTGAGCAAAGTGTAGAGCACGCCCACCAGCCACCCCTCTCGGCGCACGTCGGCCAAGATGCTCGTTGGCCCGAAGCGGAGTTGGCTGAGGTCAGGCGTGGTGGCGTAGATGGTCACCGTTGGGGTGATGACGAGCTCGTCGCCGAAGTTCACCAAGTCGCTGAAGAACTGATATCCGCCGTAGGAGACACGGGCCAAGTAGCGGTGCTGGGGGGGCAGTGGCCAAGTCAGGAAACTCGGCCACGCCGTTCACCACGGGTTCGCGGAAGATGATAGGGGGGCCCTGGCCGTTGGCGAGGAAGAGCAATTCCACTTCGAGCCCGTCGGGGAGGCTCTCGCCGGCAGTACCCATTTCGACCTTCACGCGCACAGTGCCGTCCCCCAATTCCCCTTGGGCGTAGAGGGGGATGCTGGCGAACACCACGAGCCCCACAAGGACAACAACACAGGAGAAGATGCGCTTGAGATGCATGGGAACGAACCTCCTTGACCCACAAGAAAAAAGCCCGACGTGCGTGCGTCGGGCTGAAGCCACCGGTCGGACTCGAACCGACGACCTGCTCATTACGAGTGAGCCGCTCTACCAACTGAGCTACGGTGGCACCTCGTGAAGGATGAGGAGCGGGCGATGGGACTCGAACCCACGACCTTCTCCTTGGCAAGGAGACGTTCTACCACTGAACTACGCCCGCCCGAGTGCTGAGGCCCAGACTCGAACTGGGGACCCCCGCGTTTTCAGCGCGGTGCTCTACCAACTGAGCTACCTCAGCACGGTGCAGGAACACTCGCGCCGCGTTCCCGCACAGGTGGTCGGGGCGAGAGGATTTGAACCTCCGACCTCGTCGTCCCGAACGACGCGCGCTAACCGGACTGCGCTACGCCCCGACAGGAGTGCCGACGGAGGGACTCGAACCCCCCACGGGCGAAAGCCCACTGCGCCCTGAACGCAGCGCGTCTACCAATTCCGCCACGTCGGCACACGACAGAGGCTGCGGGGCTAGGACTCGAACCTAGACTTGCTGATCCAGAGTCAGCCGTCCTGCCAGTTAGACGACCCCGCAGCGTGTGGGCGCGAGAGGACTTGAACCTCTGGCCTCCACGATGTCAACGTGGCGCTCTAACCAACTGAGCTACGCGCCCATCTTCAGGTAGCCCCTACGGGATTCGAACCCGTGTCTCTGCCTTGAGAGGGCAGTATCCTAGTCCACTAGACGAAGGGGCCACACTGAACATCCAAGAGCCCACGACGGGACTTGAACCCGTGACCTCGTTCTTACCAAGAACGTGCTCTACCGGCTGAGCTACGTGGGCCCAATGTGAGTAACTGTGCAGTATTATAGGGGTTTCCAGTAGATTGTCAAGTTTCTGAACGCCGGTAGGCGCCGACCATGCCTTTTTCCGTACAGGTGCCCTGGCCCCATGCGCCCGCAGGCTTCCAAGGACTCCCAACAGGCCGTCAAAGCCTCATACATCTGGGGTTGGGCGCCGGCTTCAAGTACCCTTCAGCCAACTGCGTAACTCCGAACGTATAATGGAAGGACGCGCTGTGTGAATACCTTCGATAAGGACGATAAGGAGTTCGAGTAAAGCAGGGGTAGCGGGGAGGAGGCCAGGAGGCCGGTAGGTCTTCATGGCAATGGGCTCAAGAACCCCTCGAGGAATTGCTGGAACACGTGTGGGATGTCAACGTGAATCCTTTCACCAACACGGTGCGGGTTCACATCCGCTCGCTTCGGCGAAAATTGGGCGACAATGCTGAGAACCCTCGATACATCAAAACAGTGGTAGGGGTGGGGTATTGTCTGATACCCCCATCCGGTCAAGGTAGTTCGTGATGCAGTCAACGTTGTCTCGACTTGGAAAGTGGCTTCGCCCGCACCTGACGCTCCGAATGCGCTTGGCGCTCTGGTCGGCTGGGCTCCTGTTAGGCACGAGCTTGGCGTTAGTCCTTTTCATCAACCTGGTAGCCCGCGCTTCGCTCCCCCGGGTGATTGTTGCTCCGCTGGTAGCGACTCCCCCGCCTGCCCGCCCGACCGCGTTTGCCACTCCGGTGACCCCGGTCCCTTTCGAAGCCCCTGAAATAAGTCCCCCTCTTGTGGTGAAGGGCTGGGCCATACAGCAAGTGCAGCAAGCGGCGCTACGTCAGATCTTGCTGATTTCTGTAGGGGGTATTCTGCTGATTTTGGCCGTGGGGAGTTTTGGCATTTACTGGCTGAGTGGGCACGCCCTCCATCCTGTGCGCGAATTAGCGCATTGGGTTTCCCGCGTGGATATCCAAACTTTGGATAAGCGGTTCGTTCTGGAAAGGCCGGAGGATGAAGTCAAGCAATTGGCCGAGGCCTTCAATCGTCTTCTGGATCGTTTGGAACAGTCCCTCGAACAGCAGCAGCGTTTTGTGTCGGATGCTGCCCACGAACTGCGCACACCTTTCGCCACATTGCGCACAAGCATAGAGACGGTTCGCTCTGACCCCACCGCGACATTGCAGGACTACCTGGAAATGACTGCGACACTGGAGCAAGTATTGGGACGTTTGGAACGGTTGACGGAGGGCCTTCTCCTTCTAACACGTCACGAGCAACAGGTTGCTCATGCCGAAGTGTTCCTTTGGCCGCTGTTGGAAGATGTGCTTTTGGACATGGAACCCCTGGCGAAAGCCCGGGCAATACATGTGCATCTGAGCGGCGACCCTGAGGTGGTGATTCAAGGCGATTACGCCCTGCTGATCGTGGTCTTTCGTAATTTGATCGAAAACGCGATAGCGCTACAACCGCGTCGGCGGCACGGTCACCGTTCACCTGGCCCGGGAGCCGGGTTGGGCGACGATTACGATTGAGGATACCGGCACTGGCATTTCGGAGAAAGATATAGCGCACATCTTTGACCGCTTCTACCGGGGCCAGGCCGCGCGCTCACTTCATCAACACGGTGCCGGGTTAGGGTTGGCCCTGGTGGCCCACATTGTTCATCTTCACGGGGGAGAAGTTCGAGTTGAGAGCACCCCGGGCGTTGGGAGCACCTTCACGGTGCAATTGCCTCTGTAAGCGCCGTTTCATCCCTCCTCGCTCTCTCAAGCGCCCCTGACATCCCCAAAACTTAACAGGGATTTTACACCCGATGTGCCATAATGAGGATGGCTACGTTGCTTAACGTAAGCCCCTTGATGATTCAATCACAGGAGATAACGCCATGTTTAGAGGAAAAGCGCAGTTTCTTGCTGTAGGTCTGTTGTCTATGACACTCCTTCTTGTGTCACTTATCCAGGTTCAGGCAGGAACAACCTCACCCATCTTTCAGGATACGCTCCTGGGGGTAAGTCTGGCTTCTCTGCCTCAAGATACAAGGGTTGTGCAAGATCAATATGTGAGTCCTGCTTATGGTTTCACCGTGGTCGATGGAGAAGGACGCCTGCTGGCGCGTGTGGAATGGTTGCATGAAGCATCCCCGACCGAGATGAACAATATCGCCTTGAAGTTGCGTGAGAGTTTCCCCACTATTTCAATGCGTCGTTCATCCATTGCCATTGACGGGCGTAAAGCGATTATGCTTTCCCAGTTCCCGGCCAGGTTGAAACTGCTGTTGCTTTCATTTCAGCAAACGGACGTTTGTATCGGATATTTTATAACACTGAGAGCAATTTAGGATTAGACATCATTCAAGGCCTTAACTTTATCCTCCCACAGGGTGACCTCTCATCTCTTGGTCTCCGGCAAGCAGAAGATGCCTTGTACGACGCTCCACCCTGGGATTGGCAGATCGACTCCCAAAAGCCCGCTGACGAATCTCTCATGGGTGAATCGCGGCGGCAGGGATCTTCCCCCCAACCACAAGCCTATACGCCGCCGGGTTGTGTGGATTTCCCGACCTGGAAATTCCTGCAAACCCAGTGGGCCTGGAATGCCAATGGAGGGGGCACCGGCTTGCCCCGGGGGTGGTCAACGGCAGGCCCCAGCTACTTTCACGAGCGCTTCCATAAGGGCTGTAATCGACCCACACGGTTGAACGATTACTACGCGCTGGACCATCCCTTGAAGGAATGGGACATTGTCTACCCACCGGCTTCTGGCACGGTGCTCTACGCCGGCTGGGCCGGAGGGGGATGGGCTAGTCTGGGACGGGTAGTCATTATCGATTTAGGTGGCGGGTATTGGGCCATGGCCGCCCACCTGCGGGGGATCAACGTCCACGTCGGCCAGCACGTGTGGCTGAGCACGGTCATCGGGTGGGCCGGTCGGAGTGGCCATTACCAGGATAACTACTGGCCGAGTGTGCACTTGCACCAGGGCCTGTACAAAGATGCACATCTCGCTTCCTGGGCCGGGGGCATCTACGGCGGGCACAGCGCCCAGCCGGTTAAGGTGCATTACTTTGGCAACGGTGGCGGAGATTATTGGTACATTCAACCACGTCAGCTCATGAGTTGGTAAGAGGGAGGGGTAGACCATGCGCGCACACACTGTAGCCTTGCTCGTAGGGCTGGCCTTGCTCCTTGGGGGATGTGGGGTAGGAGGGGGACAAGGGCTGCGGCCGTCGGCCGCACCCTCCCCTTCATGGACGTTATCCCCCACGCCTTCCGGCAAGGGCGCCGGCACGCCGCGGCCGATGGCTCCCGCGGCGCCAACGCCCTCGCCGACAGGGGCGCCGTCGCCTGTGCCACCCTCTCCGCAGGCGAGAAAGCCGGGCCCGCCGCCGGGGTACACCCCCCTCCCGCCTGAACCTACGCCCACGGTACCGGTGACGGTGCCGGCGGAGGATTGGCAGGAAATCACCTTGCCGCCGCCGGAGGGCATTGAGATGGTGGAGCCGGAAAGTGGAGATGTGCCGACGGTGCACATGCGCATCCCCAAGGAGTGGTCCTTTGTGAACCATCCGGGCGCGTACTTCTTGGGCCCCGAGCCCAGGTCCGGGTTACCCATCTTAGTCGCCGGGCCTTACTACGGTATCCAGGACTGGCAGGAGCCCCGCCCGCGGAACATGGATGAGTTCGCCGAGGTCATCGTGCGGGTGTATCGGCAGGTCTATCGGGTCTCGCGAATTCGGGTGGAGCGCGTCCCGGTCGGCGGGCTGGAAGGGGTGGCGATTTACCCGCTGGACTTGGAGACGGTGTGTATGGACTTGTATGTGTGGTTGCCCACACAGCCGGATGTTGCTTATCAGTTCACGTTTTCGCCTCCGCTTTGCACGCCGAAAAACGTCTTGACGGAAACGGGAAGGGCCATTCTGGAGAGCATCCGGCTGGAGCAGGAATAGGGCCGGGGCACGAATTGCATCTTGGCGGTTGGGGCTGAACCCGGAGACGTGGACAGTTGAGCGGTAGGTTTTATATTCGCCTGGTTGACGAAGCCTTTGGAGCGCTTGGAGGTGCATTTCACGCCAGTAGGACACATTCCTGCAAGTGCCGCTCTGCAGGTAAAACTTAAAGTCACTTAAGAAGCATCCGATTCCCGTTTCCCCGTTGGCCCTTAACGAGTTTGGCGATGCAAGACCGGACAAGCAAGATGGAGGTAGTAGCGCATACCTCATGGCCACTATCAACTGACAGGCTATTGTGGATTATGCCTATGAATACTGGGGACCGACGGATGCCGATTACAACCCTGCATATCGCAATTTCAACAATAGAGGCCATTTCCCACCTCAAGCAACCCCGGTCGGTGGGCTCTCCCGGGGTGCAATCAAGCGCCTACTCGTGCTATATGTTTGACTACTTTGACCTGCCGTAGTCCAAGAAGTGAGGGGAGGGCCTTCTCCCAATACAACAGCCGTCCCCTCAACTTTCTTACTGAGGAGGAGCAAGATGAGATGGCACCGCAGGCTACCTTTGATATGGCTGGCGGCTTTGGCCATGGCGCTCTTGACTTCCGCTTGTCAGGGCACCATGCCTTCAGCCCGGTCAGAAGTGCGACCGACAATATCCCCGACCGAAATTCTGCCTTTGGGGACATCTCAACCATTCGAGACACGCATTCCAGAGTCTTTCTCAACGCCTCAATCTACATCTCCACCCCCAGACGAGGCATCAGAAGAAACAACAGTTAGCATCACCGGCACAGTCCAAGATGTTATGCGCAGTGCCCGAATTATCATGTTGCAGGAGCCGGTAGAAGGCTTTCTCTACGTGGCTTTAACCCAAGATACCCGGCTGACTTCAAGAGAAGGGCAAAACATCTCGCTGCAAGACATAAAAGCCGGGATGAGGATTCAGGTCACAGGACGCCCTGGGAACCAGGGGACGTTGTTAGGAGAGGAAGTACGAATTCTTCCATAACTTTCTTTGCTCATGGCCGGTTTTCTCCAGGTTCTCAGCGCTGAGGCAGTCCACCAGACTGTGGATCGTTTTCCTGTATTCACCTTCCTTGTCAGCGTTAATGCCCACCTACCCGTGCGTCCAGCGGACGGGGCTACGCCGCCGGGGGACGACCAGTGCGGAGAAAAATCAGGGTTGTGCTCGCTTTCCGGTGTTCTGGACGACACGCCCCGCCGCTGACGCTATCGTTAGGCATTTGGTGGGAGGAGAATTCCGAATAACTATAATTCAAGGAGGCCGTGACAGATGCCGGATCGTCGTGTGGTAGAAAGGTTTTTCCGCGACGGATGGTGGCGACGCCCGTTGTTTGCCTACCGGTTATGGCGAATGGAGACCCGTGGATGGCGGAGCGCGAAAGAAGTATGGGAGTACATAGGCAAGGATCAGAGGGTGGCTTATCTGATGATGAACAGTAGTAGGAGTGAGGAGGAGCTATGAAGCAGTGGGCAGAAAGCTGCCCGGGCTTTGAGGCTGGGCTTGGATATACGTTAGTTCAAATAGATGTTTTTGCTTACGTGCAGGAGATGCGTCGAGTTGTGAAGCCTGGGGGACTTGTTTTCTACGATGGCATCAATTTAACCGCGGAGGAAGGCTAGGCGAGATTTGTCTGGGAGATAGAGCATTATGGGGATAGGAACGCGCGTCCGATTCACCATAGTCGGTTTACTACTCCGGAGGAGTTGTGGCAGTTAGGTATCCTGAAGGCTTGTCGGGTGAAGACAAGGAGTTGTTTCTTGATCAAGTGCGCAGGCAGGTTGACCCCAACGCGTTAGCACTCATTTAGCGGAATAGGGGCAGGTGGGCTAAAGGGGAAGGGGATACGGGGAACAGGACCGTTTAAAGTGGCCCAAAAAGAGGGAGTGTTCTCTTAACGAAAGCCCCGCTCTGGCCCCACCGCCTGGCCTTTATACGCCTGCAGGATCGTACCTACCCGGCAATGCATCGGCATCCAACTCGTTGGTGGCCAGAATGAATTTCCCGCATCGGGCTTGGGCCTCGGCCACGGCCTGCTCATTCTGTCGGATTTTTCAGGTCGCTAGGCGCCACTCCACCCGTACCGGTAGGGCGTCTGCGGGCGGACGTCCGCGATGCTCATAATGGGCCTGGGACTGCGCCGTGAAGGTGACCTGATAGTAGCGCCACCGGTGGGCCGTTTGCATGACAGCTTGGGTCAGCGTCTCCTGCGACGGGAAGGTCTGGCGGGCCGGCCGACGTATCGCTCGTTCCGCCCGGGCCTTCGCCTGCTCCCAAGCGTTTGGTGAGGGCAGCCCGGTCCCGCTCTGCCTTGGTCTCCGAATAGACCACCAACCAGCGCTGACGCACATCGCCAAACCACGTGCCCACTTCCAGATACCGATAGCCGGGCAGCGCACTGGGCTGCATGTGCTCCACCTCTATCACCCTTTCCAGATGTGGCACCAGGGCCAGACGCCTTGGCACCCGTGTTATCCAACGCATCTCGGCCAGCGCGTGCAGACGGGATCGCTCGTGTATCGGAGGTGTTCCCCTCCAAGACCTGAATCCAGGGGGGCACCATGGACCGATACGTGGTGATCCATCCCGTCACCACTTGCTTCAAGTCCGGCCGGTGGTCGCGAGAATAGTCCCGCGTGATGGGCATGACGACGCCCGCAGCTTCGTCCTCCTGCCCCTCGTAGGCCCCGTGCAGGTGAAAGGACGTGAAGTCCAGGTGCACGAACCAATGTGCGATGCCGAAACGGCGCAAGGCGTGCGAGGCCACCTGGGCAAACACTTCGATCAGCCCGGCCTCATACGGGGCATCCAAGGCCCGGCCAAGGCTGTCGTCGTTCAACATCTCGGCCGTGGTGATGCCGGCGCCCAGCAACGCCTCCACCGGCTTCTGGGCAAAGCATTCCGGCGTCAGGTACAAGGGCCGACGGACAAAGCCCAGGGCGTTAGCACCAGGGCCTTGACCACGTGCCCTATGCTCACCTGTCGCCTGGGGGCAGGCACCAGCCGGTTGATATGGTCCACCAGCTCGATCTCATCACAGATGCCGGCGACAATGCCCAGATGATCCAGGCGCTGTGTACTACACCTCACCTCGATCATCGACCATCCTCCTCGCAGGGTCTCCTGCGATGAAGGATAGCCCCAAATTCTCAATTTCACATTGTCAAAGTGCGCAAGTGTGGGTTGATAAGGGGAAAGCCACACGAGGTTTGAGATCCTATTATTTGTGCCGAGGACTGAGTCCCTCCACGATCACCGCGCCACCCGGAGCACTCTAAGCAACCATGTTCGGCTGTGGCCTTCATTTCATGTAATCCATGTCGAGCCCTTTGCCGCGCATCAGGCGGTGGAAGAGGGTCTGTCTGGCCCGATGTCCCTCCTCGCCCGATTTCTCTTTTGTGTACGTCCGAGCGAGGCGAACGAGCAACAGCTTGGCAATCCCGATGCGAGTGTTCGGCCCCGTTACTGCCACGAAGATCAGCTCATCACGGCGTTGTACAGCCAAGATAGCGCCCCGTTCTGTGCTCGTGATGAGCAGGTCCACATCGTTATCACCCATCTGGATGTCTGAGAGCAACTTCATCTCCCGGGCCGCGGCCAGATTCGCGGCAGCCAAGGCAGCGAGAGCGTGTGCATTGAAAGGGGGATTGACCGGGAGATGCTCGATGATGTGACCACTTGGATCAGCACAAATCAGGAGACGGGGCCCTAAATCTTGGAACACTTTATTTAAAGGATTCATAGTATCACCTCTCCATCGCTTCACCTTGCCAACATTTTAAGACGCGTGGAGGGATTTCCGCCAAGCGGGGATTGATATTTGTGAGGACCCCCCTACCACACCCCTCACAGCGACCTTTGGGCTTCCACCAATCTGGCTGGGCTCACACCCAAGAGGCGCTGCAATCTGCACACCTGTGCACCACATTCTGAGAAATCCTCACAGCAACCACGCCGTCCCGGATCACGACAGGGGATTGGACCACATTACCTGTCGTGCACACATAAGACCGATAACTCCCCCTCCACAGTGATTTTTGGGGAGATGCTGATACCCTGTGAGACCGCTGCCTTTCATCATGGTTCACTGTGGTCAGATAGCACTTGCACACGTAACTATCCCAATATTATTATTACCCGGTTATCTGGTTTGAAAGGGCTCGCTCATTGAAATCGGGGCTGAGCTTTATTGAGGCACAGCGAAATGAATTACTCAGCACAACAAATAGCCCAAAAAAAAAAAAAAAAAAAAAAAACAAGAGCAAATAAAACTTAATATCAATTAGTGACAGCGCAAAATTCACGCACAGTTTCCCCCATAGATTCCAATGAATTATACGTCCATTATACCCAAAATTTGTACACCCGAAAACAGGACCTTCGTCCTATTTTTGCGGTCTAACGCACCCCCCTGAATTTCAACATACGAGGTGCATGTTATGTCGATAAATATACGTCAAACAACCCAGATGCTATTCGGTTGACGATCGAAGCGCTTTTCAGTACACTTCCTCCATCGACCCGTGAACGCCCCGGTGCCCTAGCAACCCGGAAGGAGCAGAGGAAACCTAGCATGTCATCACTCACCGAGGCCATGCAAGACTATCTGAAGACCATTTGGCTTCTAGCCCACCAGGACAAGAAGGCCGTCTCCACCACAGCCCTGGCCGAAGCGCTCAGCGTCACCCCTGCCTCCGTCACCAACATGCTCAAACGACTAGCCGACTTAGGCCTTGTGGAATGGGCTCCGTATCGCGGCGCCACGCTCACTCCGGCTGGCGAGAAAATTGCCCTCGAGGTCATCCGCCACCACCGCCTCATCGAGCTCTACCTTGCCGAGGCCTTAGGCTACTCGTGGGACCAAGTTCACGAGGAGGCGGAGCGCCTCGAACATCACATCTCTGAACAATTTGAGGCCGCCATCGCCGAACTGCTCGGGCATCCCACCCAAGACCCACATGGCGACCCCATTCCCACGTCAGACCTGGAAATCATCCCCATCCCCACCCAACCGCTCACAGCCCTCAAACACCAGACGTGGGGCATTGTGCGCCGGGTCGCCAACCAGGAACCAGAGGTGTTGCGCGCCCTGGCCGAGAAAGGCGTTGTACCAGGCACACCGGTTCGCCTCCTGGAGGCCAATCCCGCCGATGAGACGGTCATGCTCCAGGTACGAGGCCGCCCCATCACCTTGGCGTGGTCCCTGGCCGAGATGGTGTACGTGGAAAACATAGAAACGAGACCGACACATGGACGAGCATGAGCTGGCCGTAAAAATCATCGAGATTGTCCCCTATCTGTCCCGCAGCCTCTCAGCCGTTGTGCGGGATGAGTTGGAGGAGCCCATTACCATTTCCCAGTTGCGCGTACTGGCCTACTTGCGCCGTCATCCGGGCGCCTCATTGGGAGATCTTGCCCAATGGCGGGACGTATCCCTGCCCACCATGAGCAAAATGGTGCGCACCTTGGTCGAGCGAGGGTGGGTCTACCGCACGACAGCCCCGCACAACCGGCGTCTCTTAGTGCTCACACTCACGCCCACAGGAGAAGCGCTCTACTTGGACATTCTTGCCCGTCTTGAGCGGCGTGTTGCCCAGATGATCCTCCGTCGTCTTTCTCCCAATCGTCGGGGCCACGTCGCCGAGGTGTTAGAATGTCTCGCCGAAGTCTTTGCCGACGTTGGCGAGGTACGTCAGACGTTGCCCCTCATTCGCCCGGTGGACGATCGGGATTAAAGCGGTCCATGGCCGGTCGGAGGCCCTCGACCAGCCACACTTCTACGGCATCCGCAGCCTCCTGGCGGACTCGTGCTATCACCTCTTTTTCTTGGGGTGAGAAGTCGTTCAACACGTATGTGGCCGGATCTTGGTGCGGGGGTGGTCTGCCAATGCCCACGCGCAGACGGGCAATGACCTCAGTGCCAAGAGCTCGAATCACCGAAGCCATGCCTCGGTGCCCTCCAGCTCCTCCTCGAGGACGTAGGCGGAGCCTGCCGAGGGGCAGATCCATGTCATCGTACACCACAAGCAGCCGGGCTAGCTCGACCCCATATGCTCGGACCAGCTCGGCCACCGCCTCGCCACTCACGTTCATGAACGTCATCGGCTTGGCCACCACGGCAGGACGGCCAGCGATCCGTCCCTCGGCCACGAGTGCACGGTGGCGCGCTTTGAAGGCCAGTCCGTGCCGCCGGGCCAACACGTCCATCACTTGAAAGCCCACGTTGTGGCGATTGTGGGCGTACTGGGGGCCGGGATTGCCCAACCCGACGACCAGATAGCGTTCAGCCTCCATGGCGTCCATCCTGTACAGCCTTCACGAGATCAAGCGGCGCACGAGGCGGCGGACGCCCATCAGCAAGCCCACGAAGACGAAGAGGCCCAAGGCGAAGCCCGCGCCCCCCAAACAGGCGGAGAGCAGGGCACGGGCGTTCAAGGCTTGGCCCAAGTCCACATCCTCGGGGAGTGAGAGGTTGGCCCCAGCCGGCGTGGCCTCAGCTTGGGCGACAGGCCCCACCGTGTTGAGCACAATTGGCGTGGCCGTCGGAGGGAGCACAATGGTGGGTTGGGCCACCACCGGTGTCGTCGGCTCTGCGGGCGACGGCGGCTCGACCGCGCCCGGCGTCAGGGTGGGCACAGGCGTGGGCGTTTCAGCCGGTGTCTCGGTGGGCAGGGGAGCTGCGTTTTGGACGCTGACAGGGCGAATGTAGACCTCTTCATAGTTGCCGTCGAAACGCACCACGCGCAGGCGAAGGCTGTAGGTGCCGTCGGGCACGGTAGTGGTGTCCCACACAGCGAGCTGTCCGTTGACCACCGGCTGCTCGCGTACAATGAGCACCGACCACCCACTGTCCGGCGGGTTGAGCCCGGGAGCAAAGTGGACCTCGTACTTCCAGAAATCGGGCATGGAGGCCGTGCCTTGGATGCTCACCGTGCCCCGCAACACAGCGTTGGACCTGGGCGAGGTGATTTCCACCTGGGCCTGTGCCAGCGCCCGCGCTGTCACACTTGCCCACATGACAGCCACCACCAAAATGAGCCAGAGATGTACTCGTCGCATAGGTTTGGCTTCTCCGACACGGGCTGGACGTCCCGTTCTCCCGGGTTGTTCTTCCCCTGCCACACCAGACACGGGGAGATGGATAAAGCGCACCACATCCTGCCCGAAGTACACCATAGTGTAACACGCAAAGGTGAAGGGAGCAAAGCGCGGGCCGAAGTTCCATCAGGCGCCGATCAGTTCGTCGTAGACTGCCACTGTCTGGGCAGTGGTTCGCTCCCACGAAAAGCGGCTCGCCTGCTCCACAGCTAACGCGGCCAGCCGCCGGCGCTCGGCACCGTCGGCCATGAGCGCGTCCAAGGCCGAGGCCAAGGCGTGTTCGTCGTCAGGAGGCACCAGCCGTCCGGCCTGGCCAACGAGTTCCGGCAGGCTGCTGGCTGCCGCTGCGACCACAGGGGTACCACAACTCAGCGCTTCTAGGACCGGCAGGCCAAACCCCTCGTAGATGGAGGGAAACGCGAAGAGAGAGGCCTCGTGCAACAGCGCCCACTTCTGCCCTTCGCTCACACGGCCCAGGAAGAAGACCCGTGAGTCCACACCGGCTTCAAGGGCCACTCGCCTCGGGTCAGGTGTGAAGGGCGTATCGCGTTGGGGCAGGGGGCCGGCCACCACAAGGGGCCACTCCCCGGTCGTGTGACGCAACGCCTTAAGGAGCAGGGGCACGCGCTTGCGCACGTCGAAGCCCCCCACGTAGAGGACAAAACCATGCGGCCACGCCCGCCTCACACGTGCCACCACGTCCGGCGGGATACACCTACTTCCCTCTGCAACGGCCAAGTAGACGGTGCGCACCCGCTCCGGCGGCACGGTCAACAGCTCCAGGATGTCCTGCCGGGTGGCCTCGCTGTCGGCCAGGAGGCGGTCTGTTCGACGGGCGGCGCGGGCCACCAAGGCGGTGTAGAGGCGCACCAGGGGGGAACCCCGGTACGCGGGCAACCGCAGGGGGATCAGGTCGTGGACCGTGGCGACGGTGGGCAGGGATGGAGCCCACGGAGGAGCAAAATAGGGCACGTGATAGAGCTGGGCGTCCAGCGCCAT
Organism: Ardenticatenia bacterium; assembly: GCA_030949995.1. Lineage (GTDB taxonomy): Bacteria > Chloroflexota > Anaerolineae > Ardenticatenales > Ardenticatenaceae > WFWG01. Next base: position 34,378 of record JAUZRY010000103.1, read on the forward strand.
GGCCAAGCGCGGGGCGGCCACTTGCTCAAACCACACCTTGGCCACGTGGGGCAATCGGCCATCAAAGGGCGTGGACGCCACGTACCACGTCGCATGTGGTGGGGGGAGCACGGTGACAGCCTGCCGAGCGGCGGCCTCGTCAGCGATGAGGATCACCTCAAGGCCCAAGCGACACAGAGCGTTCACCAGGGCGTGTAGGTACTGGCCACTGCCCGTGGTTGTCCGCCCCCAGAAGTGAGCGTTCAGGGCCACACGCACGCCTTACCTCCGATCACGGTGCCACGCTCGCCACCCACGAAGCCCCACAAAGGCCAGTCCCGCGTACAGCAGGGTGTACCCGGCATCCACGATCAAATGCCACCACCAGGTCGGTTCACTGAGGCTGCCCAAGGCGACCGTCAAGTGATCGGCGTGAAAGAAGAACACCACGCCCAAGCCAATGAGCACGCTCACCGCTACATCCCGCAAGGTGCAAGCCGAGGGACGGCGCCACCGGAAAGACCACGGGCATGACATACCCCTTCCTCCCAACGCTGATGACGTTGTCCAAACTGGGGCTAGTATACTCCCACAGCCCCAAATTCGGAAAGGACACCGGCCATGCCGAGCCTCAGAGAAATGCGACCCAGATACCGCGCCCGGGAAAAGCCTACCCCACTCGCCACCCGGGACCACCCGAAGTACAATTTGAAGGAGATTGTTCCCGGCAGAACAAACACACGAGGGGCGCGGTCAAACGCCCGCGCAGCGCCCCGAAGGTGCGGGGAGAACTATGTACCGGAGAACTGGTTTGGATGTGGAGCGACTCCTCGAGTACGGGGGCTTCGGCGGCCAAGGTGGCCAATCGCCCACAAGGCACCGCCGGCGTCCTCCTTACGTGAACCGGTGGACCGTACTGGCCTTCATCGCCCTCGCGCTGCTGCTCAGCTTCGACTGGCTCATCACCACGTTGACCGAGTGGCTCTGGTTCCGCGCCATCGGGTATGAGCGCGTCTGGTGGACCACCATCTGGGCCAGGGTTGGGCTCTTCACGGCCACCTTTTTGGCCACGGCTGTGGTGCTCATTGGCAACTGGCGGCTGGCCCGCTTCCTGGTGATCCGCGTGCCCAATATTTTAGGAGAGGAGCGGCTGTTGGAGGAGCGGTGGGTGGCGCCCACCATCACGGCCGCGGGGCTCTTGCTGGCCTGGGTCACGGCCCAAGTGGCCTCTGGACGCTGGATGGACATGCTGCGTTACATAGCCCGCCGTCCCTTTAGCACTCAAGACCCTCTTTTCGGCCAGGATGTGGGCTTCTACATCTTCGAGCTTCCCGTCTACGAGTTTGTCTCCGGCCTCGTGCTCCAAGTGCTCTTCATGGCCTTCGCCGGCGTGGTGGTCATCTACGCTATCTCCCAGTGGGAGAACATCCAAGCGCGCGATTTCATCCTGTTGCCCTATATGCGCAAACACGGTGCCGTTCTGGTGGGGCTCTTTCTGATCGTGTGGGCAGCCACGCACCAACTCCAAGTGTGGAACCTGGTGTTCTCCCGCCGGGGTGTGGTGTTCGGGGCCAGCTACACGGACATTAACGCCACACTGCCCACCCTGCGCCTCCAGATGATCCTCTTAGGCTCGGCCGGGTTGGCCGCCCTAGCCAACTATTGGCGCCCCATGCTGCGCCTGCCCGCCCTGCTCTTCGGCCTCTGGGTGGCCGTGGGGCTGTTGGGGCACAGCGTCTACGCCGGCTTGCTCCAACGCTACGTGGTGGAGCCCAACGAGCTCGACCGGGAGGCCCCCTACATTGCCTACAACATTGCGGCCACACGGGCCGCGTATGGGCTCGAGAACGTGGAGCAACGCCGCTTCGAGCGCCTCGCCGAGATCTCGGCCGAGGAGCTGGCGCGAAACACCTTTGTGCTGCGCAACGTGCGCCTGTGGGACGAACGCCCCCTGGAGCGCACCTACGAGCAACTCCAGGAACTTCGCCCCTACTACCGCTTCAGCCGCATTGACGTGGACCGATACCAGTTGGGCGACGGCTCCTACCGCCAAGTCCAACTGGCCGCCCGCGAGCTGGAAAAAGCCAATCTGCCGGCGCTCACGTGGGTGAACGAACGCCTCATCTTCACCCACGGCTACGGTGTCGTGATGAACCCCGTTGACGAAGTCACCCCCGAAGGGCAACCCCAGCTCTGGGTGCGGGACCTTCCTCCCCAGGTCAACATTCCCGACGGTGGGCTGACGATCACCCGTCCGGAGATCTACTATGGCGAGTTTATGCGCGATTATGTCCTCGTGAACTCCAACCAGCCCGAGTTCGACTACCCACGGGGCGACGAAAATGTCTTCAGCCACTACCAGGGGCAGGGCGGCGTGGTGCTAGGCGGGTTCTGGCGTCGGCTCCTCTTCGCCGCCCGCATGGCCGACCCGAACATCTTGCTGAGCCAGTCAATCACCCCCCAGACGCGCATCATCTTCTACCGCCAGATTCGCGAGCGCGTGGCTCACATCGCTCCCTTCCTGGTGTATGACCAGGACCCGTACCTGGTCATTGACAGGGAAACTGGTCGGCTCGTCTGGATCATTGACGCCTACACCACCAGCAACCGCTACCCATACGCCACCCGGCGGGGCTCCCTCAACTACATTCGCAACGCGGCCAAGGTGACCGTGGACGCTTACGACGGCACCGTCACCTTTTACGTAACCGACCCCAACGACCCCCTTGTCCAGACCTATGCGGCCATTTTCCCCGACCTCTTCAAGCCCTTGGAGGCCATGCCCCCCTCGCTGCAAGACCACCTGCGCTACCCGCGCGACCTCTTCAAAGTGCAAGCCCAGCTCTTCGCCGTTTACCACATGCAAGACGTGCAAGTCTTCTACAACAAGGAGGACCAGTGGGCCATTCCGAACGAGATCTTTGAGGTCGATGAGATCCCCATGGAGCCCTACTACGTGATCCTCGATTTGCCGGGTGACGGCGAAATTCGGCCGGAGTTCGTGCTTATTCAGCCCTACACGCCGGCCAACAAGCTCAACATGATCGCTTGGTTGGCCGCCCGCAACGACCCGCCCAATTACGGCCAACTGGTGGTCTACGAGTTCCCCAAGCAGGAGCTCATCTTCGGCCCCATGCAAGTCGAGGCCCGCATTGACCAAGATCCCCTTATCAGCCAGCAGCTTACACTCTGGAGCCAGCGGGGTTCCAGGGTCATTCGCGGCAACTTGCTGGTGATCCCCCTTGAGCAGTCGGTGCTCTACATTGAGCCCCTCTACCTGTTGGCCGAGACCGGGGAGCTGCCCGAGCTCAAGCGGGTCATCGTGGCCAGTGGCAACCGGGTCGTCATGCGGGAAACGCTGGAAGAGGCCATTGCGGCCTTGGTCAATGGGATCACACCCGCCACTCCAGGCGATGTCGCCGAGGCATCGTCCCCGGCCGATCTTCCCACGCCCTCGCCGTCCACAGGCAGCGAGGCCATTGCCGAGCTGGTCCGCCGGGCCAACGAGCACTACCAGCGGGCTGAGGAGGCGCGCGTTGAGGGAGATTGGGCCCGGTTCGGCGAAGAGTTGCAAGCCCTCAAAGACGTGCTGACACAACTGGAAGCACTCACACGAGAGGGAAGCTCCCCCTAAGTCGCGGCTCACACAGCCTGCCCCGCGCGAACGGCACAGGACGCGTGGGCGAATCCCAACATAACACGCCCCGCAGTGCCGTGTGCTGAGACGCGCGAGAACCCGCGTCGGTCAGGTGGGGTCCTGCCCGACAGAGTGTCCGCCGGCCGAGGCCGGAGGTCACCCCATCTCATAAGAGCAACAGACCCCTCTCGCTTGATGTAGGGTCTGGGCGTCAGAACAGCATCACGCACACCGCAGGGCGCCATATTAGTCTAGTCATCTTGGCGGAGAAGGCAAGTTTCTTCCGGCCAACCCCACGCGGCTCTCGCCCCCACGCCTGCTCAAGCTGAGTTGACCGCTCATGGGGAGTTTATTACAATCGCCACAGCGCCGCTCCGTGTCGTTCCCGAAACACAGGAGAAGAGGTTCAGAGAGGAGGTCTCCATGGAGCATGTCGAGATCGGCGTCATCGGCGGCAGTGGGCTCTATGCCATGGAAGGACTCACGGACGTGACCGAAGTGGACGTGGATACCCCTTCGGCAAGCCCAGCGACACCATCGTGATCGGCACGCTGGAGGGCAAACGGGTGGCCTTTCTGCCCCGCCACGGGCGAGGCCACCGCATTCTTCCGGGTGAACTGCCCAGCCACGCCAACATCTACGCCATGAAGCGCCTTGGGGTCAAGTGGCTCATCGCCGTGAGCGCCTGTGGCAGCCTGCGCGAAGAGTACCGGCCCGGGGACATCGTCATCCCCAGCGGCCTCTTCGACCGCACCCGCGGTCGTCCTCTCACCTTCTTCGGCAACGGCCTCGTGGCCCACATCAGCTTCGCCGATCCTTTCTGCCCGGTCCTGAGCAATGTGCTTTACGAGGCCGTCCAACAGGCGGGCGCCACGGTCCACATGGGGCATGGCAACCCCTGTGGTAATCGAAGGCGCCCCGGCTCCCCTCTGCGGCAATCCACGCGTCTTCCGCCAGTGGGGCATGGACATCATTTCCAGAGACGATGACTTGACCGTACCGGAGGCCCACCGGGCCCGTGTGAGGCCGAGATCGCCCGCGCCAAGCCATGGGCCCTGACGTCACCGACTACGACGTGTATGGCACGAGTCGGAGGAGCCCGTCACCGTGGAGATGGTGATCAAGACGCTGCAGAAGAACGTGAAGGTAGCCCAGGAGGGCATCCGCAACGCCGTCAAGCTGCTGGAGGGGAAGGAAAGCCCCACGTGGCATGCCCTGAAGGACGCGCTCATGACGCCGCCGGAACTGGTGCCCGTGGAGACCCGCCGGCGGTTGGCCTTTCTGCTCGACAAGTACTGGGGCAAGGGCGAATAAACCCGGTGACGCCGTGACGGCATGGCCGTCCGCGCAGCTCCGCATCACCCGCGGGGAGCCCGCACATGATCCAGGCTGCCTCTGTCCACCTTCGCCGTTGGCATGTGGCCAGCTGAGCTTCGGAAGGCTTCGTTGAGCTTTCCTCTGGCTTTCCTGGCCGTGGGCTTCTGGTTGCTCCGGCAGCTCGACGTGCCCACGGCCAGCGGCCACTGGTGGCCTGTTGTGGTCGTTGCCGCTGCGTTGATGGCCGCTCACGTTGTTCTGGGCGCGCGGTGTCCACGCCGGGACCCAGTGCTCTTGCCCCTGGTGACCATGCTCAACGCCGTGGGGCTGGTAATGATCGAGCGCCTGGCGAGCAACTTCACCGCCCGGCAGGTGATGGCCATGGTTGTGGGCTTGGGCGTGGCCGTGGGGGTGGCCACATGGCCCCACGCCCTTTTCACCCTGAGGCGAGTGCGCTACAGCCTCATTCTGCCCGGCATCTTGGTGCTTCTCATCACCGTGTTGATCGGCCTGAGTCCCTTGGGGGGCGGCCAGTCCATGTTCCTACGCATAGGCCCCATCGGGTTTCAGCCATCGGAGCCCCTCAAGCTCCTGCTGATCATCTTTTTGGCCTCCTACTTGGACCAACACCACGAGAAATTCCGAGCCATTCGCCTCGGCCGCCTGTGGCGGGAGCGGCGATGGTTGTGGGTCTACTTCCCCATGCTCTCGATGTGGGGCTTCGCCATGGTTCTGCTGGTGCTACAGCGTGACCTTGGAGCCGCCCTCCTCTTCTTCGGCATTTTCTTGAGCATGACCTATTTGGCCACTGCTCGTCGCGACTACGCCCTTATTGGGCTCGGGCTCTTCGCCCTGGGAGCTTCGGCGGCCGTCCAGCTCTTCGCCCACGTGCGGGCTCGCCTGCTGATCTGGCGTAACCCTTGGCCCGAAGCGGATGAACGCGCCTTTCAGGTGGTGCAGGCGCTCCTGGCCGTGGCCGCGGGCGGCGTGCTCGGGCAGGCTCGG